>JAGBHF010000064.1 GCA_017935645.1 Bacteroidaceae bacterium | reverse complement strand
GATTTTCAGTCCTTTGCTCTACCAACTGAGCTATGGCACCATTGCTTTTGCGAGTGCAAATATAGGTGTTTTTTTTATATTTACCAAGTGTTGGGCGATTTTATTTAGATTTTATTTTGTGCTGAGTCATTGCTGAGTTATTGTGCTGAGTCTGTTTGTCTGAGTCTGTTGTGTCTGTTGCGGATGGCTTATTTGCACGATTTTGTTGCTTGGGGTGGGTGGGTGCTTTCCTCTCTTATTCAGTTGTGCCGGTGTGTGGCGGGTGTTGTAACTAATAAACAAGGGCTGTGTCGCCGACACAGCCCTTGCAGTGGTATTTTGTTGAATAGGATGTTAAGCCTTGTCGTGGGCGATGTTTTCTTGGGCCTCGGCTGCGTATGAGTCTAGGTCTTCGAAGTTGTTGTAGCCGTTGTCGATGAGGAGGTTGTACCAGCTGATGAGTTTCTTGATGTCGGCTGTGTACACGCGGTCGCGGTCGAAGTTGGGGAGTACTTTGCCCAAGTATTCGCGCAATGTCTTTTCGCTGTCTTTGGTGCTTACCGATGCTTTACCACCGTTTTCGAGCTGTTTCATGCTCTCGAACACTTCGTTCAAGGGTACTTCGTCGCTGTCGGTAAACATGGCTATATCGCCGAGTGAAATAATCTTCTCGTGGTTGTAGGCGGGTGTGCGCTTGCCGTTGAGGAGCGATTCTACAACGAGCATGTTTTTACCTTGTGATACGAGTTTGTATAGTCCGGGTTTGCCGGAAATGGCAAGAATTTTCTTTAACATATTTCTGTTTATTTTGTTGTTTGTATAGCGAATGCAAAGTTAGTATTAGCTTGTGAATTTGCAAGCGTTGGGTTGTAAAATTACGTTAAGAGAGTCCTTATAAGTTGGCTTGACTCTGTTTTATGACATTTCATAGGAGTTGGTTGAGTAATGCCAATATTTGTGGCAGAACGGCATCATGGTCGTTGTTGGCTATGATGTGTGTGCGGTGGTCGATGGGGGTGGGGTGTTGCGAGGCTATGCGTGCCTCTATTTCTTGGCGACCCAGGTTGTTGCGTTGCATGACGCGTCGTATGCGTGTATCGCGGTCGGCCTCTACTACCCAAATGTGGTGTAGGGTGGTGTCCATACCGGCTTGGTGTAGTATGGCGCTCTCTACAAATACTATAGGCGACTGTTGTTGCTGTACCCACTGTGCGTAGTGGTTGCGCACGGCTGGGTGTACAATGTTGTTGAGGTGGGTGAGCTGTTGTGGATCGTTGAATACGATGCTTGACAGCAAGGGGCGGTTTATCTGGCCATCGGGCATGATGATGTCGCTACCCCATTGCTCGACGAGTGCTTGTCGCAGGGTGGGGGTGTCCATGAGCTCCTTTGCACGGCTGTCGGTGTCGTACACGGGGTAGTGCATGATGCCGAGCATGCGCGAAACAATGCTTTTGCCACTGCCTATACCACCGGTTATACCTATTTGTATGGGGGTGTTCATGGTTGTATGGTGTCGGGCTGTTGAGGTGCAGTGTTTTTGCTTATAATGTACTCAACGCTATCGGTCGATAGTGTGATATTGTGAGCATATTGAGGGGCATTGAGTACCTTTATTGCACCGTAAGTGCCAGGTGTTTGTTCTATCTGGGCAAATGTGTTGCCTATAAGAAAGTCATCGCTTGCAACACCGGCATACTTGCTCATGGGTACGAGGCAGGTGATGGTGATGTGTGAGGGGAATGTCATTACACTGTGTCCTTGTGGTACGCCACCGATGACGATGGGTACCGACAGGGTTTTGGTGGTGTATTCCTCAACGGGTATTACTACGGTGACGCTGTCGGGTATGATACGTGTGCCTTCGACGGGCTTGATGCGTGCTCGTATGTAGGTAGTATCGTTGATGTTGTGTGCCACTATCTCTTCGGTGCTGAGTGCATCTATACGGTTTATTTGCGCAGCTTTACCATATATAGTTACGCTGTCGGTTGTAATGTATATGCTGTCGCTGAGTGTGCAGAATGGCGATGTGCTTATGTCGGCATCGATAGTTACGGGCAGGCGTCGACCCTGGTCGTAAGTAAAAGCTATGCGGATAGAGTCGGGCGCTATATCGTTGATTGTTGTAGTGGCGCGAAGTTGACGACGTGCATATTCGATAATAGCACTATTGTTGATGACTATAGCATCACGTTGGTTGCTATGGCGTTCGAAGTTGACCTTTATAGGGCTTATGCCATTGATGTCGTAGCTGAGCAGTGCAGCACCCTTGTCGCGAATGCGTGCTTCGACGTAAGGGGGCATATCTTGCAGCATCATGGCCTCTTGGGGTATATTGGTGAGTTCGATGGGTATCTGTACAACATCCTCGCGGTTGTCGTTGGTAGCGAGAATAAACCATATACCTGTTGCCAACACTACAAATCCCAGAAAGGTAAATATCTCTCGACCTTGTTCGGTGTGACTGAGTCTTTTGAGGCTCTGTAGTTGCTCGCCTATTTTGCTGAAGAATGATTGTATGCTCATGGTGATGTTTTTAAGCCAAACGAGGGCACAATTTTTTGCGCCCTCGCTTTGTGTGTATGCTCCTTAATAATTATGCTTGAGTGGGAGTCTCGTCGGCAGCGGGATATACCGAGTCTTTAGCCACGCGAATGCGTGTGTTCTCGGCAATTTCGATGATGAAATATTTTTCGCTTACCTCTTTTACCTTGCCATATATACCACCGGCAGTCATTACTTTATCGCCGTTGGTGAGTGCTTCACGAGCCTTTTGTATCTCTTTTTGGCGTTTTTGTTGGGGACGTATCATGAAGAAGTAGAAGATAGCGATGAGGGCTACCATCATGATGATACTGGTCCAGCCCGAGCCTTGGGCTTGTGCTTGCAATAAGATTGTTGAAAGTGTCATAATTTATTCTTTTTGTTTTTAGGTTATTTTTATTGTATTTATCTGTTGTTTGTGGTACGTTACCTTCCTGCTTGGTATAACACATCTTGTTGTAATGTGTTTTCCTATATATTACACGGCAGGAGTTGTATATACTCCACAAATATATAACAAATATTTTAATCCTTATTTATTATACCCTCTTTTTTAAGCTCCTTAACTATTGCATCGAGCACGCCGTTGATAAAGTTGCTGCTTTGCTCGGTGCTGAATGTCTTGGCAAGTTCGATGTACTCATTGAGTGTAACAACAGTGGGTATAGAGGGCATGTGTATCAACTCGCTGATAGCTACCAACATAATCACCACGTCCATAAAGGCGATGCGCTCAATTTCCCAGTTTTTGGTAAATCGGTCGATGTAGTTGCGATATAGCTTTTCGTTGGCAAGAGTGTTGTGCAATAGGTCGAGGGCAAATTTGCGGTCTTCGTCGTCCTTGTACATGGGCAACATCTTCACACTCTCGCTCTCACTCTCGTTGCGGAAGTGCTTGATGGTTTTAAGAACAAATGTTGCCTCAACATTAAGTTCTTCGTTCCAGTATAGCGAAAGACTCTCAACCGCATCGGTAAGCTCATCGGAGGGTGCAATGACATTCTTGAACAGTGTGCGCCACAATTCCCAGTCTTGCTCGGCATCGTTAGTAGGAGCATTCATGTAGTTGCGATACTCCTCGGTGTCGATAATGGTGTTGAGCATGTTGTTGAGGAATGTCTCGGCAGTAACAGCCCAAGAGAAAGGCTTGTCGGCATAGTGCTCGGCAAAGTCGGCATTGTTGCGCAGGTCGTTGATAAATCGGTTGTTGACAAAACGCATGTTGGGGTTGCGCTCCTCGGCAGTGGGAAGGTACTTGTTGCGGGCGGTCTCTAAGCGTTGAGCTTGCAAGTCGGTGAGGTCGATCATCAACTGCAATAGTGCGTAGTACAACTCATGACCCTTTTCAAGACTGTGTAGTAACTCGTTTTCGGCCTCGGCGATACTCTTGTTTTCGGTAATAAAGTACGAATATGCTACCTGTACTACCTTTGAACGTATAATTACACGATTTATCATAATATGAATGAACTGTTTTGCGTTATTTAGTAAATTTTGTGTTGCAAAGTTACCACAAAAAGGTGGTATTACGATGGCCTTTGGCATTATTTTTTCGTAAATATAATTTCTTGCCTTATCTTTGCATTATGAAAGTAACCGATGCCACATCATATATTCACGCCCTTATAGCCCAAGGTGAGCATGTCGAGCAGGATTTCAAGTATGAAATCTCGGATGCTCGCAAGATAGCTCGTACCCTGTCGGCGTTTGCCAATACGCAAGGTGGTCGTTTGCTCATTGGAGTGAAGGATAATGGACGTATAGCAGGCGTGCGCAGTGAGGAGGAGATGTATATGATAGAGGCTGCAGCTCAGTTGTATTGTAGTCCGGTGGTGGAAGTTAAGATGACTACCTATAGAGTCGACGGACATACGATACTTGTAGCCGATGTGCCCAGCGCTACGAAACGCCCCATAATGGCTCGTGACGAGAACAATCGCTTGTGGGCCTATGTGCGTGTAGCCGATGAGAATATATTGGCCACACCTACACATCTGCAAGTGTGGCAGCAAGAGTGCAACGCACAACCTGTGGTAATTAGCTTTACCGAGCGTGAGAGCCTTGTACTTGACTTGTTGTCGCGCGAGGAAGAGTGTAGCTTGTCGCGTATATGTCGTATGACTCATATTTCGCGTTACGATGCACAGCAACTCTTGGCTCGTTTTGTTTATTGGGGCATTGTGGCCATGCGTTACGACGGGCATCATTTCGTATTCCGTAATGTAGGGGAGTAGTTAAATTCTATTTTTTTTTTGACTTTAATCAAAAAAAAGAACTTTATCCATAAAAAAACATATATAAGGTATCGTGAGTACAAATTATATGTATATTTGCTATACGCATAATAACCTTTAAATGTATATATATGATGAAAAACTACTTTTTACTTGCAGCTTCTGCTATGACACTTTTTACCGCACAAGCTGCGTGGGATGGTACAGCGCAAGCATGGACTAAAGGTGACGGAACCGTTACTTCGCCCTATCTTATCGAAACAGAGCAACATTTTGCCTATTTTCAGCAACAAGTGACAGCAGGTACTACCTATGAAGGCGAGTATTTTTTCTTGGTAAACGACCTTGATATGAGTGCCGATGCCGGCATGAAAATTCTTCCCGTCGGTTTTTTTGATGAGTATGTAAATTCCGATGATCCACAAGGCTCGCTTATTGACGAGTCGAAGTACTTCTTGGGCACATTCGACGGCAACTTCAAGACTATCGATAATATTCATATCGAGTATATAGCTACCGACTTTCAAGCCGTAGGTGGTACAGGACTCTTTGCATGTCTCGATGAAGGTGCTCTTGTGAAGAATGTCATCTTGGGTGCTCGCTCGATTGTTACAGGTGGTGAACTTACTGCCGGTCTTGTGGGTCAAATGAATGGCGGTACATTGCAATGCAGTGCAAGTCTGGCTACAATCAACAGTGAGTCAACCTTTGGTTCAGGTGGGGTAGTGGCTATAGGTGCCGGTGGTAAAATAGATCGTTGCTATTTTGGCGGTACGCTCACCGGCAATAGCGATGTAGGTGGTATCGTAGGTACTGCCATGTATGGCGTAGAGATTACCAACTGTTATAACAAAGGTATTATCAATGCTCCCAACGGTATGTTTGTGGGTGGTATCGTAGGCTCGGCATACGATAGTGGCACACGTATTGTCAATTGTTATAATGTAGGCGAAGTGATAGCTGCCGAAACTTTCATCTCTTCACCTCAACCCATTGTCGGCGATGCCGACTTCAGTGTATTGGTGCAAAACTGCTATTTCCTTGACAATGGTAAGTTTGAAGAGGCATCGGGCGTGACAAAGAAGAGCGAAGAGGATATGAAATCGGAGGCTATGGTAACATTGCTTAATGCCGGCGATGCAACTGCGCCTTGGGAAATGGATACAAAGTCGCTCAATGGCGGTTACCCCGTATTTGCATGGCAAAATAATCCCTCGTCAGGTGTAGCTGTTGCACCCAAGGAGACTCTTAAGGTTGGTGCAATGAATGGCGTACTTTACATAAAAGGTATTAACCCTGCACAAGTTGTACGCGTGTACAATATTGTGGGTAATATGGTATATGAAGGTCGTACATCGGTTGTCGACAATTTGCAATCGGGCATTTATATTGTCGAGGTTGATGGTCGTGCAACTAAGGTGCGCATCTGATAGCTAAGATATAATTTAATTTCCATTGTCATCGATTACAGTTGGCAATGGAAGTTTTTTTATCCACTTCACGATGTTGATATACAATACATTGAATAAACGATAGGCAAGAATGAGAAAAATTCTTTAACAAAAACACAAAAAACTTGCCGTTTGCTATTGCGTAATATAAAATTAGTGCTTATCTTTGCACCGCATTTAAATGGTGGATGTAGCTCAGGGGTTAGAGCACTGGATTGTGGTTCCAGGTGTCGTGGGTTCGATTCCCATCTTCCACCCTAAAAACCGATTCTGTAACAACAGGGTCGGTTTTTTCGTTTATACCCATGCCACATCAGCTCGATACAGTGTCGCTGAAGTGTTCGGTAATAATACACCTTATAAAGTAGAAGAGGCCACACCTGCGTGCAGCCTCTTTCTATGTCTTCAATAGTATGATATTACTTGGTATATCGTAATATCTTCTCGCGGAATGTGTGAATTTTTATATTCTTGATAACGGTAGGAGTGCTACGCATGTTGACCTTGTAGCTGCCAGTGACGGTTTCTCCGTCTGTGAATTGGAATGTTTCGGGGTCGATATCGGCAACTATCATTATTTCTTTGGTGTCATTATCTATTGTGATAATCACAGGACAAGCACCTATGTAGTTGCAGCTATAATCGGACCGATATAGGTCTTGTGACAAGGCAAAGTCCCAACCCGGATATATTTTGCCGGCCGACATGTCATAGTCCGCAGCATATACTTCATACACGTTTTCTGTATCATCCAACACTACTGTACCAAGCAAGGGAGTGCCGTTGTTTGTGTCGTAGAAACTGATAATTCCTGTTTCCTTACCATCAATAGTCTTGGTGTAGGTATAAGCCGGTACAGCTTCATTGGCTGTAACGACTCCCGATGATAGAGCATTGAGAATAGATGGCATTGTCCATGCTTTTGCTGTCACACCTTCTATAGTGATATTGTTGGCAACGTGGGTCAATGCCTGCGCCGGGCTTCGGAATTGTTGGCGTGTACCCGAGCCTAAATCAATCTTACCTGTAAAGACATAATTGTGACCATCGCTGATGTATCCTTCATATAACCACCATGGACCGGTGGGATAACCCTCTTCGTCAACGACATTCTTTATTGCTGTCATCTCGTTGCCATGGGCATCTTTTACTGCACCTTGCTCAAATGAGAGTAGTACAACCGCAGTGGCATCGAAAGATGCAGGCGCCGGCAGTGATACTGTGAGTTGATTGCTAACGGCTCTTGCTTGTGCTGTACCCGATAGGACAACTTCTAAGTTCTCGTTGTAGATATCGTAGGTAATAGCGCCCATGTTGCTATCGTGAACAATAGGCTCATTGAACGTAACAGTGGCAAGAGTACCACAATTGGTGGCTGCAAGTTTTGAATCTCCTATTATATAGGGCGATACTCCATCAATGGCTTTTATGTTTTTCTTAAGTGTGGTCATTAAACGGTGTTTGTCGGCAACAGCTGCATATAGTGTGTAGGTACGTCCGGCAACGATGCCATCTACTTTGAAAGTATGTTCAAAGCTTTCGGTGGTAATAGAGGTTTTAACAACTCCCGATACATAACCGTACATAAGATCCTGAAAGTCGACCTTTTTTGAACCTTCCACAACGACAAAAGCCATTGACGAGGCATTCTTTACTTTTGTGGTGAAGCTCAGTGTCTCTGTTGTAATTTGTTCAGGAATTTCAATGGTAAGTTCGGGTGTCGTTACAACGTCTCCATTTTCCCAAAGCAGTGGGTCTCCTTCTACCCATTGCGAACAACCTGTTAAGGTGAGACTAATTGCAAGCGCAAGTGTGTATATGAACTTTTTCATTGCGTTATTTCTATTGCTTTGTTTTCTTTTCGCGGGCGATGTCCGATTGCCATATCACGCCTTTATTCTCGGCATTGTTGAAGAATTGTATCTCTTTATCGTTGCGCTTGCGAAGGCCTCCCAGTGTCAGGTATACCTCGCCATTGGCGTCATAAATAGTTGTGCGGTTCATATCGTACGACTTATCAGGGCCTTTTACAAACACGGCATAGTAGGGTTGTCCTTCGTGTTCGAAGAGGGTAATTTCGCTGTGTCGTTCGTTGAGCACACCCATCTTGGCTTGTAACCAATCGGGATAGTTATTAGCAGAGGTGGCTTGTTGAGAGCTTTTGCAAGCGGTCATCAACACTACGCATAGTGTTGCCGACATAAGTAATGAAATAATTCGTTTCATGGTATCAGGCTTTATATTTTATCCATTTAAACAATTCTTTGTACGAAGGTTTCTTACCATACAAGAGTATGCCTACACGGTATATGCGCGATGCTAACCATGTCATACCTATAGCCGATGCAAAGAGTATGGCAAATGAGAGGATGAGTTCCCACACGGCAACACCAAAGGGTATGCGCACCATCATCACGATAGGCGATGTAAATGGTATCATAGAGCACCACCATGCCATACCTCCTTCGGGGTCTTCGGCACTGAACAGACCTACGTAGAAGGCAAAGATTATGATGAGGGTAATAGGCATAAGGAATTGGTTACTGTCGGTTTCATTGTCCACAGCCGAACCTATTGCCGCAAAGAGTGATGCATAGATAACATAACCTCCTATAAAATATAGGATGAGGCATACAATTATTTGAGTAAAGTTGATACCCGACAATGTTTGGGCGATATCGAGCATATCGGGGTCTATTGCAGCGCCACCGGCCATAGCAGCTCCGCTCATGTTTTGTGCTTCTGCCAACAACTCTTCGTTGTTCATAAACAAGGGTATACCGAATGCAAATGATGCACCTATACCCAATCCTACGATTAATAGTACCCAGATACCTATCTGTGTAAGGCCCACGAGTCCCACACTGATGATTTTACCCATCATCAATTCAAAGGGTTTTACCGACGATACCATTACCTCTACGATACGGTTGGTCTTTTCTTGCATAACACTGCTCATAACCATACCTCCGTAGGCAAAGAGGAACATATAAATAACAAAGGTCGAAATCATACCAATGGCAGTAGCAAGGCCTGCCGAGGTTTGTGTTTCGCCCTCTTCATCGAAGCGAATTGAACTCATGTTGATTTGTACGTCGCTTTCGTCGATGATTTGTTGCAGACCGGGGATGTCGAAGGTAGCCAATTTGGCTTCATGGAGAAACTCCTCCATGCTCCTCTCTGTTTGGCTTTCAAATCCCGCTGTAATTTGTCTATGCGAATATATTGTCATGGCATTGGGGTTGTCGAGCAAATTGTCGGTGATGACAATATTGGCATAGGGGGTCTCGTCGTTGCGCATTTGCTCCGATGTTGTCTCAGTATCGAGGTAGGTGTAGGTATACTCCTCGTTATCGACAAATACTTCGCGGTAGAGTCCTGTTTGGTCTACAACGGTTACGTTGCGCATCTCGCTACTCGAAAATAGTTCGATAAGCACCGGTACACAACACAGTGCTACCATGAGTACCGGGGTAAGAAGGGTCATGACAAGGAACGATTTTTTCTTTACTCTTGTCATGTATTCGTTTTCGATTATTAATGATATTTTGCTCATAATATTCTCTTTAATGGTTGATTATTCGTTCTCAATGGGCGCTCCTACGGTATCGATGAATATTTCGTTCATCGAGGGTAGTATTTCCTCGAATGTGGTGAGTTGACATTCGCGCATCAAGGCTTGAATGAGTTCGTTGTTGGTTGTATCTTTATCGCATTTGCGCACAATAGCTGTGTTGTGACCACCGGTCTGTCCGTATTCCATAACGTGGTACACATCGTTGCTACGCAATGTGAAGCCCGGTATTGTCTCATCGTTATGGTACGACACCTTGAACAGGTGTTTCTTATGAGCTTGTCGTATGCTGTTTATCTCACCTTGCAATACGGCTTGTGAGCGATTGATGAGCGTTATTTCGTCACAAATCTCCTCGACCGATGCCATGTTGTGTGTAGAGAATATGATGGTAGCACCTTGTTGGCGCAATTCAAGAATTTCGTTTTTGAGCAAATTGGCATTTACAGGGTCAAAGCCACTGAACGGCTCGTCGAAGATGAGCAACTTGGGGCGGTGAATAACGGTTGCGATAAATTGTATTTTTTGTTGCATACCTTTCGATAGCTCCTCGACCTTCTTTTTCTCCCAGTTGGCAATGTCAAATTTGTTAAGCCAATACTTTATCTGCCCCTTGGCATCATTGCGGGTAAGACCTTTGAGACGGGCAAGGTACATGAGTTGTTCGCCAACCTTCATTTTCTTGTACAAGCCTCGTTCCTCGGGTAGGTAGCCAATATTTTCTACATCCGACGGAACAGATATGCGTCCGTCGATATACACCTCGCCACTATCAGGACCGGTGATGTGGTTGATGATACGAATAAGTGTTGTTTTGCCTGCACCGTTAGGACCCAACAAGCCATATATGTGGTTTTCGGGTACTTGTACGGTAACATTGTCGAGTGCCTTGTGTGAGGCATATTGTTTGACAATGTTTCGGGCTTCGAGATAATACATAATATATATTTGTTTTAGGTTTTGTTTACTACTTGGTCTTGGCGGGGATGATACGCTCGCCGAGGTATAGGGCCAAGCTCTTGCGCACTTCCATATATTGAGCTATCTGTTCCATTACGCGCAGTACTTCGTCATTATCTCCTGCCGATTGCAAATGTCGCAGGGTGTTGCGTAGCTCTTCTATGCGACGCATGAGTATAGCATCCTTCAGTTCAAACACAGCACGTGGTATCAGTTCGTTAAGGCGGTCAACGTCGCGCTCTATTACTTGATATTTGGTGTGTATCTTGCTCAGCTGGTGGCGATCGCTCATCAGGTCTATAGCGATGCTACTCAACTCCATATCGGGGTTGTTGATAAATGAGTGACCGATGTAGGCTATCTCGGCTTCATATCTTACCGCTTCACATGCATTCAAGAAGCGCTCCTCGGCCATTTTGAGCAACTTTTCATCGGCGTCTTCTTTGCTGTGTATCTCATCGAGTTGTACTTGCAAAGCCTCGCGCAGGCGGGGCAGACTTTGTTCTTGCTTCATGTCGCCATAACGACGAGCCAACTCGCGGTCGATGTGTTGAGCTTCCTGCAAGATGCGAGCATATATGGGGTGCGATATTTTCACATCATCGGCAACCAACTCTTGTGTGATGTAGTCGAGCACTTCACACTCCGATGTTTCGCCGTTCTCGTCATATTGAATCATCTTGGCATACCCATATCGCAATATGTAGCGTGCCAATGTACGCTCGCACTCTTCTATGATTTTGTCCTCTTTCTTGGCCGTGGGCAAGTCGATGTGTATAGGCTTAGCGTCCGATGTCTCTTCGCCGGCCGGTGGTTGAGGCTCGGTATATTGGTCGAGGGGAGGCAATGGCTCATTCTCAATAGGAGTAGCAGGAGTGTCGTATGCCTCTATTGGAGGCACGGGCAGTTGCTCGGGTGGGGGAGGTACATCGACAGTCGCTTGCACGGGTGTGGTTGCACTACCCGATACTTTAGTAGGGTATGTAGGTGCTGGATAGCTCTGTTTCTCACGTTGTTGGCGATATTTGTTGGCGGTATTGGCAATATCCTGTTCGCGTTTGTCGCGGTGAATATTGTTTACCTCACGCATCAGCATTTTTTCGTCGACCGACAGCAGTCGGGCGCAATCCTGAACGTAGATAGTGCGCAGGATGTTGTCGGGTACGATGGCTATTGTGCGCACAATATCGCCTATGAGTGTGGCGCGCTTGATAGGGTCGTTGCCGGCGCCTTCGAGTAGCAAATTGGTCTTGAAACGAATAAAGTCCGTTTCGTGAGCACGTATGTAGGCAGTAAAATCTGCTGCACTCTGTTTCTTTGAGAAAGAGTCGGGGTCGTCGCCGTCGGGTAGTAGTACTACCTTGATATTTAACCCCTCTTGTAAGATGAGGTCGATACCTCGCAACGAGGCTTTGATACCGGCTGCATCGCCATCATATAGCACCGTGATATTGTTGGTAAAGCGGTGTATGAGGCGTATTTGTCCCGGTGTGAGAGAGGTACCCGACGAAGCAACAACATTTTCAATGCCGGCTTGGTGCATCGACAACACATCGGTGTAGCCCTCTACAAGATAGCAAAAGTCGTTCTTGACAATAGCTTGTTTGGCGTGATATATACCATATAGTACATCGCTCTTGTGGTATACCTCCGACTCGGGCGAGTTGACATACTTGGCAGCCTTCTCATCCTTCTTCAAGATGCGACCACCAAAGGCAATCACCTTGCCCGACAAGCTGTGTATAGGAAAGATAACACGACCCTTATAGCGGTCATACAGCGACCCCTGTTGCGACTCTATGCACAAGCCGGTCTTTACAAGGTAGTCTTTCTTATATCCTTTTCTTACAGCTTCTTGCGCCAATGCATCGCGCTTGTCGGGAGAGTAGCCCAACCCAAATTTCTTGATTATATCTTCACCAAATCCACGCTCACGAAAGTAGCTCAAACCTATCGAGCGACCTTCGGCATTTTCAAGCAAGTTGGTGGCAAAAAACTTCTGGGCAAAGTCATTGACAATGAGCATACTCTCGCGGTCGGTCTTGCGCTGCTTCTCCTCCTCGCTCAGTTGTCGCTCTTGTATCTCAATGTTGTACTTGCGTGCCAAGTATTTCAGAGCCTCGTAATATGATACCTGCTCATGCTCCATGATGAAGTGAACCGAGTTACCACCCTTGCCACAACTGAAACACCTGCATATACCACGTGCCGGTGATACCGAGAATGATGGTGTCTTCTCGTCATGGAAAGGACACAGACCCACATAGTTGGCACCGCGACGGCGCAACGTAACAAAGTCCGATACCACCTCTACAATATTAGCGGCGTCGATGATGCGGTCTATGGTATGTTGGTCAATCATCTTTACTTATTACTGCACGCAAATTAACTGTATAACTTAGACTATACAATCGCGCAAAGTTACATCAAAACACTCGAAAAATCAATACTGCTCATGAAATAGTGATGTACATAAATACTAATGGTTTGAATTTAATTATCATTTATGTAATTCACATATCTACTTACTTATATATCAAGAATATCGCGGGGCGTTTTTGGATGTCGTATTTGGCCTTTTTCCATTGGGCTATGGTGCGGGTGTGTATCTCTTCGCCTTCGCAACTGATGTCGCACGCTACGCATAGGCGGGTGTTGGGGCGACAGGTGCGCACGAGTTCCTCTATCATCTTGTGGTTGCGATAGGGGGTCTCTATGAATATTTGGGTCTGGTCTTCGCTGTAGGCACGTTGCTCAAGTTGCTTTATCTTGCGAGTGCGCTCACCGGGTTCTACCGGCAGATAACCGTTGAAGGCGAAGCTCTGTCCGTTAAATCCGCTTGCCATGAGTGACATGAGTATCGATGAGGGACCTACGAGAGGCACAACGGGGAGTCCTTCGCGCTGAGCTATGGCTACGAGGTCGGCTCCGGGGTCGGCAATGGCCGGGCATCCGGCTTCCGAAATGACACCCATAGGTTTACCCTCGCGCAAGGGTGCAAGGAATGATGCAACCTCCTCGGGACGTGTGTGCTCGTCGAGGGTGTAGAAGGTGAGATCGTCGATAACAATATCGGGATTGGAACGGCGTAGGAAACGGCGTGCCGAGCGGATGTTTTCAACTACATAGTGGCTGATGCCTGCAATGATGTTGCGGTTGTGATTGGGTAGTACGCGATCTATATCGGTGTCGCCCAGTGTTACGGGTATTAGGTATAGTGCAGCTTTCATAATCTATTGTTTGTGTGGTATGTAATAAGCCCCTCGATAGGGGTGCGTGTAATAGTGCCTATTTCAATGCCTTTGTGTTGTGCTACTTCGGCGATGATATGCTTGTAGTAATGTGCCACCGAGCCGGTGAGGTGTAAGGGGCAGTGGGCGTAATCGTATCGCTTGATATGGTTGTCGATAAACGAGACAAACGTGTCGGCGACAATCGTGTGCACAGCTACGTTATCGAGGTGTGATGCAATAAATGGCGATAGTGATGCCAAGAATCGGTTGGCTGCCGGCTCACGATATATGCGTGTGATGAGTTTGTGATAATCGGTGTCGTGCGCTGTGTAGAACTCTTCCAACAATTCGCTGCCCAACTCATTGCGCAACAATGCACGAAGAAAAGCCTTGCCCAACGATGCACCACTACCTTCATCGCCCAATATATAACCCAACGGTCGTATGTTGGCAACAATCTCATTACCATCGTAGTAGCACGAGTTTGCTCCCGTACCCAATATGGCGGCTATGCCTCGGTTGTGTCCACACAGGCTGCGGGCTGCACCTAGCAGGTCGCTTTCAATCTCTATGTGAGCGAGTGGAAAGTATCGATGCAGTATATCATTCAATCGCATATTGGTCTCGCCACCCACACATCCGGCGCCGTAAAAGTAGATGTGCGTGGGTGTAATACCATACATTTGTGGCAACAAGCCTTGTGTAATGGTACACTCTATCGTTGTGTCATCTTGATGAACGGGATTGATACCCGGTGTCTTGATGTGTTGGGTAGCAGTGTCACTCACCACAGCCCAGTCGGTAGTTGTCGAGCCACTATCGGCTATGAGTAGTATCATGGGTATAAATAGTATTGTCGTGATAGTTGTTTGAATGCGCCTACGCCTTTGTTCCAATAGTCGCGAGCATCGTCCCAGCGGTAACGCTTGGTGAAGAGTTGTCGTATCTGTGATGTGCCGCACACCTTGTCTATCATGTTGAGGCGCGATTGCTCGGCTTTGTCGAATAGCTTGTGTTGCGGGTATAGTGATGCCAATTCTTGTATGACATAGAACTGGACCTCCGACAGCGTGGCTTTATCGCGATGTGTGATGTGTACCTGTACCCCTTGCAGTTTTGTGCCTTTCCCTGTACCATAGAACGGTGTGTAATGAATAGGACGGAAGGCAATACCCGGAAGATTGAGCGCATTGAGTCGTTGTGACAGTTTCTCGGCGTCAATCCACTCTGCTGCAAAGAGTTGGAAAGGCATTGTATAGCCCACTCCTATTGATATTGTGCCCAATTCGCCTGCAATACCCGATAGCGGATAGTAGTAGGCCGATATAGGCTCGGGAATGTGGGGCGAGGGGAGTACCCATGGTAAGCCTGTCTCTTCAAAGTCCATGCTACGACTCCATCCCTTCATGGCAATGACGGTCAGGTTACATGCCTTCTTGCCTATCATTTGTTCGCCATTGAGCAGTTGTGCCAGCTCGCCACAAGTAAGTCCGTAGATGTAAGGTATAGGATATTGACTGACAAACGAAGTAAAACCCTCCTCAACCGGGCAACCTTCTACTCGGTATCCGCCTAATGGATTGGGGCGGTCGAGTACCATAAACTCAATACCCTGTTCGGCAGCCGCTTGCATGGCAAGTCCCATAGTGCTGATGAAAGTATATGAGCGACAGCCTATATCCTGTATGTCATAGACCAATACATCAATCCCACGCAACATATCGGCAGTGGGCTTGCGTGTCTTGCCATAGAGCGAGTGTACAGGGATACCGGTTTTGCTATCGGTCGAGCTGTTTACTTTGTCGCCGGCATAGATATTGCCTCGTACACCATGCTCAGGAGCATATAGCGCCACAAGATTTACGTTGTCGGCTTCGTGCAGAATGTCGATTGTCGAGCGCAATCGGCTGTCGACTCCCGTAGGGTTGGTGATAAGACCCACTCGCTTACCCGCAAGAGGGGCAAAATCTTGTTCGATGAGTACTTCTATACCGGTTTTTACCTTTGGCTCAGCCATGACAGAGGTAGTGCATATCAGGCATAGCAACAGTAATATTGTGTGGCGAATATTATTCATGACTATTAATTTTAGCAGGTTTGTCAAGTTTTATAAAGCAACATACCCCTACGGTAACAAGACAGAGTATGCAGATGAGTATGAAAAAGTGTTGATAACCCAGTAGCTCTTGCAACCATCCGGCTACCATGCCCGGTATCATCATGCCCATTGCCATGAATGCCGTACATAGTGCGTAGTGTGCAGTTGTACTCTCACCCTCGGCATAGTGTATGAGGAATAGCATATAAGCTGTAAAGCCAAATCCATAGCCAAATTGCTCAATGAATATCAGCGCATTGACCACCCACAGAGCCGGATGTGTGTAGGCCATGATAACATATACGATGTTGGGCAGACTGATGGCTACGACCATAGGCCATAACCACCGTTTAAGACCTCCGTGCGATGCACATACACCGCCCAAGATGCCGCCGATGGTAAGACCTATTACACCCACTGTACCGGTAGCCATACCTACTTGCAACGTCGTCATTCCCATTCCACCTTGTTCGACCGAGTCAAGCAAGAATGGGCTTGTCATCTTCACAAGTAATGCCTCGGGAAGGCGATAAAATAGCATGAAGATGATAGAACTGAGTGCATAAGGCTTCTTGAAAAATGTGGTGAATGTATTGACGAACCCTTTCAGTATAGCCTTTGCCGATGTGTCGTCGCTTGTAGCGTGGTCGCTGTCGGGGCGTGGCAGGATGATGCGGTGATATAGAAACAGTGCAATAAATATCACTGCCATTACAGCAAATGTAATAGTCCAAGCAGTGGCTATACCCACATTACAGTCGATAAGATAGCCTGCCAATAGTACAAGCAAACCTTGTCCGGCAATGGTCGATATGCGGTAGAATGTGCTGCGTATGCCTACAAAGAGAGCCTGTTCGTCTTTATCCGGAACGGCTAACAGATAAAATCCATCGGCAGCAATGTCGTGTGTAGCCGATGAAAATGCCATGAGCCAAAAGAAAGCCAACGATAGCTCTATCATATAGGGCATATTCAATGTAAAGGCAATGGCGGCAAATCCAATGCCCACAAGCATTTGCATGGTGGTTATCCACCAACGTTTGGTCTTAAAAAGGTCAACAAACGGGCTCCATAAAGGCTTGATAACCCATGGCAGATAGAGCCAACCGGTATAGAAGGCAATCTCGGTATTGGATAGATTGAAGTTCTTGTACATAATCACCGAGACTGTCATGACAATAACGTAGGGCAAACCTTCGGCAAAGTACAGAGAGGGAACCCAACTCCAAGGAGAGCGTTGTGTGGGGGTGTTTTTCATTTTATTCTACTCTTTATTATATAAATTGCGTATCTCGGTATTGCGGAAATAGTGTGCCAGAATTTCTTCGTAATGATAGCCTTTGGCTCCCATCACGGCTGCACCCATTTGACATAAGCCTACACCATGTCCCCAACCGGCTCCATGTAGGATAAATTTCGACTGGTTGTAGTAAGGTTGTTTTTCGACTACAAATGCCGAGCTATATAAGTGGCTTTCCGACAGCCATCGACGTATCTCCAACTCCTTGCCCACAATGAGTGTGCGTTTGCTGCCAACTATGCGCAGTCGGGTGATGCGACCCGAAGTACCTCGCTCGACCGGTTGTAGCTCTTGTATCGTGCCAAAGTCAATACCCGAGCGACGGCGTATTAGTACCGACAGGTCGTCTTGTTCGTACTCTATGCGCCAACGATAGAATTGCGAGGTCTCTTGGTCGTATCCATTGAGCACTTGCGATAGAATATTCTTGTCGTTGGTATTACAGAATGTATCTTGTTTCGACATAATCCATTCACGAGCATTTTCTTCGATGCGCAAGTCGGGCAGTTGGCCATCGGCACAGTCCATTTGAGCTACCAAGTAAGGATGTGGCGAAGGTTCCCAGCAGTTTTCAAACAATTCTGTTGCGCCACCACAACATTTCGAAAATCGTGCATCGGCAATGCGATTGTCGTAGTATAGCACTTGTCCGTATGTAGCATCCACCGCTTCATTAACAGCAGCTGTCGATGCGCGGGTGATGCCTTGATAACGTTGGCAGTGATCGTCGGCACATACATCGTAGTTGTCATGTTCTTCGCGGTCATACCATTTCACACGTTCTTCATCGGTATTCGTTTCGCTGGTATAGGGTGTGGCTGTTGCTTCAATAGCATTGCGTTTCACAATTTGTGCCAGCAACCAACTGCGCGAAATGACTGCGTGGGCTTTGAGTAGCTCCAACGATGAGGTGGCTTTCATCTCCGACGATATCACACTGCGCAGGTATTCTTCGACCATTACATGATTGATGACACGTATCTTCTTCTCTTCGGTAATAAGCTCCACACCACCTCTAAATCGCTGATTTTCGTGTCGCTGCCAGTGAAATCCTATACCTATCGTGACGTCTTGAAGCAGAAATGACGCTTTCTCTTCATCATCGGGAGTAAAAGTGAGGGTATCGTAAGTAGAGCCCTGCCAAGCAATGCCGTTGGCAGTGCGTGCAAAGAGTTGCTCGCCCTCTACTTGTTTCCCATTGCAGTTGTACACACCATCAAATACAATGATGATGCGAGTATCGGCCATGATGCCTACATGTATATGAGGTTGTTTCATTATAGGGTCTTATATAATTGTTGGGCTATATTTTCTATTTCATCGCTTGAAGGTGTAATCTCTCGGTATATATCCAAGATTTTTTGAGAAGTGATTTTCTCATAGTCCTCTTGTCGCGGAGTGATAAAGAGTCCACCCATCTCTACCGATGCAGGGCTTATGAGGCATTGACTGTCGTCGGTAGCATAGTAGCAGTCGGGGCGATGTTTGGCACGGGGAAATACCAATATTATCCATTGCGAGTGTTCATATCGGGCTATAACGTTTATCATGGGTTCGTTGTCGGGTTGTGCCGGCAATACCTTATACAACTCATCAAACAATCCCTTTGCCCCATATTCATCATACGACGTGATGAGAAATATAGGACGGTGTAGTCCTATGAGCAGTGACAACTTGCTGTCGAACATTGTATCATTTAGCACTCTCTCTTCACACTCTCTCCATTCATCTTCGATGGGCATAAGACCACCTTCGACCATCTGAAAGTGCATGTGCATGGGAGCGGAAGCACCGCAATGTGCACCGTTGTAGAATATTGTGTATGGAGCATAATCCTTGGCAATCTTGAGCATGTCGATTATGCGTGCATCGATACTTTGAGGAGTGTGTGTGAGTGACGGAATGGTGTAGTGATGCTTGAAGATAGGATAGGGGTTGACCAATATTTGATACTTACCGTCGAGAATGGGCTTACGCAATTGTTCTTGTGGAAGATTCTCATTACAAAGAAAACATCCTGCTTCATGTCGTTGAGTTGCCGATGCTGTAACCGAATGAATACGTTGCGGATTGTGTTGTACGAGACTTTTTGTTCCACAACACTCCATATCTCGAACTTCGGTAGTATCGAGTTGTTCGTAATTGACTCGTGCCAACTCCCACGTTTTCAATTGTTCGCTACGCAACTTATACAGCTCGTTAAGATTGTTGTTGAGTGCTATACGAGCTTGTAACTCGATTGTGCGCAGCTGGTCTTTGTAGTAATTGTTGCGGTTAATACGCTCGATGGGTAGTGCTGCATCGGAGTTACCTTCCCAACGGCGACAATGGTACAACGAGGTATATATGCGACCTATGCGATAATTGCGCGATATGCGCAAGCCCAAGGCATAATCTTCGCCATAGCTTACATTGGGTATTCCTATCTCGCGTAATACACATGTTTCAAATGCACGCGGTGCACCCAAGCCATTGATGCGTAGTGCGTTATTGCGACCATTGTTGTCGGTCCACTCCTTGTGGTCAATCAGACCCGGAGGTATGGGGTTGAGGTTGAAGTCTGTGAGGTCGTAGCTGCCTATTACCATGGCGCACTTCTCTTTGCGGAAGCAGTCGACAATCTGTTGCAACGTATTTTCACCGCTGTAGATGTCGTCGCTGTCGAGTTGTATGGCATAACGACCGCAACGACTGTCGTCAATGGCTCGTTGCCAGCAACCACCTATGCCCAAGTCGTGTCGTTCGGGGATAAGGTGAACAAGTCGCTTGTTGTGTGCATAAGAGGCTATCATTTCGGTTGTACCGTCGGTCGAGTGGTTGTCTACGACTATTACATTATAGTCGAAATCGGTGCGCTGATTGAGTGCCGATTCTATAGCATCGCCTATGGTGCGCATTCGATTGTACACAGGTATTATTACCGAAGCTGTGCAAGGAAAGTCCTTGTCACTCGCTTTTACATCTTTGAGTTGATATTCATGCCCCAGTGCGCCTATCTTGTAAAGATGATATGTAAAAGCATCCTCCATCTCTACCTGCACACTGCGATTGCGAGGGTCGACATAATCAAACTGTTTTACACCACCGGCGCGTTTATCTTCTTCTATTTCGGTGTAGAGATACTCGGCAATGTGTACAATGGGAGCCACACGACTGATACTCAATCGCATTGAGTAGAGTCCGGCGTATTGAAAGTTGCGTTGCATAACCTCCTCGATTGTAGCCTGATTGAATACGTCGGTGCGGTATAGTGTCAGGCTTCCGAAGTCAAAGTCATTGCGTACACTGCCGGCTTGATAGTCAATAACAGGGTGGGGCAGTCGCTTCTCATCGCATAGCTCGTAATAGTCGCTGTATACCATACCGGCCTGTGTGTCCTCGGCTACTTGCACCATTCTCTTCAACGCTTGGTTGTTAACATCGAGTGGTGTATATTTGTCGTAGATGAGTAGGTAGGGCGTTTTACACTCTGTTACAATAAGATTCATCATCTCATTGGTTTGCAGAGTGAATGATTCGATTGTGCGATATTGCTCGGTAAGCTTGGTATTTAGAAATGTTGTGCATAGCAAGACGAAGTGTTCCGCACCGGCATTCCGCAAGGTTTTGATGGTTTGCTCGGCATATTCGTCTATTCCGTTATAAGCTATGAAGCACGTTACATTATGTTTCATCGGTGGCATGTATTTAGGGTTGTAAGAAATCAAAAATCAATCGGAAGAGTTCTTCTCTTGCCTTATTATTATCTATTACTTCAATAGGGAAACCCAATGTACAACAACGGTATCCGTCACCCATGCAGGCAATGGCAGCTCCATCGCCGTTGGCATATTTCAGGAAGGTAACGGCCTGCTCGTCGGCCGGATAGAGTATTTCTGTTTGCTCTACGGCATAACAATGTGGATTGGGTTTGCTATTCCATTGTAGTGTGGGCATATTGTATTCGGGAGTAACACACTCTATCGATGCATCATTGTGTGCGCTACGACTCGAAATCCACTCGCAATGCAGTATATTGGTGATAAAGTCGCGCGCATGGGTCGATGACATTGCACCCTCGTAGGCGTCTTGTCCTATATATGCACCGCTGATAAGCAGGTTGCCACCGCCGAGGCAATATTGCTCAAGTGCAGTGGTAAATGATAGTGGTAAGGCTTCAAAATCATATCTCGAAGAGTCATTTCCCAACATTGTTGCTCGTTCTTTACCCAATATCACATCGACATAGCGGTAATTGCCGAGTCGGGTAGTACCATTATTTACAGCCTCATCGGATGTAGATAGGTATGAGTAGCCAATTGCAGCAAGAGCCTTGCCATGTATGTGTGGATAGTCGAATGTATTGCCGGCTGTGAGTTGTGCGTCGTAATCGCTGTTGCTTGCACCATAACCGGGGTCGATAAGGTCATCTTTCCACTCCGATGCGCGATCGAAATTATATTGATACCCGGTGAAGGCAACCGTGTGCTTGTAAGGTACACCGCCATCAATATCGTAGAGGAATCCTGCTGTGTTGGATACTGTGTCGGCAAATGCCATGGGTGCACTGATGCGGTCGAAGGCGTTGACAATCATCACCGTCTCATGTGAGGTACTTGAACGGTAGGCCGATACTATCTCGGATGGGAAGCTCTCACCGCCATCGTTAAGTGCTGTTACATAGAATGAGTAGGCTATATCATTGTCAATATCAAGGGTGCAATGTGTGGTGTTCACAATTACGCCATTATCCCAGCCATAGTCGCCTCGGCGGGTATATACTTTGTAGTGTGTGGGAGTTGCTGTTGTCTCAAGGGTGTCGGCTACTGCTCGCCAACTGATGTGTACCTGGTTGTTACCTTGCCATTGCATAGCCATGTTGTCTACCGGTAGTGGTTGTACAATGTATGGGGCTTTGTGACGTTTGGATAGGTACTTAAGCATACCCTTGTATATAGCACGACTCATAGAGAACTTAAATCGAGGGTCAAGACCCCAGCGCATGTCGGTAAAGTTCTGATGCGACATCGACTCCAACAGCATGCAAGGCACGTCGTGCAACCGAGCCTCGGCATATCGGCGGTTGAGACACTTGCGCATAGTCCAGTCGTTATGCAATGCTTGGTTGATATCTTTTTGTATCATGTTGTAGATACAATCGTTGAGTTTCTCCGATTCTATGCGCGATACACCGTTGGCAAATCGTTTTGCCTTCGTGCGTCGGGTTTTGCCGGTATAGTATATACCCATAGAGCCTATAATAGAGTCGGCGGGGACATTGCCTGCATCTGAGTGAAATGCAAAAGCCAAGTCAATGGGGATATTAAGACCCTTTTCATCGGGAAGTACCGATGAGCCACCGCACAAATAGTTTACCCAGTAAGCACGACCACGAGTGTCGTCGCTATAGTCGTTATCGCCTCCGGTATCGGAGTAGATAGTGTCGGGTACTCCGGCCCATTGCATCCAGTAACGTGCTGCTTCGGCGTAGCGTGGCATACCACTTATTGTTGCTACATCAATATCTGCTTTAGGCTCTTTTTTCTTTCTGTTTTTCTTTTTCTTGGCGGCTTCTTTCTTTTGGTTCTTCAATGCTTCTTTGGTAGCCTTGCGGGGTGTTAAGATTGGTTTGCGGGCAATATTACCCATTCCTCCTCCCACTTTAATCGCATCGGCAGTGATAAACTCACCTGCTATGCTCGATTGGTTGGATAATACCACTCGGTTGTCACCATCGGCCTCAAAGTCGAATGTTCCCAAGTATATCCATGTGCCACCACCCATAGTCTGATTGACCGAAAATTCACTCACACCACCGGCATGGTATACTTTGTAACGCGCATCGCTTGCGCCATTTTTTACTTTGCTATACGATACATATACAGCGTGTGTGCCACTATGCTCTATGGGTATGCGCCATGTTATCGATGCTGTGCTATGGCCGGTTGTGCTTTTGCACCATCGGTAAGTACCTTGTTCAAAGGGGTTGATAAAGCCTTCGTATACGTCTTGTGTGTGGGCAAATCCTTTCTTGGCACCGTTTTTCCATGCGCCATGCTCACTATAAGAGTCGTTACATAAGTCATTATCAATAATATATTCGTTGGTGTTGAGGTCGCGTTCACGAGGCAGGAAAGCAATAGCACCTGCATTTTCGAGCATAGGAAGAAGGTATGACAGCACATAATCGGTTGTGTGCATATCCTCGACAATACCCATCAATCGGGCGCGTTGCCATATCCATTCGCCCTCTATCTGGTTATAATATCGGCCATGGCTGTTCCACAGGGCAAGATGTCGTCCTTGTAGTGCATTGTTGTAGGTGTGTGCTGTTGATAGAGGTGTGACAATGCTTTTGCTCGCCACTTTTTTGTCGGTAGCTGCAAGTGTTAAGACAGGATAAAATGAAAGTAGTGTGATTAATATATATAATATTTTGGTTTTCATTGTTTTATGTATCTGTATCGGTGCAAAAATATTTTTATATTTGCACTTTACAAACTTACATATTTTTGCTTATATAAACAATACCATCGGCCCCGAAAATAGGAATATTTCACCTATTTTCGGGGCTGATATCTGAGCCTTTATTTAATTGCTTGACCTTATCGTTTAGCTGTGTTGAAATTTAGCGTTTATATTCAACAAGTGTATGCTGTAGGCAATGATGTTTTGTGACTCCTGAAGGAGTGTGATATATACCAAATCAACCTTCTTTGATGCCGAGGTATCACGGATATGCTTCATTTCATTGTGTCTAATTTCTGTTATGCGACGTATGATGCTGCGACCTTCATTGGCATACTCTGTGAAGTCATTGACATCGTTGGCAATAGCCTCACTGCACTTGTTGAGGAATGTGATTATTTCATTACCTAAGCCATTAAATTCTTTACGTTGAGCATCGTCAACGGGCTCAAAGTTGTTGTCGATGTGTTCAAATGCCGATTCTACAAGGCGCTTTATCGAATGATATATGTCCATTACAATCTTATTGCCTTGTTGTAGATGTAAACCTTTCTCTATCCAGTCGTGTTCTTGCAGCTTGGTGAGTGCTATGGCACTGACACGGTGCGATATGCGCAAAGCCTGGCGCTGATTTTTCACCTTGTGTCGAGCCTTGCGCAGGGCACTCGATTTATCTTCGAAGAATCCCTCTATGGCGCGACCATAAGCCTCGGCACACCATGCCGAGAATTGTGCATACTCTTGCTTGGTGTGTTGGCGCAAGAGCGGAAGTGCCTGTTTGGGATCTTTGTTTGAGAGGAGTTGCTCATCGAACAACTCTTTTTCTTTCATCTTCTTTTGTTTCTTATTGAACGAAACTTGGTTGTGGATGATAAGGTATATTACTATTGCTGTGAGGATGAGTATTGCGACAAATCCACCATAGTGTAAGATGACAGTAACGATAAAGCAGGCAAACGCGGCAACTCCAGCTGTTACAAACCAACCTCCAATTACCGATATGACACCGGTAATGCGGTAAACTGCACTTTCGCGGCCCCAGGCACGGTCGGCAAGTGATGTACCCATAGCTACCATAAATGTGACGTATGTGGTAGAGAGGGGGAGCTTGAGTGATGTACCGAGTGCTATGAGCAAGCTGGCTACTACAAGGTTTATAGAGGCACGAACCAAGTCGTAGGCCGCTCCGTCGGGTAGTATGGCTTCGTTGATATCAAAGCGACGATTGATATAATTCTTAACAGGTTGTGGCGTAATCTTTGATATGGCATTACCTATATTGATAGATGTGCGTACCAGCTGACGAGCCAATGGAGATGTGCCAAAACCCTCTTCTCCGGCACTTTGACGCGATAATGCAATAGAGGTTTGTACTACTCGGTGTACCTTATTAGAGGTGAATAGTACGATTACCATAATAAGACCGGCAATAATCAAAAATATGGGATTGGTATTGGCCGATTCAGTGAGTGAAGTCATCAGGAACGAGTCGGGTGACATACCATTACCATTTGTTATAAAGTCGTTATAAGCCGAATATCCGGCCAAAGGAACGCCGATAAAGTTTACTAAGTCGTTTCCGGCAAATGCCAATGCAAGTGCAAATGTTCCGGCTAAAACCACTATCTTCAGCACATTTACCTTGCAAAGTTGTAGGATACCCATAAGTATTGTAAACACACCCATACATCCACCGAGTAGTACCATAGTGTTGTTCTCGATAAATGCTTTATTCTCGGCTGTCATGATAGTCGAATCTTTCAATCCCTTGAAGATAATGAAATACACTATACATGTAAGTGCAAAGCCACTAAACAATGCACCCCACCGCTTGAGTTGTTTGTGATAATTGTAGCGGAACAGCAAGCGAGCAAAGAACTGTACGATACTACCACATACAAATGCCAACGCTACCGAAACAAATATGGCTGTAATTACCGACAGAGCCTTATCGGTGTTGATGAGTTGCCCCAATGTAAGAGCACCATCGGACGACATAACCTTAATTATAGCCAAGGCAAATGTACCACCGAGCAACTCAAATACCATCGACACGGTTGTAGATGTAGGCAATCCCAAGGAGTTAAATACATCGAGCAGAATAACATCGGTGAGCATTACCGCCAATAGTATGGCCATAATCTCGTTGAAGTAGAAATACTGTGGCTGATAGATACCGTGTCGCGCTATATCCATCATACCATTCGACATGGATGCACCTATAAATATACCTATTGCAGCAATAACAAGTAAGGTGCGAAATGATGCTGTTCGAGAACCAATGGCCGATTGGAGAAAGTTGACTGCATCGTTACTGACGCCGGCCATAATGTCAAAAATGGCAATAATAAATAATATGCCAACACATAAAAGATAGATACTTTCCATTTAAGTACAATGTGTGATTTTTGTACAGCAAAGAAATATAACAAGTATTACCTATTTATTTCAACGATGCTACAGTTTTGTAATTTTTGTTACAATGGTATTACAAACAAATGAGGCAGGTTACATGCCGTAACCTGCCTCATTTATAATTGTATCTATCTTCAAATTATTTCTTTGCGCTCAAGCTTGCACGACACAAGTAGAAGATAACGGCAAGATAGAGTACCAATCCGAGTGATTGCTTCAATACTTCGTTATCGGCCCAAGGACATACATATTCAAAGCCTGCAAAGCGCATAATGGCGCTTACTACACCGAGCAATGCGCCACCGGCGATAAAGCCCGATGCCAACAATGTACCGCGTTCAACGCGTGCTTTGTTTACTTCGGCATCTTTCGAGCGACTGCCTACAAACCAGCTGATAAGACCACCTATTACGAGGGGGGTGTTGAGTTGCAAGGGGATGAACATACCCAATGAGAAGGGGAGTGCAGGAACCTTGCAGAAGTTGAGGATAAGTGCCAAAGCTGCACCTATACCATAGAGTGCCCAAGGTGCACCTTCGCCCATCATCAAAGGCTCGATAACTGCTGCCATTGCATTGGCTTGGGGTGCTGCAAGCTCGCCACTTGTAAAGCCGTAAGTTTTATTCATTACCAAGATTACACCACCTACGGTTGCTGCCGATACGAGTGTACCGAGGAATTTCCAAGTCTCTTGTTTGGCAGGTGTTGTACCCAACCAATAGCCTACCTTCAAGTCGGTAATGAAACCACCGGCCATAGAAAGTGCTGTACATACTACACCACCAATGATGAGGGCTGCAACGATACCGCTTGTACCTTTAAGACCGATAGCTACGAGTACTACCGATGCAACGATAAGTGTCATCAATGTCATGCCCGATACAGGGTTACTACCCACGATGGCAATTGCATTGGCTGCTACGGTTGTAAACAAGAATGCAATGATGAGTACTACAAGGAAGGCTATGAGTGCTTGCCACCATGTGTTGATAACACCTATATAGAAGAACAAGAATGTGAGGATAAGTGCAAAGATTACACCCATAGCTACATATTTCATCGAAATATCGCGTTGTGTGCGCTCAACGTCGGCTTTTGAAGTGTCACCACCTTTATTGCCAAGCTCTTGTGCTGCAAGACCGAGAGCTCCGGTAATAATTTTGCGTGAGTTCCATATACCGATAAGACCTGCCATAGCAATACCACCGATACCAATGTGACGTGCATAGTCGGTAAAGATTTGCTCGGGTTGCATTGCTGCTATTGAGGGGTCTACACCGATGTGAGGTAACAAAGGTATGATGATAAACCATACAAAGAGTGAGCCGGCACAGATAATCATACTGTACTTAAGACCGATGATAAAACCGAGACCCAACACAGCCGAACCGGTATACACGCTGAATACCATCTTGGCTTTGGTTGCAATAGCAGCACCAAAAGGAAGGACGCGGGTAGTCAATATCTCGCTCCACCAGCCGAATGTTGAGAGACAGAAGTCATAAAGACCACCTATCAAACCGGCAAAGATAAGGGGCTTGGCTTGGTTGCCACCTTTTTCGCCTGAGATAAGTACTTGTGTTGTAGCAGTAGCCTCGGGGAAGGGGTACTTACCGTGCATATCTTTCACAAAATATTTGCGGAAGGGGATGAGGAACAAGATACCCAAGATACCACCCAACAATGAGCTGAGGAATACCTCTATAAAGTTTACTGTAATTTCGGGATACTTCTCTTGCAAGATGTAGAGTGCGGGCAAAGTAAAGATAGCACCGGCAACAATCACACCCGAGCAAGCACCGATTGATTGAATAATAACATTTTCACCAAGAGCATTTTTGCGCTTGAATGCACCTGACAAGCTCACAGCAATGATAGCAATGGGGATAGCGGCCTCAAATACCTGACCTACTTTCAAGCCCAGATAGGCAGCGGCTGCCGAGAAGATGACAGCCATGACAATACCCCATGATACCGACCATGCATTTACCTCGGGATAAGTCTTGTCGGGCGACATAATAGGCTGATACTCTTCGCCCTCCTTCAACTCCCTAAACGCATTTTCGGGTAGTTCGATAGGTTGTTTTTTTTCTTCCATAAGTCTTTTTATTTGTTAGTTTACGATTTGTGCAGATTTTCACGGTGCTAATATACACATAATTTGTTAATTTGGGGGTATAATTGACACGAATAGTGAAACGATGTATCAAACTTGTCATCAATACACATTACTTTATCTCGTATATACTCCATTTGTATTTATATTTATTAATCGCTATATTTATAATATAGGATGCTGTTAGGAATAAAAACCAAGTAAACCTGCTTTTCTTTTCTCTCCTTTCATTATATTTGCATTGATTATTAATTCACACAACTATGAACAACTATATTCAAAAAGCTTTAGGCATATTACTTTGCTTTTTATGTAGCATTGTTGCTAATGCTCATGATTTCGAAGTAGATGGTATCTATTACAACTACACCGCAGATAATACCGCACAAGTAACCTACCAAGGTGCGTCATCCTCGGCATTTGTAGGAGAGTACACCGGTGATATTGTAATTCCCGATAATGTATATTATGCCGGTACTACAATGGCTGTAACATCTATCAACGAAGACGCTTTCTATGACTGTACCGGAGTGACGTCAATCGTTGTAGGTAACAATGTTGTGACCATAGGACATCATGCACTCGGAAAATGTACAGGATTGACTTCTATAACTTTAGGAAAGAGTGTTGCCACTATAAAGGGTTCAATCTATAAATGTGATGCTCTCAGCGAGATTGTCTCTTATGCCACTACACCTCCCACTGTAGGTTACATTGAATTGAGAGACCAACCTATCAAGGCGGTATATGTACCTAACGACTTGTATGATTTATACAAGGCCGATGCTAACTGGGGCATAAAGAACGTCATAAGATTGGAGCCGGAGGTGGATGACACATTCTACAGCAATGGATTGATGTATCGTGTGACAAATAACGGTGTTGTAAAGTTCGTAGCATTAGCATACCGCGGAGCCAATTATGAGTATGATACCGACACCATAGTTGTTCCTGAGCAAGTCACGATTAAAAGCGGTAATTATTATGTGTGTGCTGTGGACGATTCGGCGTTTTATAAACAGAAAATCACACACATTACCCTCCCTAATACCGTAAATTCTATAGGAAATTACAGCTTTTATAATACCTATTTGACCGAGGCTCAGATGCCTAATAGTATCTACTCAATAGGCGATTATGCCTTCGCAAACAACCCGAACATGAATGCTGTTAATATCAGTAGTGGTGTTAAATTTATAGGCGAGTATGCGTTCTATAATAGTAATAATATCTCAACAATTATATCTATGGCGACAACACCGCCTACTATTAAGAGCAGCTCATTCTATGGCCTTAATCAAGTGCCTTTGATAGTACCGCAAGGTTGTAAGGAGGCTTATCAATCGGCCTCATATTGGCGAAGTTTTGCAAACATCTATGAGGGTGGCGAATCTCTACCTATAGGTACAAAATTGGAAGTAGACAATATCTATTACATTGTTACCAATGCCGAAAACAAATCGGTTGAGGTTACTTATAAAGGTTCATCTCCTAATAGCTATCATAGTCCTTATATAGGAACTATAAATATACCCGACACTATTACATATGGAGCTACTGTATATAACGTTACATCTATAGGCGAAAATGCTTTCTATAATAGTTACGGACTCGATATACTCAATATTGGTAGCAATATATCGCACATTAGCAAGTATGCATTTAATAATTGTGATAATCTAAGTATGATTGTTGTTGATGCCAACAATAAGGTGTACGATTCGCGTAATGGTTGTAATGCCGTCATCAAGACGGCTACCGATACTTTGGTATTGGGCTGTAAGACTACTGTCATACCTACCGATATAAGCGCTATAGGAGAATATGCCTTTGTAAATGGTGGTGAATCGATAACAATACCTGCCAACATTACTTATATTGGCCAAAACGCATTCATGAAAATGACTCAATTGAAGAATATTTACATTACCGACATAGCAGCATGGTGTAATATTACATTTGAGTCCAGTAATGCAAATCCGTTTAATCAAGGCGATAGATTGTTTGTAAATGGCGAATTGCTTACCGAGTTGATAATCCCTGATAGTATTACGAGAATCAATAACTACGCATTCTATAATTATGAAGGTCTCACTTATTTATCCTTAGGCAAAGGTGTTACTTCAATAGGTAATTATGCATTTGCCTATTGTAATGGGTTATTTGATGTTACAATACCGGCTAATATTACTTTTATTGGCAATGGCGCATTTTATAAATGTAATGGATTAAAAACTATACATTACAACGCTGTGAATTGTGCCGATATAGAAACTCCGCACGGAGTATGTTATCCATTCCAACAATGTGATAACCTTCGTACGGTTGTAGTTGGCAATGATGTAAAGAGAATCCCTTCGTACCTTTTCAGTCTTAGCAAAATTGCCGAGGTCACAATGGGTGATAATGTAACTGAGATAGGTGCATATGCGTTTGCCCAATGTGAATCTTTGTCTAATATAAAGTTGTCTAAAGCTCTTACTACCATTCAATATAATGCTTTCGCCGAGTGTACCGGTCTTACTACAATTGTTGTTCCCGACAATACAATTACAATAGGCTCGCGAGCATTTTATAAATGCAATGGATTGTACGACGTAACGATAGGCAGTGGTGTTAAAGATATATATCAGAGTGCATTTGAAGGATGTACCGGATTGAAAAATCTTACTATTGTCGATAGCGACTCGACATTATACATCGACGCCATTTCCTATGCGGCATTTGGTGGTCCCGGACAAGGCATGTTCAGCCAAGCTCCTCTCGAAACAATATACTTAGGTCGCAACGTGACATACCGTACCGATGGCGGTTATTCACCTTTCTACAACCGCACCGAGCTAACTTCTGTTACAATAAGTGATAGAGTAACTGACTTGCCCGACAATCTGTTTTACAAATGCTCAAAGATAACCACACTCGACATACCCGCATCTGTTACTAATATTAGCAACACAGCATTCTTGCATTGCACGGGGTTGGATTCGATTTCGGTTAATATCCAAAATCCTATTTACGATTCGCGCAATAATTGCAACAGCCTCATACACACATCTAACAGCACTCTGTTGCTTGGTAGTAGTAACAGTGTTGTGCCGAATGATATCAAAACAATTGCTTCCAACGCATTTTATGGACAACGATTGACACAGGTTGTTATACCGGATAGTGTTGAGGTTATAGGTAGTTCTGCTTTTGAAAATTGTAGTGATGTTACCAATTTATTTATTGGCAATGGTATCATGAACCTTGGGAAATATTCATTCGCTGGTTGTACTGCACTTGCAAGTATTACTTGTACAGCCATTGAGCCTCCCGCAGCTTACGAAGCGTTCTACAATGTCGATAAATCTATTCCTGTATATGTGGCTGAAGAGAGTATCGAGGCTTATAAGGCGGCTGCCGGATGGAGTAACTTCACTAATTACATCGCATTACCCAAGGAGGGTACTGTAACCACACCCGTTATTACAACGGTTGGTCGCATCGTAACAATAACTTGTGATACCGAACATACTACCATATACTACACAATAGATGGTAGCAATCCTACTATCGAGTCGAATATCTACACCGAACCTATTCGTGTCGATAGTAACTGTACAGTGAAGGCTATTGCTGTAAGAACGAATTATTATACTTCGGATATTGCAGTCGCTGAGATATCGAGTGTCATTAACCTTGCATTTGCACAAGTGTATGTCAATGTAATATATAATGGCACATGCATCGAGCCCGAGTTAATCATATCGGGTAATATGGATACTGCTTCGGCTATGGAGTATGTTACTGTGTACAAACGGATTGGTGAGGAAGAGGTTGTAGTCGGTAGAAGTCAGCTTATAGATGCCGGATATTATCGACTCTCTATAGATGCCGATAATGATAGCGTGTATGCTCATGCCGAAAGCGTTATATACATTAAAAAGGCGACACTTACCATTGAGTCGTGCTATGCTACAAAGAAATATGGCGATGAAAATCCCTCCCTTACATATAATATATATGGATTTGTCGATGGTGAAGACGAATCGGTATTGTTGAGCAAGCCCTCCCTAACTACATCAGCTACAACTGCAAGCGATGTAGGTGAGTATCCTATATTGGTCGAAGGAGCAGATGCAACAAACTACGATTTTGTTTACATTAACGGACTCCTCTATATTGAGAAAGTAGAGCTTACTATTACCGCCGACGATAAAACCATCGAATATGGCGAGGAACTACCCGAATGGACTTTCACAGCCGAAGGTTTCCGTTGCGATGACGTGATTGAGGATATTGATGAACTGCCTTTTATTACCTGCGAGGTTACATCTTCGACTGTTTCGGGTACTTATCCTATTGTGCTTTCCGGTGGTAACGATAATAACTACCAATTGGTGTTGGTTAACGGAACACTCACCATCAACGAGCAGCCTATCGTTCTTGCTGAGTCAATAACTCTCAATAAAGAATTGCTTAACTTAAGTACCTATCAATGCGAACAATTGGAGGTTATCATCACTCCCGACAATGTTACAACCACTACAGTATTGTGGAGTAGCAGTGACGAGTTGGTGGCAGAAGTCGATTCTTATGGAAATGTTGCGGCAGTGGGTAAAGGTGAAGCTGTAATTACTGTATCGACTGTAGATGGTAGTAACCTTTCAGCACAATGCTTCGTAGTTGTTGAGCATGCCGATATAGACGTTGTCGGAAATGGTAATATGCACGTTGCTACTGCCAATGGTGATGTGATTGTTAAAGATGCACCTGTAGGTAGTGTGATATATCTCTATACAACAACCGGCTCATTGGTTTATAGTGTACAAGCTACCGATAACATCACTCGTATATCATTAGATACGAAGGGTGTGTATATTGTAAAAGTAGATAATACAACCATGAAAGTAGTATTGTAACACTGACCTATATAACAAGCAATGAGAGTGACACCATGCAGGAGTCACTCTCATTGCTTGTTATAGGTTATTGTTTATGGTAACATTACACCCGTGAGAAATCGGCCTGTTTCGTTGCCAAGGGCGCGGACGGAGTAAAAATCGTTACTGTTGCGGAATGTGCAGATACCGCATACTTCTATATTCATCAAGTCTACGCCACATCGTAGCATAAGGTCGGCATTGGCAGTGGCAAGGTCTATGTGTGCCTTGCCCGATTGTGGCTTGCGAATGGCAATACTATCTATATCAAACCCTGCGTTTCGCATAGCATCAACCACTTCATCTCCAACCTCATAGGCTTCCATACCTATACACGGGCCTATGCCGGCTTGAACATCGACATATTGAGTGCCGTATGTGTCGTGCATGGCTTGCAATGTGTGTCGTACAATCTCCTGTGCAGTTCCTCGCCAACCGGCATGAATGGCTGCAACGGCTTTACGCACCTTATCGTAAAGAATTATAGGTACACAATCGGCCGTTGTAACAGCAATGGCTACACCCGGCACATTGGTAATGATAGCATCTATACCATCAAGAGCCTCAAGTTGCTTATCGTAGGGTAGGGCTACAAACTCATTATCAATGGTAAGTACCTTGTGCCCATGTACCTGACGAGGATAATAAAGATTCTTGCGAGAAATGCCAAGTGCCGAGCTGAGTTGTTGCAAGTTCGACTCGACTTGCTCTGTGTCATCGCCACAATATAGTCCCAGATTGAAGTTGCCACGTGACGAGGCTGTATGTGCCTGATTGTGGCGTGTGGTAACAAAAGTAGTCACCGACTCAAAAGCCGGTGACTCAAAGCTATATAATGTTATACCATTATTTTCTGTAATACGCATTACCACTCCTCCTCACGATGGTTATCGTCCGATTCGTCTTCCCACTCATCATCCCACTCATCATCCCACTCCTCTTCGAAGTACTCCTCGTCATCATCACCTTTACGGTTGACAATCTCCACACCGAGGTCAAAATCATCCTCCTCTTTGATGCGGTGATGCTTGTCGAGGTCGCGGTGTGTAAAAGTAAGCACGCGGTTACTTTCGTCGTTGAGTGTACGCCATAGTATATCCTTAAGCTCGCTCAAGCCCATACCTGTGATTGACGAGATGAATACGGTCTCTATATCCTCGGGAATCTCACGGCGCATTTGTTCCATAAGTTCTTCATCGAGCATGTCGCACTTGGTAATAGCAAGTACACGTTGCTTGTCGAGCAAGTCGGGGTTAAACTCGGTTAGCTCACGCAATAATATATTGTATTGTTCGCGAATATCATCGGCATCGGCCGGAATCATAAAGAGCAATAGGGCATTGCGCTCAACATGACGAAGAAAACGAAGTCCGAGACCACGACCTTCGCTTGCACCTTCAATGATACCGGGGATATCGGCCATTACAAACGAGAGATTATCACGGTACGATACGATACCAAGATTAGGCTCAAGTGTTGTGAAAGGATAATCTGCGATTTTGGGCTTAGCTGCCGAGATAGAAGACAATAGGGTAGACTTACCGGCATTGGGGAAGCCTACAAGACCTACATCGGCCAACAATTTCAATTCGAGAATTATATTGCGCTCGATAGCCGGCTCACCGGGTTGAGCATAGCGAGGTGTTTGGTTGGTTGCGGTGCGGAAGTTCCAGTTGCCCAGTCCGCCACGACCACCCTTAAGCAAGATAAGTTCTTGACCATCGGTAGTAACTTCGGTAAGGAATTCACCGGTATCGGCGTCAAATACGGCAGTTCCGCACGGTACTTCTATTATCTTGTCTTCGCCGTCCTTACCCGAACTGCGAGAGGGACCTCCATGACCACCATTGCCTGCCAAGATGTGGCGTGAATAGCGCAAGTGGAGCAATGTCCACAAGTTGCGGTTGGCACGAAGAATAATGTGTCCGCCACGACCACCATCGCCACCATCAGGGCCACCTTTGGGCACATACTTGGCACGATGCAGGTGCATAGAACCGGCTCCGCCCTTTCCCGAGCGGCAGAATATCTTTACGTAATCGACAAAATTGGATGCTGCCATATATTGAATGTATATTTTTTGCGTTTTATGGTGCAAAGATATAAAAATTTTTATACATTTGCACTCAACAACACACAAAGGGGTGCTGCTAACGTGCGGCTGAGATTATACCCTATGAACCTGATGCGGATAATGCCGCCGTAGGAATTGGTAGTAATTGTTATATCATATTTTTCGGCTATATCTTATTTGGAGTTCTCGGGCATAATCGATGTTCGAGTTTTTTGTTGCATCCCTTGAGCAAAAATGATGTAACATGAAACGTTATCCAACAACACTTATCATTGCCGGCTCCGATAGTTGCGGAGGTGCCGGAATACAAGCCGATATCAAGACCTGCGCGGCATTGGGTGTATATGCGGCAACAGCTATAACGGCTGTTACTGCGCAAAACACGCAAGGGGTAAGAGCTATTCAACCTATTGATTCTACTATCGTAAGACAACAGATTGAGGCTGTATTGGAAGATTTTACGGTTGACTCTATCAAGATAGGAATGCTCTGTAATGCTTCCATAGCTCAGGCTGTAGCCGATGTGATTTCTCACTGTCACATACCTATTATATTAGACCCCGTTATGGTATCTACATCGGGGTGTACCTTGCTCGAAAAGAGTGCTATTGATATAATCGTTGAGAAACTTTTCCCCATAGCCGAGATAGTTACACCTAATATTAACGAAGCATGCTTGCTCACCAATTGTGATATTCAAGATTTATCACAAATAGTCATAGCGGCTCAACATCTGCTTGGTCGTGGCTGTAATGCCGTATTGATGAAGGGGGGACATCTACCCGGCTCAATGGCAACCGACTATCTTGTAATGCCCGATAGGCAAGAGTGTTTCTCATACCCCTTTATTGACACACGCAATACACATGGCACAGGTTGTACACTATCATCGGCAATTGCTGCCTATCGTGCATTAGGTTATCCGTTGGTAGAAGCCACGAAACGTGCCAAAGACTACTTGCACAATGCTATACTGCATGGTGCTGATGTACAATGCGGAGGTGGACATGGCTCACTCAATCACACATACAATCCTCAATCCCTTATCCCTATAGAATATTAATCACTCAATACATAACCATATCATGAATATCTTACTTAATAGCAAAGAGATGACATTGCAGGAAGGTGCAACACTTCAACAACTGATACAAGAAGCCAATCTTCCTACACAGAACATTGCCATAGCGGTAAATAACACACTTATATTGCGAGATAATTGGTCACAAACCATACTCAATAATGGCGATAATGTGGTAGCAATTGCCGCTGCCTATGGAGGATAAACGGATGAGTAAACTTATCGTTATATCACATCCCGACATCTTGCCCCAAGAGCCTGTACTATTGACCGCTACACTTGAGGCCGGCGCCGATTACTTACATCTGCGCAAGCCTTGTGCCAAGGCTGAGGATATTGCTCATCTGCTGCAAGAAATACCCCGGAAATACCACACAAAAATCGTGTTGCACGATGCACATTGTCTTGCGCCCGATTATGGAGTAGGGGGCATTCACCTCAATAGTCGCAACGCACAATTGCTGCAAGGGTGGCAAGGACGAGTGAGCAGGTCTTGTCACACATTGGCCGAGGTAGAGATATATAAAAAACAATACAACTATCTACTGATCAGCCCTATATATAATAGTATATCAAAACCGGGGTACGACACACCATTTTCCACACAACAACTCACTGAAGCACATAATAGTGGAATAATTGACAGTCGTGTTGTAGCAATGGGAGGCATTACCCCCGAAAATATTTCGTCTACTATGCGATATGGTTTTGGAGGTGTTGCCATTCTCGGTTGCTTGTGGAACAACTTGTCAATAGAACATATCAGTGATACAATATATAATATAAAAGAACAATTATCATGTTACAATTCATAACACACACAACCGAGCGATATGGATATGTCGAGGGAGCCATCGCAGCGCTTAATGGTGGTTGTAAGTGGATACAACTACGCATGAAAGAGGCTGACCCCGACGAGATACGCAAGGCTGTAGACAAGCTGAAACCTCTTTGTCAAGAGAAAGGGGCTATATTGCTACTCGATGACCATGTAGAATTGACGTCTCAACTCGACATCGATGGTGTTCATTTGGGCAAGAATGATATGCCACCGGCCGAAGCGCGTGCACTTATTGGCGAAAAATATATTATTGGCGGTACAGCCAATACGTTTGATGATATCAAGAATCTTGTTGCCCAAGGTGTCGACTATATAGGCTTGGGGCCATTCCGATACACTGAAACGAAGCAGAATTTAAGCGCAATTATCGGTATAGAGGGTTATAAAAACATCATCTCACAATGCCATGCGGCCGGTATCACGACGCCTATAGTAGCCATTGGTGGTATTGAGCCTGATGACATTACGGCTATTATGAAAGCCGGACTATCGGGCATTGCTCTTTCGGGAGCGATACTTCGTTCGGATAATCCTACCGAAACTACACGTAAAATCATTACAACACTTAATAACTTATAGTATGAAAAGCAAACTCATCATTGGAGGTGTCGAATTTACCTCTCGATTGTTCTTAGGAACAGGAAAATTCAGTAGCAACGAATTGATGAAACAAGCCATTGAAGCATCCGGTACTCAGATGGTTACAATGGCCATGAGACGCATTGACATGAACAATGCTCAAGATGATATGCTCGCGCATATCAAGCTCGACAACATTCAATTGTTGCCCAATACGTCGGGAGTGCGAAATGCCGAAGAGGCTGTACTCGCGGCTCAAATGGCACGTGAGTGCTTCGGGACAAATTTTATCAAGCTCGAAATTCACCCCGATCCCAAGTATCTTTTGCCCGATGCAACCGAGACCCTGCGAGCAACAGAACAGTTGGTAAAACTTGGTTTTACGGTTTTGCCTTACATACCTACCGACCCCGTTTTGTGTAAACGACTTGAGGACGTAGGAACAGCCGCTGTCATGCCGTTGGGTGCTCCCATTGGTACAAACAAAGGGTTGCTTACTCGCGACTTCTTGCAAATAATTATTGAGCAAAGCAATGTGCCTGTTGTTGTTGACGCCGGTATCGGTGCACCTTCGCATGCTGCCGAAGCAATGGAAATGGGTGCTGATGCCGTCTTGGTAAACACGGCTATTGCTGTGGCTCGTAACCCTGTGAATATGGCTATTGCTTTTCGTGATGCTGTTGTGGCAGGACGCACAGCCTATGAAGCAGGACTCGGCTCAAAATCGCTTCATGCCGAGGCCAGCAGCCCTCTTACATCATTCCTTAACCTATAAATTATTGATATCGTGCAAATAGAAAATAATATTGTAAAAGATAGTTACCCCGGTTCGGAGAAAGTATTTATAGATGGCAAGCTATATCCTATCAAGGTAGGTATGCGACGCATTAACCTTACCGATACTGTACGCATTGTAAATGGTGAGCGCAAGGTAACAGCGAATACCCCGGTGTATGTGTACGATACAAGTGGTGACTTTACCAACCCTCATGTTGTTGTCGACATCAACAAGGGTCTGCGACGCATTCGCGAGGAGTGGATACAACAAAGGGGTAATGTGGAATTATTAAATGACATTACCTCACAATACGGTCGCGAACGTCGCAGTGACAAGCGTCTCGACGCAATACGTTTCGGTACTTTTCACAAGCCCTATCGTGCTCAACCCGGAAAAGAGATAACACAAATGTACTATGCCAAGCAAGGTATTGTCACTGCCGAAATGGAATATGTAGCCATACGTGAGAATATGATGTGCGAAGCAGCCGGAATTTCATCACACATTACTCCCGAATTTGTTCGTGACGAGATTGCAGCCGGTAGAGCTATCATCCCTGCCAATATCAACCACCCCGAGGCCGAGCCGATGATTATAGGTCGTAATTTCTTGGTGAAAATCAACACCAATATAGGTAATTCGGCTCTATCGTCGGGTATTGCCGAAGAGGTCGAAAAGGCAGTATGGAGTTGTCATTGGGGTGGAGATACGATTATGGATTTGTCAACAGGCGACAATATTCATGAAACACGTGAGTGGATTATTCGCAACTCTCCTGTACCGATGGGTACAGTACCTATCTATCAGGCACTCGAAAAGGTTAACGGTCGCATTGAGGACCTTACTTGGGAGATATATCGCGATACGCTTATTGAGCAGTGTGAGCAAGGAGTTGATTATTTCACCATTCATGCCGGTGTACTTCGTGCGCACGCCGACCTTGTCAAAGACAGGCTTACAGGCATTGTATCGCGAGGTGGTTCTATCATGAGTAAGTGGTGTGTCATTCACAATCAGGAGAGTTTCTTATATACTCACTTCGACGAAATATGTCAAATCTTGGCACAATATGACGTCGCTATATCTTTGGGCGATGGCATGCGTCCCGGCTCGATACATGATGCCAACGATAGAGCACAATTCCTCGAACTCGATGTGTTGGGCGAGCTTACACTGAAGGCTTGGGCTCACAACGTACAAGTTATAATTGAAGGCCCCGGACATGTGCCCATGCACAAGATTACTGAAAATATGCAACGTCAACTTGCATCTTGTCACGAAGCACCCTTCTACACACTTGGCCCGCTCACTACCGACATTGCTCCCGCCTACGACCATATAACATCGGCTATTGGCGCTGCGCAAATAGCTTGGCAAGGAACTGCTATGATATGCTATGTAACACCCAAGGAGCACTTGGGATTACCCAATAGCGAAGATGTGCGTAATGGTGTTATTACCTATAAAATTGCCGCCCATGCAGCCGACCTCGCTAAGGGACATCCCGGTGCACAGCTACGCGACGATGCTATGGGTAAGGCGCGATATGAATTTCGTTGGAAAGACCAATTTAACCTTTCATTAGACCCGGAACGAGCACTCGAATATTTCAAAACCAGTGGCGAGTATGACGGTAACTTCTGTACTATGTGCGGACCTAACTTCTGTGCCATGCGTCTGTCGCAAGATATTGTAAAATGCTGCGATAAAGAGAATAACCATTAAATATTAATGAAAATGTTTTCGGAAGAAATAGCCCAATATTCTTGGGATGAAATAACACAACGTATTCTTTCAAAAAGTGATGCCGATGTAGTGACTGCATTGTCTAAATCTCGTTGCGATTTAGATGATTTCATGGCTCTTATCTCGCCGGCCGCTGCTCCATATCTTGAACAAATGGCGCAACTGAGTCGTCAATATACACAAGAACGATTTGGAAAAGTTATCTCAATGTACATACCTATGTATATAACCAACTCATGTACCAATCATTGCGTATATTGTGGGTTTAATCATAACAACCCTATGCCTCGCACCATACTCAAGCCCGATGAGATAGAGCAAGAGTGCCTTGCTATCAAGCGTCTTGCACCATTTGAAAACCTCTTGATTGTAACGGGCGAAAATCCTCGTGATGCAGGTGTTGCGTACTTGGAGAAGGCTTTACAAACGGCTCGACCACACTTCAACAATCTATCTATTGAAGTGATGCCATTGAAGAGTGAGGACTATTATCGCCTGACACAATCGGGTCTCAATGGAGTTGTATGTTTTCAAGAGACCTACAACCGCGATCGATACAAGATATATCACCCGAAGGGGATGAAGTCAAACTATGAATGGCGACTTAATGGATACGACCGCATGGGACAAGCCGGAGTGCACAAGATAGGCATGGGTGTACTGATTGGCCTTGAGGACTGGCGCACCGATGTTACTTTCATGGCTATGCACTTGTTATATCTGCGCCGTCACTATTGGCAGACTCGCTACAGTGTCAATTTCCCACGTCTGCGACCAAGTGCCGGTGGTTTTCCGCCCAATGTTATCATGAGTGACCGCGAACTGGCACAACTTACATTTGCCTTTCGCATATTTGACCATGATGTTGACATATCTGTTTCTACACGCGAAACACCGCACTTCCGTGATCACATTGCCACATTAGGGGCAACATCAATGAGTGCCGGTAGTAAGACCGAGCCGGGTGGATATTATACCTATCCGCAAGCGTTGGAGCAATTCTCGGTTAGTGACGAACGTACACCGGCCGAGGTTGCCGAGGCTATCAAGCGAGTAGGATATGAGGTCGTATGGAAAGATTGGGATAAAGTATTTGATTGATATGCACGACCGATATTCTCGACAAATTATGTTACCCGAGATAGGTGTCGAGGGTCAGATGAAGCTACACAATGCAAGTGTGCTTATAGTAGGAGTAGGGGGCTTGGGTTCGCCCGTAGCCCTCTACCTCGCCGCTGCAGGTGTGGGGCGTATAGGCATTGTCGACCATGATAATGTTTCGCTTAGTAATTTGCAACGACAAATCCTTTATGCCGAAAGCGAAGTGGGGTTGTGTAAAACATCATGCGCATCACTTCGCATAAAGAGTGTGAATACTCAATTGCTTGTAGAGCAATACGATACATGGTTAGATGCCGAAAACGCTCGCAAAATTATTGAAAACTACGATGTGGTAGTAGATTGCAGTGACAATGCCTCTACAAGATACCTTATTGACGATGTATGTAGTAGCCTGAATAAGTCCTTTGTCTATGGGGCAATCACTGAATATTGTGGTCAGGTATCGGTGTTTGACAACGCTCACAAGTGGCGTTATATCGACCTGTTTCCCAATCGTGACGAAGCTGTCAATATCCCCACTCAAGTACGTGGCGTCATAGGACCTTTGCCCGGTATTGTCGGTGCGATGCAAGCAACTGAAGTTATAAAACTAATCACCCGATTAGGAGAACCGCTGATAGGAAAATTGTTTACTATCGACATACGTACAATGGAAAGTCACACCTTGAGGTTAAAATAATAGGCCGATTACGTCTTTTCTATCAAACAAATTGACTAATATTGCGAAATAGAAAATAACGTCAACAATGGAACGAAAATTTACACCCGACATGATAACTCGCCTCGCCGAGAATGAGATATTTGTATTCGGTAGCAACCTTCAAGGAATGCACGCCGGTGGTGCAGCGCGTATTGCGCATCAACAATTTGGAGCCGTATGGGGGCAAGGTGTCGGGTTGCAAGGCTCTTCTTATGCCATACCCACCATGCAGGGTGGTGTTGAAACCATTGCGCCCTATGTCGATGAGTTTATTTCATTTGCTCAAGAACACCCCCGGTTGCATTTTCTTGTAACACGTATAGGGTGTGGTATAGCAGGCTTTACTGATGAGGAGATAGCACCTCTCTTTACAGCTGCATACAGTCTTGACAATGTTACACTTCCACGACAATTTGTGCAGTATATCGAAGCATTACACACCGGTGATAAGTAATGAAACCTTATGTAATGTGATACATTCTTAAAAAAACAGATAATCGTGACTCGATTATCTGTTTTTTTTGTAATTTTGCTCACCATTATGCAAACTACTGCCGATATACAACAAGTGAAGCAACGATTTGGGATTATAGGAGATACTCCCGAATTGATACAAGCCATATCGCGAGCTGTGCAAATTGCACCCATCGATGATGTGGACGTCCTCATTACGGGCGAGAGTGGTGCCGGTAAAGAGTTCTTTCCGCAGATTATCCACGCCTATAGTCTTCGCAAACATAACAAATATATTGCCGTAAACTGTGGCGCAATACCCGAAGGAACAATTGACTCGGAGCTCTTTGGACACGAAAAGGGTGCGTTTACGGGTGCTGTTTCTTCGCGTAAGGGTTACTTCGAAGAGGCCGATGGCGGTACTATCTTCCTCGATGAAGTAGGTGAGTTGCCTTTGACAACACAGGCACGTTTGTTGCGTGTATTGGAGAGTGGCGAGTTCATACGTGTAGGTTCATCGACTGTTTATAAGACCAATGCACGTGTAGTAGCCGCTACCAATCTCGATATGCTCAAGGCTATATCCGAAGGTCGTTTCCGTGAAGATTTGTATTACCGTCACAATACGGTACACATCGAGGTGCCACCGCTACGTGAGCGTCCCAATGATATTATACCTCTGTTTCGCAAGTTTGCATCCGAATTTGCCGAGAAGTACCGTATGCCGGTCATACGCCTCACCGACGATGCCCGCCATGTACTCACGTCATATCGCTGGCCCGGCAACGTGCGTCAGCTGAAAAATATAGCCCGACAAGTTTCTATATATGAGACTTCGCGTGAGGTAAACGGTGAGATTCTGATTAAATATCTACCCCAATATACAGTGGGTAACTTGCCCGCGTTGCGTCAGCAATCTTCGTCGAGCGACAGCCAAGGTAGCAATCAGCTCTTTGACGAAGAACGAAAGATGATATACGAGGCTATTATCAAGATGCAAAAGGAGATAAAAGATCTTCGTGAAATTGTCAACGGATTGATAGCCGAAAAGGAAAACCATGTGGTAGAGCAAATGCCTCGCATGATAGCACATCCCACCGGTACTACCACACATATATCTTACCCTCATGCCCACCACCAGACTATTATAGAGGATACTCCCATATACAACGAAATAGAAGGTGAGGTAATAATGGCCGGTGACTATGACGAACAACCGACTTCGCTCGAAGACACCGAGCGCGAGACTATACGTCGTGCCTTGATACGCAACAATGGCAAACGCAAGAAGACCGCTTTAGAGTTGCAAATATCCGAAAGAACACTCTATCGCAAAATCAAAGAATACAATCTCGAATAACGATGAAAAAACTATTGGCTCTGTTATTGATACTGCTCACATCTTGTACCATATCGTACAAGTTCAATGGTGCATCTATCAACTACAACTTGATAAAGACCATATCTATTTCGGACTTTCCTATACGAGCAGCGTTGGTATATCCGCCTCTTGAAGAGACATTTACCAATATGCTCAAAGACTCATATACACGCCAGACTCAACTGCAAATGGTAGACGCCAATGGCGACTTGCAGATTGAGGGCGAAATAACCGGTTACGACGTAACACCACAAGCCGTAGGTAGTGATGCTTATGCTACCATGACACGCCTCACAATAACGGTTAAGGTGACTTTTGTCAATACCAAAGAGTCGCAATATGACTTTGAGAACCGTACGTTCACCGCATATCAAGACTTTAGTAGCGACCGCATGCTCACCGATGTGCAAGATGAACTTATCTCTGTCATTTGTGAGGAGCTCGTCGACCTCATTTTCAACGCAACAGTAGCCAATTGGTAGGAGGGTGTATAATGGGTATCAAGTCACTTACAGATACATTGCATAACGGCTCTTGCATAGACAAATCACAACTGCAAGAGTGGCGCAGGCTATACCCATACTTCTCATTGCCATTGATGATGTATACACAGCAACATTACAACGATGACAAAGAAGCACTTGCATTGAGCGTGATATATACCGGCGATATTGATGAGTGGGCCACGCAATTGGGTATAAAACCCTGTTACAACCAACTATACCCATCAAGTAGTCATAGCGCTATTACTACCGACTCTACTATCGACCTGTTCTTGCAAACCTATGGCAAAGATAATGAGTACGAAACCGAGTTGTCCATACCTGCTCCTATCGAAATAAAACGGCATGATGACGCCATCGATGATAACGATACAACTCGTACACCTTTACTTACCATACCGGCCTATGACTATATGAGTCAGTTGGAGTCAATGCCCGATGCCGAAGATGCTACATTGATGCAAGGTGATGACCTGCTTGAGAAATTTCTACAAGCCGATGCTGCCGGAGAACAACTCTTCTCTCGACCCGAATATCATCCCGCGGGCGATACTTCGACAATCCTTGGCGAAAATGATACAAAAGAGGGTAATGATACACTTTTCAGCGAAAGTTTAGCCAAAATTTATATACAACAACGCCGATATGCAAAAGCTTTGGAAATTATTCGCAAATTAAACTTGAATAATCCAGAAAAAAATATTTACTTTGCAGACCAAATTAGATTTTTAGAAAAATTGATTATTAACGTCAAAAACTAACAGATAAAAATGTCAACATTACTTACCATTTTAATTCTTATCGCATCGGTATTGATGATAGGAATTGTGCTTATTCAAAAGTCTAAAGGTGGTGGCTTGGCCTCTAACTTTGCAAGTTCAAACCAAATCATGGGTGTACGCAAAACAACCGACGTTGTTGAGAAAACAACTTGGACTCTCGCTGTCATCATCATGGTATTGTGTATAGCTACTGTTGCTTTCATGCCCAAGGCTATTGTTCAATCTTCAGTAGTTGAAGGTCAAACTAAAGAAGTTCCCACTGCCAACTTCGAGACAGAGTCACTCCCCGTTGAGGAAGTTCCTGCTACAGAAGCTCCCGCAACTGAGACTCCCGAAAATTAATAAGCATTTTCAATACTTATATATGAGGCTATCTGCATCAAGTAGATAGCCTTATTTAATATACCTATGCCACAGAATTTTACGCTATATAATCTATACAATAGATTTCCGGCGGTATTTACCGCATTGTTGAGCTTATTTGTTGCCTTATGCTCATCGATGCCCATGTATATTGCCAACGGTGGTTTCTTCTTAAATGGCGATTATTCATCTCAATACATACCCTTCTTTATAGAAACGCGTAGAATACTTGAAAACGGTATTTGCCAATGGGATTGGAATTGTGGTTATGGAGCAAATTTTATTGCCACATATTCTTATTATACGCTATTCAATCCCTTTTCTATTATTATATTGCTTTTCCCGCCTCAATATACGGCTGATGCCATGTACTTTGTAATGCTCTTGAAATTTGCTGTGGGAGCATACATTGCATTCTATTATCTACGACTCTTTGTTGACAAGCATTTGTCAACACTTGGTAGTTTGCTGTACATGTATTCGTCTTATATTATATCTATTATTTCTTATTATAACTTTATGGATGCGGCGGTGCTATATCCGCTCATTCTTATCTCTATAGAACGTTTTATAATGCTGCATAAGCGCGATTATGGATATATCGCATTTGCATTCTTTATTAACGCTATATCGCACTATTATCTTTTTGTTGGCTCGGTTATAGGTACAATCTTTTATTGTGTTATTCGGCTTTTCTCGCAAGATTGGAAGAACAAAACAGGCTCGCAAATTTTCTATGTTATTTGTTCATCTGTTTTAGGAACATTGTTAGCATCTTTTATTTTCCTTCCGGCTTTGTCTGCTATATCAGGAGGTGCAAGGGTGTCGCAACCTATATCGGTGGGTATAACAAATATTCCGGTGCGTTTGCTCTCTTTTCTATTTCCGCTTGACGGTTATGGTCACAGCCTTATCCCGTGGGGTGGCAACTTTCCTCCCTCTTGCTGCCTTCCTGTTGTAAATATTATTTTTGCATTGGCTTATATTATCAAGAGGCCAACCTCTTGGCTGTCGATAATTATAGGTGTATTTACCGCAGCCCTTGTTACACCCTATCTATCAGGTATCTTCAACCTATATACCGAGCCGGCCTACAGCCGATGGTTATATATGCCATCTTTAATGCTTTCGTTGGCAACGGTCTCATTCTTACAGAAGTACGAATATAAGTGTGTGTTAACTAAGAGAATATTCCGGATAGTAACCGCTATTCTTGTCATAACGATTCTATCAGTACATTCACTTATATATTTATATAGAGTTCAATTACTGCCGTTATCATTACAGGCTTGGTGTGATTTAATTATTAACAAAGTAGCATATCCTATTACAACTGCAAGAGGCCTTTCTATTATACTATTGATAGCATTCAATACCATTCTTTGTTTTATCTTGTTGTATGTCAAGAATATACGTGTGCGACATTTTGTTCTATTTGTCTGTGTAAGTGCAGTAGCTCTGTTTTCTGTACACCACTACAACTACTTTCTATATATGTGCAGGCACACCCAAACAATTGAATATAAAGAGCCATCCACAACAATGACGCATCGTTATATGTTTGACTCGCATAAGATATATAATAGCGGACTATATACCGGTGTTCCTACACATAATTACTATCACAGTATCTTAAACAAGAGTCTGACTCCGTTGGTAAATTTAAATCAGATTAAATTTTCGTGGATTGATGTTTATGATGATGCTTCAGCCGCATTTAGCTCTGTTAAATATCGAGTAAAAGACAATAACAGCACTCCATATCCGGGCAAGATAATATCAAAAATCCCTTATGAAAACTATATCCCGATGGGCTATACATACGATAGTTATATAACAGAGAGTGATGCCTACAAATGGCATGCCGAGCAAGATTCGTGCAATATGTTTCATTTGTTGCTGGCAACTCTCGTTGTGCCCGATAGTATTGCCGACACATTACCTGCGTGTCTAATACCTTATAGTATACCCGACACACTTCCTTCAATATCCGCTTTAGCAACGCAACGCTGTGAAAAGACTTGCTCCGAATTTATTGGTACAGGGAGTGGATTTTCTGCTGTAATAGAACTTGATAAACAAGATGTCGTGTTTTTCTCTGTTCCATATGACGAAGGTTTCACGATAAAAGTAAATGGGGTAAAACAGACTCCTATCAAGGCTAATTTATCATTTATGGGTGTTGTCTGTCCACAAGGTCACAATCATATAGAAGCCACTTATCGTACACCTCTGCTACGTGAAGGTATTATCCTATCAACAATAGCATTTGCACTACTCATATCGTTTATTGTCATTTATAACAACAAAAAGCCCAATAAGAAAGAATAAAAAAAGCCACCCTCCGCAGGGTGGCTTTGTGCTTTCATCAGACTGTTTATCCTAAGTATGATTTCAATAATTGGCTTTGAGCCTTTTGACGCAAGTGTCTGATAGCTTTTTCTTTAATCTGGCGTACACGTTCGCGGGTTAGGCCAAACTTGTCGCCAATCTCTTCGAGTGTCATCTCTTGACAACCAATACCGAAGACCATTTTGATGATTTCACGCTCGCGAGGTTGCAACAACTGTAATGCACGTTCAATCTCTTTCGACAATGACTCGTCAATCAATGAACGGTCGGCAATAGGAGAGTCGTCGTTTACCAACACATCAAGGAGGCTGTTGTCTTCACCTTCAACAAAAGGTGCATCTACCGAAATGTGGCGACCCGACACTTTCAAGGTGTCTGAAATCTTGTCAACGGGTATATCCAACTCCTCGGCAAGCTCCTCGGGCGAGGGTTTACGCTCATTCTCTTGCTCAAACTTCGAGAGGGCTTTACCGATTTTGTTCAGTGAGCCCACTTGGTTGAGAGGCAAGCGAACAATACGTGACTGCTCGGCCAATGCTTGAAGAATTGATTGACGTATCCACCACACTGCGTATGAAATAAACTTAAAACCGCGTGTCTCGTCAAATTTCTCTGCAGCTTTTATCAATCCCAAGTTGCCTTCATTGATAAGGTCAGGAAGGCTGAGGCCTTGATTTTGATACTGTTTAGCTACCGAAACGACAAAACGAAGATTGGCGCGGGTAAGTTTTTCCAACGCTGCAAGATCGCCTTGCTTGATACGTTGTGCGAGTTCTACCTCCTCTTCGACAGTTATAAGGTCTTCGCGACCTATCTCTTGCAAGTACTTGTCGAGAGATGCACTCTCACGATTAGTGATTGATTTGGTAATTTTTAATTGTCTCATCTTACAATATGATGTGAACTGCAAAGTTACGACTTATTTGTTTATGTGAGATATAAAATATTGTTAAAATGCAACAAGTTGATGAACTTTTCTTTTATTCGCACTATAAACTATACTATCCAACGTATATTACAGCTTTTTTATTGTGAACAAGCAAAGAATAAAGTGGGTTGATGTAATAAGTATGTTTGATAAATTTTCGCATCTGTTTAATGGATGTGCATTACACACAGTTACAAGTGGCTGTGTTCTACAACCACCTGTAACTGATATTGTTATCATTCCGATAGGTCTACTGCATAGTACATGAGTTTTCCATTGGGATATATACCTGTTATAAACATTACTTTACGCTCACTGCTCGAACGTGTAATGTTGTCAAATATCTTCTCTATATCATTTACCGATGTGATGGCCATATTGTTGATATCGAGTATAACAAATCCCTCACGAATACCGGCCGACTTGAATTTTCCATCCTTCAAGGCTACAACCTCTACGCCATTGCGCACATTCAGTTCGCGTCGTTGAGTATTGGTGAGTTCCTTAAAGGCTGCACCCATCGAGCCAAAGTTGACGGATTTAGTTACCTCGGTACTTCCTTGACTGTTTTTTAGAGTCATTTCTACCACCTTGTCCATGCCTTTGCGTCTTACAACAACACTGATTTTATCACCGGGATTGAAGCGTCCTATTTGCTCTTGCAACGAGGCGCCATTGGTTATTTTTTTGCCATTGATGCTTGTAATTACATCTCCTACTTCTACTCCGGCTTCCATTGCGGCACTACGATCGCGCACCTCGGCTACATATACACCCTCGTGTACATCCAAATTCTTCTCTTTGGCAAGTTCCGAGGTAATATCTAAGAATGAAATGCCCATTACCGCACGTTGTACTGTACCATATTGACGCAAATCGGTAATTACCTTACTTACTATGCTCGATGGGATGGCAAATGAGTATCCTGCATAATTGCCTGTTTGCGAGAATATAGCAGTATTGATACCAACAAGTTCACCGGCTGTGTTGACAAGTGCACCACCACTATTACCGGGGTTGACTGCAGCATCGGTCTGTATAAATGACTCTATATCCAGTCGTCCTCTATTCATGCCACCGCTTATGCGACGTGCCTTGGCACTGACAATACCCGCTGTAACAGTCGATGTCAAGCCAAACGGATTACCTACAGCAAGTACCCATTCGCCTATTTTAAGGTTATCGGAGTTGCCAAATTTGACTGTCGGCAGATTCTCGCTCTCAATTCTTACCAATGCAAGGTCGGTTGTGGGGTCTGTTCCTATAACACGAGCGTTAAACGTGCGATTGTCATTAAGTGTTACTTCAAGCTTATCGGCACCCTCAATCACATGATTGTTTGTTACGATATATCCATCGCTTGTCACGATTACGCCCGAGCCCAATCCGCTCTGCGGGCGTTGCTCGCGTTGTCCATGACCGGGGCCGAAGAAAAATTCAAACAGAGGGTCTTGATACCCATTGCTTTTGGCTACAGTCGTAGTGCGAATACTTACTACAGCATTTACTGTACTCTCGGCTGCTTGGGTAAAATCCAATCCTGTCGAACGATAGGAAGTAGGGGTGTATGCTGTCTCATTAACAGTCGCTTGTAGCTCATTGTTCTCGCTTTTGAGTGCCGAACCGCAAGCAATAATACTTGTACATACTAATAGTATAGATACTATCATACTCACATTTTTTACTTTCATAATCACGAGTTTTAAATGTTAAAATTTCGCGTTTTTAATATTTTTACGTGTTAAAATTAATACTTTGTTCGCAAACTTGTATACTTGTCGTGCAATATTTAAGCACTTTTAATACCGATGGCAAGAGATTAACTGTGATTAACTGTAGAGAGTGTTTTATTAAACAATTTACATAATCGTCGCTGTGTCGTGTCATCACTTATTATTAAGGTAACAAGTAAGGCTGTTTGTTCCATGATTGCGATAATAAAAAAAACATTACAACTAATTTGAGATAATTACACCACCAAACGGCAAAAATTATTACCTTTGCACATTACAGTAGGTCGGTCTGTCGCGCAGGCACATGTCTGTGAGGAAAGTCCGGGCAACACAGAGCACCATACTTCTTAACGAGAAGCCGTTCGTGAGGGTGGAGTAGCGTAACAGAGAATAACCGCCATCGCAAGGTGGTAAGGGTGAAAAGGTGGGGTAAGAGCCCACCGGGCGGTGTGGTAACACATCGTGCCGTACGTCTTATGGGTTGTAAGGTTATGTATACCGGCGCAGTAGGGCTGCTCGTCCGATGCCGGGGGGTAAACCGCGAGGAACTTTATGGTGACATAAAGTCAAGATAAATGACAGACGCCTCTTTCGGGAGGTACATAACCCGGCTTATAGACTTACTGTATTTTTTATTTGAATACTATTAATGACACTATGAGCACATCAAAATTTACTGACAACTGGAACAAAATGATTCTTGCCATTCGCAAGGGTTGGTCTTTTGTCAGTGAGGATGTATGGAAGTGTCGCAGCAACAATATCTTCATTCACATCATCAAGACCGTCAACCTCTCGGTGCGTTGCTTCCTTAACGAAATGTTGCAACAACGTGCTTCGGCGCTCACATTCCGCACTCTCTTGGCCATCGTACCGGCATTGGTTGTACTTATTGCCATCGGCAAGGGTTTTGGTTTTTATTCTATCATTGAGGAGCAACTTTACATTGCCTTTCCGGCTCACCACGGTGCACTCCAGTACGCTTTTAACTTTGTAAACAGTTATATCGAGCAGATGCACTCGGGTATCTTTGTAGGTATTGGTATCGTATTGCTGTTGTGGACATTAATAACCCTGATGAGCGACATTGAAAATACTTTTAACGACCTCTGGAATGTTCCCAACCGCAAGTTGACACGTCGCATTACCGACTATTTGGCCATGTTCATCCTCATGCCCATCCTGCTATTGCTCAGCAATGGTATGTCAATCTTCGCATCGACACTTCTCGATAAAATACCCTACATATCATCCTTAGGACAATATATAATGCAATTCTTGTCCTATGTGCTTTCATGGGGATTCTTTACACTAGCCTATATACTACTGCCCAACGCGAAGGTCAAGTTCAAGCATGCCGTAATAACCGGTATCATTTGCGGAACAGCATTCAACATATTCCAGTGGCTATACCTCTCGGGACAAATATGGGTATCGAAGTACAATGCCATATATGGTAGCTTCGCTTTCCTTCCCTTATTATTGTTGTGGCTACAGTTGTCATGGCTTATATGCCTTATTGGCGTCGTATTGTCCTATTCTTCGCAGAACGTCTTCAACTTTGACTACGAGAAGGATATCAAAAACATATCGCGAAGCTACTATGAGCGTGTACTCATCACCATCATGGCCATTATCATATCGCGCCGTCGTAGCGGTAGAGAGGCTCTTACATGCTCCGAGTTGTCGCACAACTATATGATACCCATTCAACTCGTATCTCGGGCTATCAACGACCTGTTGCATATAGAACTGATAGTACCCACACCCGTCAAAAACGATTTTGCCTACATTACTACCGTCGATAGCGACCAACTCACCATAGGCGCATTGTTGCGACTCATCGACGACAAAGGCTCAAAGAACTTTGTTGACTCTATTAGCAAAAACACTGTCGAAAACGATATTATACAGCAAATAAACAACTGCTGCTACGATTATGCCGACAAGATATTGGTAGCAGATGTGACCCTACCCAAGGAGATTGAACAAACATCATATTAACACATTAATATTTATAATCATGAAAAAAGTAATTGCAACTAAAAACGCTCCCGCAGCAATTGGTCCTTACAGCCAAGCTATCCAAACAGGTAACATGCTCTTTATCTCTGGTCAAATTCCCGTAAATCCCGCTACAGGCGAAGTTCCCGAAGGTATCGTAGCTCAAACAACTCAAGTATTTGCCAACATTAAGGCTATCCTTACTGAGGCCGGTTACACTATGGAGAATGTTGTTAAAACAACTGTATTGCTCTCTGACATTGCCAACTTCGTACCCATGAACGAGGTATATGCTCAAGCATTCGAAGGCTGCGAGGCTTATCCCGCACGTGCCGCTTTCGCCGTTCGCGACCTTCCCAAAGGCGTAATGGTTGAAATCGAAGTTATCGCTGCTAAATAATCAGTAACGAAACATTACAACACAACAATGCGTAGGCTGTGCCCACCGACACAGCCTACGTTGTTTTATCACGTCTTGATTTTTGTGTTTGATAAAATGGTGTATGTCATTATGTCATAAATGATATATAAATACTGTCATATGTATCATGTTATTTGTTTTGGTATAATATTTGTCTTGGTATAATAAGAAATGATAAATTATTGAACAACTGTCGCATAGCGGCGTTAATACTTAAAACAAAATAATATGAAGATAGACAAAATAATAGCTCGAGAAATTCTCGATTCGCGTGGTAATCCTACTATTGAGGTGGATGTGATACTTGAAAATGGTGTAATGGGTCGTGCTGCTGTGCCTTCGGGGGCATCGACCGGCGAAAATGAAGCCCTTGAAATGCGAGATGGCGATAAAGGTCGATATGGCGGTAAGGGTACATTGTGTGCTGTCGATAATGTCAATACTATTATTGCCCCGGTTTTGATAGGTCGCTCGGCGTTTCGTCAGCGTGAGATTGATAACTTGATGCTCTCTCTCGATGGTACTGCCAATAAGAGCAAATTAGGTGCAAATGCAATACTCGGTGTGTCGCTTGCTGTGGCACGTGCAGCGGCCAAGTCGCTCGATATGCCTCTGTATCGCTATATAGGAGGTGTTAATGCACATATATTGCCTGTACCTATGATGAACATTATTAATGGTGGCTCGCATAGCGATGCTCCTATTGCCTTTCAAGAGTTTATGATTCGACCTATCGGAACAAACTCGTTTCGCGAAGGCTTACGTATAGGTGCTGAGGTGTTCCATGCCCTGAAATCGGTGTTGAAAGAGCAAGGGTTGAGTACTGCCGTAGGCGACGAAGGCGGATTTGCACCGGCGTTGGCCAGTACCGAGGCTGCACTTGATGCCATTATGCTGGCTATACGTCGTGCCGGATATGAGCCTTATGAGGATGTGACTATTGCACTCGATTGTGCGGCATCGGAGTTCTATCGTGATGGTGTGTATGACTATACTAAGTTTGAAGGTAAGAAGGGTGTGAAACGGACTTCGGCCGAGCAGGTAGAGTATTTGGCGGGGTTGATTGATCGTTACCCCATAGATTCGATAGAGGATGGTATGAGTGAGAATGATTGGGATGGATGGGAGCAACTCACCGCTCGCATAGGCCATCGTTGTCAACTCGTGGGCGATGACCTCTTTGTTACCAATGTGCACTACCTAAATGAAGGTATTAGTCGCAAGTGTGGCAACTCGATTCTTGTAAAGGTTAACCAGATAGGTACGCTCAGTGAGACACTCGATGCTATCGAACTAGCCCAACGCAATGGTTATACAGCCGTCGTGTCGCACCGCTCAGGCGAGACCGAAGATACTACTATTGCCGACTTGGCTGTAGCTACCAACAGCGGACAGATAAAGACGGGTTCGCTATCGCGAAGTGACCGTATGGCCAAGTACAATCAGCTACTTCGCATTGAAGAAGAGCTTGGCACGATGGCGCGATATGGCGCTTTGTAACAATCCCGCTATACACAATAAAAAAGGTAATGTGGACAAAAGTGGTTGGTTTTAGACCTGCAAAATCATACAAAGAGAGGTTTTTCCAAGGCGAGGAAAATCTCTCTTATTTTTTTGTTCGTTTTTGATTTTTTCCAAGCGATAACAAAGATCAAGGAAGATGCT
>JAGBHF010000006.1 GCA_017935645.1 Bacteroidaceae bacterium | reverse complement strand
TTTTATGGTTATGCTACAAAGATAAAAAAGAATATTAATAAAAAGTTACAAAAAGTAAAATAATCCATACTGATAGCGCAATACTCTATTTTATCGCTTATTAATAAGCACTTAATTTGCAAAAAATACATAATCAAATAGTTTTATAGTATGAAAACACATTCACGAGCTTATCTTTTCGGTATCGCTCTCATCTCAGCAATGGGCGGATTGCTCTTCGGTTACGACTGGGTTGTTATAGGTGGAGCGAAACCTTTTTACGAACAATTTTTTGGTATAGCCGGCAATCCTTCTATGCAAGGATGGGCTATGAGTAGTGCCTTGATGGGTTGTCTTTTTGGTGCATTGACAGCCGGTCCCCTCAGCGACAAGTATGGTCGTCGCCCCATCCTCATTCTCTCGGCAGGTCTCTTTATCTGCACAGCTTGGGGTACAGGAGCATCCGACACCTTCACAGCATTCACCATCTATCGCCTTATCGGAGGTTTTGCCATTGGTGTAGCATCAAGCCTTTCACCTATATATATAGCCGAGATAGCCCCCACCGACATGCGTGGACGCTTTGTATCTATTAACCAACTCACCGTAGTATTGGGTATTCTCTCGGCTCAGATTGTCAACTGGCTTATTGCCGAGCCCGTACCTGCCGACGCTACAGCCGAGTATATCCTCAACTCATGGAATGGTCAAACAGGCTGGAGATGGATGTTTTGGGCTATGATGGTTCCTTCGGTACTCTTCTTTGTAATGGGCTTCTTCCTCCCCGAAAGCCCCCGTTGGCTTGCCTCTACAGGTCAAAACGACCGTGCACTTGAAGTATTTACTCGCATCGGTGGTGCCGAGTTGGCCCGTACCGAGTTGACTTCAATCGAGGCTTCGTTGCAAAATGACAAGCAACAAGGTGGTTTCCGTCAGTTGCTCCACCCCTCAATGCGATTGGTATTGCTCATTGGTGTAGTGATGGCCGTGTTGCAACAATGGTGTGGTATCAACGTTATCTTCAACTATGCCCAAGAAATCTTTGAAGCTGCCGGTTATGGCGTATCGGATGTATTGATGAATATAGTTGTTACAGGTATTACCAACGTTATCTTCACCATCGTAGCCATGTTTGTTGTCGACCGTTGGGGTCGTAAGAAATTGGCTCTTTTAGGCTCATTCGGCCTTGCCATTATCTACGCATTCATGGGCTTGTTCTACTACTTGCATTTCACAGGCATCATCGTACTTGTCGTTGTAGTGTGTGCCATCGCTTGCTATGCCATGACTTTGGCAACTGTAATGTGGGTAATCGTGTCGGAAATCTTCCCCAACCGAGTACGTGGTATCGCCATGTCGGTATGTACATTTGCTTTGTGGGCTGCTTGCTTCTTGCTCACCTACACCTTCCCCTTGCTTAACGCAGGATTGGGTGCAGCAGGCACATTCTGGTTGTATGGCATCATCTGCTTGGCAGGTGGTATCTTTACAGTGAAGTTCTTGCCCGAGACCAAAGGAAAGAGTTTGGAAGAAATTGAGAAAGAATTGGTAAAATAACTATAGATATGGAGAAAATAACCGAATATCTTATCAGTAGCACCGTCAATACACCCGGCGAAGTGCGTGCATGGCAAGAAGTAGTCATGTTGCCCACTTACGAGATTGGTGCCGAGGAGAAGAATCCTATCTTCCTCGAGAAACGTGTATATCAAGGTAGCAGTGGTGTTGTATACCCCTATCCGGTAGTAGAGAAAATCTCGGACGTTAAAGCCGAAAAAGCCTACAACGCATTCTTCTTGGAGAATGAGTACATAAAAGTAATGATTTTGCCCGAATTAGGCGGTCGTGTTCACATGGCCTACGACAAGGTAAAACAACGTCACTTTGTATATTACAACCAAGTTGTAAAACCTGCATTGGTGGGTCTTACCGGTCCTTGGATTTCGGGCGGTATTGAGTTCAACTGGCCTCAACACCACCGTCCATCGACATTCCTTCCCACCGACTATGCCATCGAGCACAATGCCGATGGTAGCGTGACTGTGTGGTGTAGCGAGGTTGAGCGCATGTTCCGCACAAAGGGTTTGCAAGGTTTCACTCTCTACCCCGACAAGGCCTATATCGAAATCAAAGTTAAGATATACAACCGCACAGCCTTCCCTCAAACATTCTTGTGGTGGGCCAACCCCGCTGTGGTTGTCAACGACCACTACCACTCGGTGTTCCCACCTGATGTAAATGCCGTATTCGATCATGGTAAACGCGACGTATCATCGTTCCCCATTGCCACCGGTGTATACTACAAACAAGACTACTCGGCCGGTGTGGACATCTCGAAGTACAAAAACATTCCTGTACCCACATCTTACATGGCTATCAAGTCACGCTACGACTTTGTTGGTGGCTACGAGGCCGACGTAAAGGGAGGTCTCTTGCACGTTGCCAATCACCATGTATCGCCCGGTAAGAAACAATGGACTTGGGGCTGTGGCGACTTTGGTATTGCTTGGGACCGCAACCTAACCGACGAGGACGGACCATACATCGAGTTGATGACCGGTGTATTTACCGACAACCAACCCGACTTCTCTTGGTTGCAACCCTACGAGGAGAAATCATGGGTACAATACTTCATGCCCTACAGCGAGGTAGGTTATGTTAAGAACGCCACCAAAGATGCCATACTCAACGTTGAGGTGGATGAGCAAGGCAAAGGCAAAATTATTCTTTACACTACCGGTATCGAGAAACAATTGCATATCGTCGTAAAAGATGCCGAGGGTACTGTATATATTGACAAGCACATCGACTGTTCTCCTCGTGCACCCTATATCGATAGTTTCGAGGCTGTAGGCGTATTGCCCGAAAATCTCATTGCCGAGGTTAAGTCGGCCAATGGTCGCACGATGGTTTCATATCGCGCCGAGAAGCCCGAAATCAAACCTATACCCGACCCCGCAAAGGCTGCCAAAGACCCTCAAGATATAGCCTCTATCGAGCAACTCTATCTCACCGGTTTGCACTTGGAGCAATACCGCCATGCTACATACAATCCTATGGACTACTACAACGAAGCATTGCGTCGTGAACCGGGCGATGTTCGTTGCAACAATGCAATGGGTCTGTTGTTGATGCGCAAAGGTTGCTTTGCACAAGCCGAGCCCTATTTCCGCACAGCTATCGAAACACTCACCGAGCGTAATCCCAATCCCTACGACGGCGAGCCCTACTACAACTTGGGCTGGAGTTGCAAGATGCAACACAAATACGACGAGGCATACGAGGCATTCTTCAAGGCTACTTGGAATGCTGCTTGGCAAGATGCCGCTTACTACAACATTGCATCAATCGATACTATGCGTGGCAACTATGCCGAGGCATTGAACAATGTTGAGCGTTCATTGATACGCAACTGGCACAACCACAAAGCTCGTCAACTCAAGGCCACTATCTTGCGCTATATGAATCGCAATGACGAGGCATTGAAGTGGATTGACTACTCATTGCAAATAGACCGTTTCAATATGGGATGTCGCTATGAGCGCTACTTGCTCACTCGCGACGAGAATACATTGAACGAGTTGCGCGATATGATGCGCGGTTGGTCACACGGTTGCATCGAGTATGCTCTCGACTTTGCTTCATCGGGCAACTACGACGAGGCTATCGCCTTGCTCGACGATTATATGCAACACGCTACCGAGGTATATCCCGTAGCCGCCTATGCCGTAGGTTATTTCTACTCACTGAAGGGCGACGAGGCCAAGGCCCTCGAATACTACAAACGTGGTGAACAATGCGACCACAGCTACTGTTTCCCCAACCGCATCGAGGAGGTAAACATCTTGCAAGATGCCATAAAAGTCAACGCACAAGGTTGCTCAAAGGCAGCTTACGCTCTTGGTAACTTCTGGTATGCTGCACGCCGATATGAGGAGGCTGTTGAAGCATGGGAGTTGTCGGCACAACTCGACGACACATTCCCCACTGTATGGCGCAACTTGGCATTGGCCTACTACAACAAGCGCAATGAGAAGGAGCAAGCTCGATTGATGCTCGAAAAGGCTTACGCCCTCGACAATACCGACTCGCGCATACTCATGGAGCTTGACCAACTTTATAAGAAACTTGGATACGCCTACCAAACTCGCCTTGACTTGTTGGAACAACACCTTGAGCAAGTAGAAGAGCGCGACGACTTGTCGATTGAACGCATCACTCTCTACAACCAGTTGGGACGATATGACGAGGCTCGTCGCATGATTGCCGAGCGCAAGTTCCACCCATGGGAAGGTGGTGAGGGTAAGATTACCGGACAATATGTTTTGTGTCGCGTAGAATTGGCCAAACGAGCTATTGCCGAGGGTCGCTATCAAGAAGCCTTGACATTGCTTGCCGAGACCGAACAATATCCTCACAATCTCGGTGAAGGCAAGTTGCAAAATGCCGAGGAAAACGACATTTGGTACTACAAAGGTATGGCTCACAAAGGTATGGGCAACATCGAAGAGGCTAACCGTTGCTTCACCATTGCCACCATAGGTAGCGATGAGCCGCAACAAGCATTCTTCTACAACGACCAACAACCCGATAAGATTTTCTTCCAAGGCTTGGCTTGGCGCGAATTGGGCGAAGAGAACAAGGCTCGTAGCCGATTTAACAAACTTATCAAACATGGCGAGAAACACCTTTTCGACAACTGTCGCATAGACTACTTCGCTGTATCACTCCCCGACTTGGCTATCTGGGATGACGATCTCAACAAGCGCAATCGCATTCACTGTTGCTATGTAATGGGATTGGGTTATAGCGGATTGGGCGATACAGAGAAGGCTCGCAACTTCCTCTCGGAAGTATTGAGCCTCGACATCAATCATCAAGGTGCTCAAGTAAACATGATTTAATCGTAAGTATGCACAATTTTATCAAGACAATAATGTGTACGGTGGCAATGATAGTTGGCTTAACGGCCAACTCTCTTGCCGCTCATTACAACCTCACTTCGCCCGACGGTCGCATGCAAATGGAAATCTACACCGAGCCCCGTTTGTACTATACCGTGTCGATGGATGGAAACGAAGTGATTGCACCATCGCCTATAGGCATGGTTATGAACGATGGTCGCATGTGGAATGGTACATCTACTATTACCAACGTTGCTCAATCATCACACAACGATGTGGTATATCCTCTCATGGGTAAAAACAAAGTTGTACCTGATTACTACAACGAATTGATACTGAGTTTCGATGACGAATATGATGTACACTTCCGTGTGTATAACGAAGGGGCAGCCTACCGTTTTGTCGGTACAGGTGCTGCTACCGATTCGTTGGTTGTAGCTCATGAGGTGGCCACATTCGACATAAAAGACAATCCGGCAGTTGTATTACCCGACACTACTACTTATACTTCGTGGGAGGTAACACACAGCATATACGACCGACTCTCGGATATGAGTGATGGCGAATGGGGATTGACTCCCATGCTCTTCGACAATCGTCGTCACGACTACAAAGTCGTTATTGCCGAGTCGGACCTTCACAATTACCCCGGCATGTATCTCAAGAAGACCCAAGGTGTGATGTGTGGTCATTGGGCTCAATACCCTCGTAGCATTGAGATGGGTAGCTGGGGTAATTTTATTACTGTCGTTAAGGAACGTGAGAACTTCTTGGCCCGTACTTCGGCTCAACACGCTTTCCCTTGGCGTATCATGATGGTGAGTGACGACGACCGTCGCCTGCTTACCAACGAAATGATATACCTGCTTGCCAAGCCTCAACAGATAACCGATACCGATTGGATTCGTCCGGGTAAAGCTACATGGGAGTGGTGGCACTGCGCAATATTGGAAAACGCACCATTCAAGTCGCGCACCCTCACTACCGAGTTGTATAAATACTACATCGACTTTGCATCGGAAAATGGCATTGAATACCTATTGGTTGATGCCGGTTGGAGTAACGTATTCGACCACCTCGACTTCAACAAAAACATTGATATCAAAGAGGTTATTCAATACGGTAAAGAGAAGGAAGTAGGCGTGTGGTTGTGGACCGTAGCCGCTACGCTATTTCACAACAAGCACATCTATCTCGACTCTATCAGCGCATGGGGCGCTGTAGGTGTGAAAATTGATTTTTTCGACCGCGACGATGCCGGTATCATACCCGAGTATGAGGAGTTGGCAAAGGCTTGTGCCGAACGACACTTGATGGTCGACTTTCACGGATGCAGCAAGCCAACCGGTCTGCACCGCGCATATCCCAACATCATGACTTACGAGGCCATGCGAGGAGCCGAATGTGCCAAGTGGGATACATCGAGCGATCCTGTTTATCGTATACAGAACGCTTTCACTCGTATGCTGTGTGGTGGTACCGACTATACACCGGGCTCTATGCGCAACGCTACCCGCGAGGTGTTCCGTCCCATCGATCATAACCTGCCCATGACACTCGGCACACGTTGTCACGACATGGCCTTGTATCTCATTATCGACTCGCCCTTCTCGATGCTGGCCGACTCACCCGACGAGTATCGCAAATACCCCGACATCTTGCGTTATCTCTCACAAGTACCTACAACATGGGACAAGACCATACCTCTGTTGGCTCGTTTCGACGACTATGTTGTAATGGCTCGTCAATTGGGCGACACATGGTATGTTGGTGGTATTAACGACTGGGATGCTCGCCAAGTTGTTGTGGACTTCTCTTTCTTGCCCGATGGAGAAGTGTATGAGGTGGAAATCTTCCGCGATACAAACAAGAGCAATATCGATGCCAACTGCTACCACCGAGAAGTTAAACGTGTAAAAAGCAAAGAGACCATGAAAATTGACATGGCGCAAGGTGGTGGATTTGTTATGATACTTACGAAATAGGTTTTTATAGGTAAAAAATATATTTAGAAATTCATGCGTGTTTCTAATGACAATGGTCGTTTCATCGTGAGGATGAGGCGACCATTACTATTTTATGCTACATGCGTCAATTACTCAATAGCAGTAATATACGAGTGCGCATTGCGCAATACGATGCGATGATTTTCATCGAGCAGATAGGTAGAAGGGAGAGTACGTAGGTCATAGACATCCGATACATCCTCCGAATACCCCACTTTCCACGATGCCGGATAATGCGATACAGCCTCACGCCAAGTATCGGTAGGTTCATCGGGATAAATAACAAGTACTGTTGTTGACTCATCGATAGCTATACCTTGCAATTCTTGCTTGCTCTGTATGTGACTACGCAATGCCGCACACTCCTCACACTCGGGGTCGTTGAAGATGATAAGCGTTTTCTGTCCGCGGTGACTTTGCAATGTATATTCATTACCGTCAATATCATAATATATAAAGTCGGCAGCCTCATCGCCCTCGTTGTTACGACACAACGACTCATACATATATCGATAGCGCAACAAAGCTATATCATCCCCACCGCACTGCAACAGTCGCTCCAACAACATACGATAAGCTATGCGTCCATTGAGGGTGCTATATGGCGGATAGAGTACCTTTTGCGCCTGCGACGCATATGCAAGCATATCGGACGACGGTATCGCCGATACCCACTCCTGCGCCTTGATACTGCACTCCTCAGCCGAGAGTATTTCGCATTGCTGTGCCATATACTCTATATCACTTACAATGCGTTCCACCGGCACTTGAGCCTTCACACCAAAGAGCGTAAGGAGCACGATATAAATGGATATAATATATTTTTTCATAAACTACTCGGCTATATAAGGTTGTAACAACTGTGCCCACAAAGCATATCCACTCCCGGTCAGGTGCAACCCGTCGGTTGTATATGGTGCAGCAAGCAACTGCGTAGAGGGCGCTGTAAAATGGCTATACATATCGATGAAAGTATAGCGATGTTGCTGACTCAATTCCTGCAACACACGATTGACGATTAACACATCCTCCTCTTTGCCGGCAAGCGAGCTATAATGATATGAAGCATCGAAAGGCAACAAACTATGCACATAGATGCGTGTAGCAGGCGACAAGCTGTGCATATAATCGATAAGACTCACTATTGAACGAGCTATATCCTCAGGTGATATATTATGCGACACATCGTTGATACCCACCATAATAAACACCTTATCGGGGTGGCAGTTCATAATGGTAGGAGTACGATAGCGCACCCCCTCAACCGTATCGCCATTGATACCTCGATTTTTGATGCGGGTATCGCCCAGCAATTCATGCCACTCACAACAGTTGATAAGGCTATCGCCCAACATCACAATGTCGTCACAATGCACATCAAGGTGAGCAAAGTGCGACACCCTGCGACGATACAAATCATCCGGCTCAAATGGCAATATAGAGATATTTTCATCGTAAGACATAGGGCAAAATTAATGTTTTGATTTTGCAACTCCAAGCAATTCAGCATTTTTTACTACCTTTGCAAGCAATCGCGCACGAGTGCATGCGCGTAACGATTTGGAGCATTGACTTATAAGGCTTTACACCAACACAACAAATTGTAAATGAAAGTACTAAAATTTGGAGGAACCTCGGTAGGTTCGGTTAATAGTATCAAGAATGTAAAAATGATTGTCGAGCAATGCGACGAGAGTGTAATCGTAGTTGTATCGGCATTAGGTGGTATTACCGACAGACTCATTGCAACAGCCAATAAGGCAAGCACAGGCGATGAGAGCTACATGGAGAGTATGCAAGAGATACGTGCTCGCCACAGCGAGGTAATAGCCGGTGTTGTTCCCGCCCAATATCACAATGAGATAGAGACTCGCGTCAATGAAATGCTTGACGAGCTTACCAACATATACCGTGGTGTATTCCTTATCAAAGAGCTATCAAGCAAGACACTCGATGCCATTGTAAGCTATGGTGAGCGTTTGTCTTCAACCATCCTCAGTCGCGTCATTGAGGATATAGTACTCTTCGATTCACGCACTTTCATCAAGACCGAAACACAATTCAACAAGCATATTGTTGATTTTGATACAACCAACCGTCTTATTACCGAGACTTTCGCGCAACAACCTCGTCGTGCACTCGTTCCGGGATTTATATCGTCCGACCACATCAGTGGCGATGTTACAAACTTGGGACGCGGTGGCTCGGACTACACAGCTGCTATCCTTGCAGCTTCGCTCGATGCCACACGATTGGAAATCTGGACCGACGTCGACGGCTTCATGACAGCCGACCCCCGCGTTATCAGTTCGGCCTACGTCATTGAGAAACTATCGTTTGCCGAAGCTACAGAGTTGTGCAACTATGGCGCCAAGGTGATATACCCACCCACAATATACCCCGTATATCACAAGAACATACCCATTGTTATCAAAAACACGTTCAATCCCACAGCACCGGGCACACTCATCAACAACGACAACGACCCCAACAGCAAGGCTATCAAGGGTATATCGTCTATCAACGACACATGTCTCATTACTGTTACAGGATTGGGCATGGTGGGTGTTGTGGGTGTAAACTCACGCATATTCAATTCATTGGCACAATCGGGCGTAAACGTGTTTATGGTCTCGCAAGCCTCATCGGAGAACAGTACAACGTTTGCTGTACGCAATGCCGATGCCGAATTGGCGGTTGAAGTTCTTAATAAAGAATTTGCAACCGAAATAGAACAAGGCGAAATGAGTCCGGCACTTGCCGAACATGACCTTGCAACCATAGCCATCGTGGGCGAAAATATGAAGAGTGCCCCCGGTATAGCAGGTAAGCTCTTTGGCACATTGGGTCGTAGCGGTATCAATACCATTGCTTGCGCACAAGGTGCTCAGAAGATGAACATCTCTATCGTTATCAAGTCTTGCGACTTGCGTAAGACGCTCAATGCCATCCACGACTCATTCTTCCTATCCAGCTCGCAGGTGCTCAACCTCTTTGTCATGGGCGTAGGTAGTGTCGGTAGCGACCTTCTCAAACAGATTGCCAAGCAACAAAACAACCTATTGCACAACAAGGCCCTGAACCTTCGCGTGGTAGGTATTGCCAACTCACACAATTGCATATTCAATCGCGATGGTATCGACCTCGCTACCTATCGCGAACAACTGAGTGCATCGGATATGAAGTCAGCTCCATCCTCTTTCAAGGATGAAATGTTGCAGATGAACATGTTCAACTCGGTATTTGTCGATTGCACCGACAGTGGTGATGTGGCAGCACAATACTACGATATACTTTCTCATAACATCTCGGTTGTGGCATCCAACAAGATAGCTGCATCGAGCAGTTACAGCAACTATATCATGCTCAAAGAGACCGCCAAGGCTCGCGATGTAAAATTCCTCTTCGAGACCAACGTGGGTGCAGGTCTGCCCATTATCAACACCATCAACGCCCTTACCAACAGTGGCGACAGCATCTTGCACATCGACGCAGCATTGTCGGGTACACTCAACTATATATTCAACACCGTTAGTAGCGAGATACCGCTAAGCAAAGCTATCGAAATGGCTGTTGAAGCCGGTTATAGCGAGCCGGACCCTCGTGTAGACCTCAGCGGAAAGGATGTATTGCGCAAATTGGTTATCTTGGCTCGCGAAGCAGGATATACCATTGAGCAAGAGGATGTTGAAGTCGACAATTTCATCCCCAAAGAGTACTTCGATAAAGACATCGATTCTTTCATGCAACTCGTCAGGAGCATGGATGCCGACTTTGAGCAGATGCGCCGACAAAATGCTCAAGAGGGCAAACTACTTCGTTATGTAGCGAGCCTCAACGACGGACATGCAAAGATTGGTTTACAGGCTGTCGACAACGCTCATCCTCTATACCAATTGGAAGGCAGCAACAACGTTATCCTCATTACCACCGACCGCTACCGCGAGTATCCTATGATTATCAAGGGGTATGGAGCCGGAGCCGGCGTAACAGCCGCCGGTGTATTTGCCGACATTATAAGCATTGCCAATATTCGATAAGCCATGAAACGAATTACTGTTGCTCTTACACTGCTCTTAGCCATAGTGTTGATAGGTTGTACCCCTCGCAAGGAGTTTCGCGAGATGGTGTGCTACGAGTTACACACTCCCTACTCGGTAAAGTACGAGGCACAGCATAATCTCGAAAACGAGATACGCCAAGTCATGCGCGACTATTACCATGCCATCAACCCCTTCGATAGCACATCAATCATTGCACACGTCAATCGCAATGAGGATATTGCAGTAGATTCTATCTTTACAAAGGTGTTCAATACAGCCATGCAGGTGGCCGAGGCTACCGATGGAGCCCTCGATGTAACTTGTGCACCTTACATCAACGCTTGGGGATTTGGCTTTAAGACCGACAGTACGGCCGTAACGCAACAACTCTTAGACAGCCTTAGCCAATTTGTAGGCTACGACAAAGCAACCCTTGTTGACAACAAGGTGATAAAGCAAGACCCACGCATCATGCTCAACTTCTCGGCATTGGGCGATGGTTGTGCTTGTGACCTCATAGCCACTCTGCTCGACAATCATGGCATAGAGAACTATATGATAGAGGTCGGTGGAGAAGTGCGCACTGCCGGGCACAATTCGCGCGGAGCTGCATGGCACATAGGTATCGTTACCCCCGAAGACGACCCCGACGGCAATAACAGCAATCTGCAAGCCATTGCTATGCTTGACGGTCGATACGGACTTGCTACAAGTGGCAATTATCGCAATTTCTACGAACGTGACGGACGCAAATACGGCCACACCATCAATCCGGCAACAGGCTACCCTGCCGAGCAAGATGTACTCAGCGCAACGGTCATTGCCCCCACCTCAATCGAGGCAGACGCCTATGCAACAGCACTCATGGTGATGGGTCGCGAAAAGGCACGCTTATTAGCATCGGAACACAAGGAATTGGCCTACTACCTCATCTACATCGACGTGAACGACTCTATCCGTACCGAGCAATCGCCCTCATTCGACAAGTTTCTGAAAAGATAGCACTCTACACTGTTACACATCTTACAGCAAGGGCTATCGTAGCTCTTGCCACATGTGCTTGAGTGCATACCAAGGATGATGCAACAGCATGCGCGGGCCGGCATAGCGCATCACGGCTCGCATTTGCTCGCGCATATCGGGCTTGTAACAGTGTATAGCACACTTGCGACAAGTGCTTTTCTTATCGCCAAAGGGACACTTCGACAAGCGGGCATGCGCATACTGCAACAGCGCCTTACAAGAATCGCACAACTCGTCATTACCCTCTTTGTGGCGACAATAGAGCCTTATCATAAGCTCTACCACTCGTTTTTCTTCTTCTATTCGGCTCATATGGCGAAGATAATAAATCTTACCTGCATACAAAAGAGAAACCATGCAAAAATGCATGATTTCTCTCTTATCAGGCTATATCTATCCTATGTTGGAATAATATTAGTGACGACCGTGAGGAGGACCAAATCCGGGACCATATTGATTTCTCATCTGAGGTCGGTCCTTGCCAAAAGTGTTAAATCGATAACTGAACGATATCATGCAGTAGCGACCCAAGGTATTATACTCAACGTCTTCAAGGTAGTTACCGGTTACGGTACGTTGAATATTGTTCGATTGATTGAGCAAGTCTACACCTTTGAGCATGATAGTGGCATTCTTACCGGCGAGGAACGAGTATGAAATTTGCGCATTCCACAACCACACATTTTGGTTGTAACCGTCGGTATAACCTTGATTTCCTCTATAACTGATATCGCTACCGATGGTCATGCCAAACGGTATATTGACTGTAAAGCTATACGTACCACCATAGTTGTGTACGGTACGGTTGTTGCCTGTTTGAACAGTGTTGCGTACATGTTGCAGATTGTAATTTCCTCGCAACTCGGTGTCGAAATAGGTACTGCGGAACGCCAACGAAAGGCTCTCACCGGCCGAGTATTGATTGGCACGGTTAAATTCGCCGTTGTTCTTACCGGCACTGCTGCTATAACCCAATCGGGTAAAGTTGTTGAACTGCCAGCGTTTGTCGCGGAAGGGCAATGTTATCATAAACATACCATTTATATTCCACACGCCATCGACATTCTCATACGATGTGACACGACCACCGGTCTCCGAGTTATATTCGGTTGCCGATATGATACTGTTCATTGTATAGTTGGCACGCAAATGAGCCATAATAGAACGTTGCGACTCGGAGTCATAGTCGCTAAAGCGCAGGCGCAAACGGTGTGTAAAGCTGGGCGACAAATCGGGATTACCCACTACAATATTCAGGGGATTTGATATGTCGGGAACAGGTTGCAACTGAGCAATAGTAGGTTGCTCGGTACGACCATTATACCACATGCGCAATGATGTTTGCTTGTCTACCTTATAAGTAAGCCACATGAAAGGTGCCCAGTTGTACACCGTATAAGTATCGATATTATTCATCGGCTTCATAAGGTCTTGCGACGATGTAGTGGTAGGCTCAAATGACAATCCGACGTTATAGTTAAGATTACGTGTTACATGACGGAAACCAATCTGTGCACTATTGGTAATGTTCATGTTGCGGAAACTATTGCTATAGGCAGTATCGGGTACCAAAGGATACTCGCCAAATTCATCGGCCGTATAGGTATACTTATCGGCATTACGGAAGTCACCTTGACTGCGTAGCGCAAAGGTTAAGAACATACCTTTCTCGGGCTTACCGATAGGCTCGGTATAAGTCAATCGAGCTGAATAGCCATTACTCCATGAGTGGTCGTCGCTGGTCTGATCCAAGTCGGTAGTATCGCGCAACAGATAATACCATGTCTTGTCTATACTATTACCGGTCTCGGTAGTATTGCTGAAGTTGTAACGTCCATGAACACTGATAGAACGACCGGGCTTAGAGGTAAGTTGTCGATTATAAATCAACTCGCCCGATGTCTGCAAACTTACGCCATTACTGTTGTTGTAGTTATAGTTGCGGTTCACCTGTGTACGCGCGGCATCACCGGCAAAGGTATTCGACTCCTCAATGCGACGTGATTCGTTGAAGTTTACCGAAATGCGAGGACGGAACTCAAACGTATTAATCGAATCGGGATTCCATTGAACACGGAAACGGGCATTGATTTGTTGGCCAATGTCGCGAGCTTCCGAACGGAGATCACTATACGAAGTACTATCGCTAAAGAAATCTTGGCGTTCGCTACGCTTGCGAGTGTCGCGATCGTTGTATGAATACATCACATCACCTCCCACGCGGAATATCTCTTGATTACCCACGTTGAAGTTCAAGCCCAAGCTGTGCGATGTGGCTATACCATTATTACCACCCCAACGACGGAAACGACCTTGTCCCTGGTCGGTAAAGCCCATGCTATTTACGTTATTCGAGTTAAGTATAAGGGTGAATTGGTCATCATCCTTAATATAGTTAACCATAGCTCCACCTTGATAACGGTGCGGACTGGTGTTGTCGTTGTTCATAAGACGATAGCCATATCCGCCTTGTATCTCACCAAACCAACCTTGCTTCATGCCCGGCTTAATGGTCAGATTGATAACGGTCTCCTCCTCGCCATCGTCTACTCCGGTAATGCGAGCCAAGTCGCTCTTGCGGTCTACCACCTGCAACTTTTGCACCATTTCTACCGGAATGTTTTTCGATGCCACTTTGGGGTCGTCCGAGAAGAACTCTTTGCCATCAAGCAATATCTTGGTCACTTCCTTACCATTGGCGGTTATCTTGCCGGTCTCATCCACCTCTACACCGGGTAGTCGCTTGAGCAAGTCCTCGACAACAGCACTCGGCTGTGTCTTGTACGAGTCGGCATTAAACTCTACAGTATCCTCTTTAACAACCACTTCGGGCGCTTTACCCACGACGGTAGCCTCGGCAAGTACAATATCGCCGGTGCTCATCAATATCTCGCCCATATTGTATTGCGAACGCACCTGACGAGTATTGATGTTGACATACTGTGTACTATATCCCAAGAAAGAAAATTGCACAATGTAATTGCCATGAGGTATATCGTTGACACGGAATATACCTTCATTATTACCGGTTGTACCGGCAACATAGGCACTGTCACGAAGTTGCAATATGCGCACACTCACACGAGGCAATGGCTCGTTATCGACAGCATCACGCACCACACCTCGCACACTAACACGCTGTGCTACAGACGCAAGTGGAATTAAAAAGCACAGCAAAAAGAGTAGTATATATTTTTTATTATTCATATAATTGATAATATTAAAACCACACATAAGACTATAATAAAAAGTAAAAGTTTAATAGTATTAAAAAATTTTTTTACATCCGTTTTTCCCATTCTTACACTTGAATTGAACTACTTTTTCACTACAACAAAGAGTGTTACATTTACACCAAGTAGGAGAAAAAGCTACTTCGGCATAGTTTTTTCTTCATCTTTCGCTATCTTTGCACTCACAAAGCGAACCACATATGAAAGAATTCATTTCCATATTGCGCAGATTTGTCCCGCCCTACAAGCACTATCTCGCACTCAATATATTCTTCAACATCTTGGCATCGTTGCTCACGCTCTTCTCTTTTGCAACAATCATGCCCATATTGGAGATGCTGTTCAAGACCGGCAATGTAGGCGAATATACCTACATGGCATGGGACATGAGCAACATAAAAGACGTAGCTATCAACAATTTCTATTATATCACAGCTCAAGCTATTGAGCATTATGGTGCATCCATCACCATCCTATTCTTAGGCATTTTTCTTACAGTTACCACTGCACTGAAAACCGGAAGTGCTTACCTCAGTTCTTTCTTCCTTATACCACTTCGCAATGGTGTTGTAAGAGACATACGCGCACATGTTCACGATAAGGTATTAAGCCTGCCCATCGGATTTTTTACCAACGAACGCAAAGGCGATATCATGGCACGCATGACCGGCGATACTGCCGAGGTTGAGACCTCGATAATGTCGTCGCTCGAAATGATATTCAAAGACCCTATCATGATTATTGTATGCCTCACGATGATGTTCCTTATCAGTTGGCAACTCACACTTTTTGTCCTCATTCTGCTACCCACAGCAGGACTCCTCATGGGTCGCGTGGGTCGCTCATTGAAACGGAAATCTACCGACTTGCAGTCGTGTTGGGGCTTTATCATGTCTTCGATTGAAGAGACCCTTGGAGGTATGCGCATCATCAAGGCCTTCAATGCCGAAGGAAAAATTGCAACAAGATTCAACGGCATTCTCAACAATTACTTCAACCTTGGCACACGTGTTGCACGCCGTCAGGCATTGGCACATCCCATGAGCGAGTTTCTTGGCACAGCAACTATCGTTATCGTATTGTGGTTTGGAGGAAGCCTTATCTTGTCGGGCAGCAGCACCATCGATGCAGCCCAATTTATCTACTTCTTGGTTATCTTCTACAGCATCATCAATCCTGTTAAAGACCTATCGAAAGGCATGTATGCCGTACAACGCGGATTGGCTGCGATGGAACGTGTCGACAAGCTACTCTCAACCCCCAATCCTATACAAGACCCCGAGAAACCCGCACAACTTACTGCATTGAATGAGGGCATAGAATACAGGAATGTCTCTTTTAAATACAGCAACGACTATGTGCTGAGAAACATTTCTCTCAATATTAAACGCGGACAAACAGTAGCGCTTGTAGGACAATCGGGCTCGGGTAAAACTACACTTGCCGACCTCCTTCCTCGATTCTACGACGTAAACGAAGGTGGTATCTTCATCGACGGCATCAATATCAAAGATGTCAAGGTACACGACCTTCGCAACCTTATGGGTAATGTCAATCAAGAAGCTATTCTATTCAACGACACTTTCTTCAACAATATAGCCTTCGGTGTAAAGGATGCAACCCTCGAACAGGTTATGGAGGCTGCACGCATTGCCAATGCGCACAATTTCATCATGGAAACGCCCGATGGATACAATACCAACATAGGCGACCGCGGTTGCCTGTTGTCAGGTGGTCAACGCCAACGCATCAGTATTGCCCGTGCCATTCTCAAGAATCCCCCCATACTTATTCTTGACGAAGCGACATCGGCACTCGACACCGAGTCAGAAAGACTTGTGCAAGAGGCGCTCGAAAAACTCATGCGCAACCGCACAACCCTCGTGGTGGCTCACCGCCTATCGACCATCCGCAACGCCGACCTCATCTGCGTTGTACATGAAGGTCGCATTGTTGAACAGGGTAAGCACGACGAACTTGTAGCCAAAGACGGATACTACAAGCACCTCGTAGATATGCAGAAATTTTGAAATAACCGTTCATCGCACAACAAAATCACAAAAAAATCGCTCCTTCAGCGAACTTTTTATCGCCACGGGAGTTATAGTAATGTGTGTTATGTGTGTGTGATGACGGGAGACGAAGCTCCAAGAGCCGAGTTCTCCCGTTTTTTATGAAGCATTATAAATAGCAACACAACTATGACACTATTCTCTCTCATCGTCCTTGCCATAGGCTTGTGCATGGATAGCTTTGCGGTATCGCTCACAAGTGGTACACTCATGCGCCCTTTTACAATGAGACGGGCTTGCAAGTTTGCTCTCATCATGGCACTGTTCCAAGGTCTCATGCCCGTAGTAGGCTGGCTGCTTGGCGTAGGATTTAGAGAATACATCGAAGCATACGACCATTGGATAGCATTGGCTCTACTGCTGTACTTGGGAGGTCGCATGATTTACGAAGCATTACAACAAGAAGAGTGTCAATGTTTCGACCCCTGTTGCACCCGCACAGCCATGACAATGGGACTGGCCACAAGTATCGATGCCATGGCAGTGGGCATATCGCTATCGTTCCTACACGTCGATATAGTGCAGTCGGCCATAGTCATTGGAATAACAACCTTTATATTCTCAATGGCCGGACTCCTCATTGGCAAGAAGATAGGTTGCTATCTCAAGAAAGGCGCTGAGATTATTGGCGGTATCATACTCATACTGATTGGTGTAAAAATATGCATAGAGCACCTATTTTTTGCATAAAATAAAGAAAAAGAGCAACATAAGAGCAATAAATCAAACATTAACACCTCGTCAGCCCTTGTTTTTAAATTATAATATGTATTTTTGCGGGTTCAAAACACATACTATAATATAACAACTCAATAAAACACAAGTAACTGACGAAATGAGAAGATGGCGCATCGAAGACTCAGCCGAATTGTATAACATCAATGGCTGGGGTTTGAAATATTTTTCGATCAACGACAAAGGTCATGTACAAGTAACACCTCGTGAAAACCACGCTTCGGTAGACCTCCGTGAGCTGATGGACGAGTTGCAACTCCGCGACGTGACCGCTCCCGTACTCGTACGTTTCCCCGACATTCTCGATAACCGCATCGAGAAGATTTCCAATTGTTTCCAACAAGCTGCCGAGGAGTATGGCTATACAGCCCAAAACTTCATCATCTATCCCATCAAGGTCAACCAAATGCGACCTGTGGTAGAGGAGATTGTAAGCCACGGTAAGAAGTTCAACATAGGTCTTGAGGCCGGTTCGAAACCCGAGTTGCATGCTGTATTGGCCATCAATACCGACAAAAACTCTCTCATTATATGTAACGGTTACAAAGACGAGGCATACATCGAATTGGCTCTTCTTGCTCAAAAGATGGGTCGTCGCATCTTCCTCGTTGTCGAAAAACTCAATGAGTTGAAAAATATAGCCGAGATTGCCAAACGATTTAAGGTACAACCCAACATTGGTATCCGCATCAAACTTGCCAGCTCGGGTAGCGGTAAATGGGAAGAATCGGGTGGTGACGGCAGTAAGTTCGGCCTCAACTCAAGCGAACTGCTCGAAGCTCTCGAATTCCTTCGCTCACGTAAGATGACCGATTGCTTGCGCTTTATCCACTTCCACATAGGCAGTCAGATAACCAAGATTCGTCGCATCAAGAATGCACTGCGAGAGGCATCACAATTCTACGTGCAACTACAACGAATGGGCTTCAACATCGAGTTTGTCGACATCGGTGGCGGTCTTGGAGTTGACTACGACGGCTCACGCTCATCATCAAGCGAGAGTAGCATGAACTACTCGATACAAGAGTATGTCAACGATGCCGTGTTTACGCTCGTAGACGTTTGTAACAAAAACAACCTCCCCCAACCCAATATTATCACCGAGAGCGGACGCTCGCTTACAGCACACCACTCGGTACTTATCATTGAAGCTCTTGAGACTACCTCATTGCCTATATGGGATGATAAAGAGGAACTTGAAGAGGGGGCTCACGAATTGGCTCGCGAGTTGTACAATATATGGGACAACATGAATACACCGCGCTTGCTCGAGAGCTGGCACGATGCCCTGCAGATACGTGAAGAGGCTCTTGACCTTTTCAGCCTCGGCTTGCTCGACCTCAACACCCGCGCCCAAATCGAAAAGCTTTTCTGGTCAATTGCTCGCGAAGTAAACCAGATGGCTCTTGAGATGAAGCATGCTCCCGAGGAGTTGCGCAAGATACAACGCCTATTGCCCGACAAGTATTTCTGCAACTTCTCGCTATTCCAGTCACTCCCCGACTCGTGGGCTATCGATCAGGTTTTCCCCATCATGCCCATTGGTCGCCTCGACGAGCGTCCCGACCGTACAGCAACCTTGCAAGACATTACCTGCGACTCGGATGGTAAGATTGCCAATTTTATATCTTCCAACGGTGCATCATCATCACTCCCCGTACATGCAGTAGGTAAAGAGCCTTACTATATAGGTGTATTCCTTGTAGGTGCTTACCAAGAGATTTTGGGCGACTTGCACAACCTCTTCGGTGATACCAATGCTGTACACATCAGTGTATACAAAGACCGCTATGAGATAGACCAAGTTATCGATGGTGAGACCGTAGCCGAAGTACTTGACTATGTACAATTCTCATCCAAGAAGTTGGTGCGTAGTGTCGAGGCATGGGCTACCGCATCAATGAAAGCAGGTATTATCACAGCCGAGGAAGGTCGCGAGTTCTTGTCGAACTATCGCTCGGGTCTGTACGGTTATACTTACCTCGAAAGAGATTAATACGACACAATCACAACACATTAGTCCCACGCCTGTCGTGGGATTATTGTATTTATTATATCAGTAAATATTCAACAAGATGCGTTACTTCCTCTACTTTGCATACGACGGCACGAACTATCACGGATGGCAGATACAACCCAATGCCGTCACCGTACAACAATGCCTTGAGGAAGCCATGCAAACACTCTTGCGACAACCCACCCCTGTAACAGGAGCCGGTCGCACCGATGCCGGAGTAAATGCCCGCCTGATGGTGGCACACTTCGACACCGAGACACCCCTACCCGATCCGGCCATCTTTGCCGACAGGCTCAACCGCCTGCTTCCACCCGATATAGCCGTGTTTCGTTGCGTACCTGTCACCAACGAGGCTCATGCCCGTTTCGACGCCACATCACGCACCTATAAGTACTATGCAATAGACCACAAGTCGCCCTTCGCCGAACGATATGCTTGGCGATACCGAGGCACGCTCGACTTTGAGGCAATGAACCAAGCCGCCGAAATGCTATACCGCTATACCGACTTTACATCGTTCAGCAAGTTGCACACCGATGTCAAGACCAACAATTGCCGCGTTACCTATGCCCATTGGGAGCCTGAGGGCGAAGGCTATACCTTTACCATTACAGCCGACCGTTTTCTGCGCAACATGGTACGCGCCATTGTAGGCACACTTGTGGAGGTAGGACGACACAAAATCTCGCTCGAAGAGTTTTGTGCCATTATCGAGGGGCGCGATAGAGGATTGGCAGGCACATCAATGCCCGGCAAGGCTCTATTCCTACACGACGTAACCTACCCCGAGGAGATATTCATATAAGCATAACGCGGCGTGTTATTCGACTGTTAAATTCACACTATCGCACATGTGGTTATCATTGGCATTTCTTTCGGCGTTGCTATTAGGAGCATACGATACATGTAAGAAAGCATCGCTCAATGGCAATGCAGTCATTCCGGTGTTGTTACTCAACACCCTCTTTTGCTCACTACTTTTCTTGCCACTCATCCTATTATCGAAAGTAGCACCACAGACCATTCAAGACACCATCTTTTATGTGCCCGAAGCCGACCTGCGCACCCACCTATTCATCTTTCTCAAGGCATGCATTGTGCTGTCGTCGTGGCTCTTTGCCTATTTTGCCACCAAACACCTACCTATCACCATAGCAGCACCCATCAAGGCTTCACAACCTATTCTCACACTTATAGGAGCTATGCTCATCTATGGTGAGACACTCAATGTGTATCAATGGATAGGTGTATTGGTTGCCATTGTCGCATTTATTCTGCTATCAATATCGGGCAAAAAAGAGGGTATCAACTTCAAGCACAATATATGGATTATCTTTATACTCCTCGCCACCATAACAGGAGCCATGAGCGGGCTATACGACAAATACCTCATGTCGCACGGATTTCATCGCATGACAGTATTGGTGTGGTACTCCTATTACCAATTGGCACTTATGCTTATCATCACCCTCGTCCTTTGGTATCCTAAGCGTAATAACAGCACACCCTTCGTGTGGCGCAAGAGTATCTTTTTCATTTCACTCTTTCTTGTTTGTGCCGACTTTGTCTACTTCTATGCACTCAGCTACCCCGATTCAATGATATCAATAGTCTCATTGGTACGTCGCAGTAGCGTCGTTGTCAGCTTTACTGCCGGGGCTATATTCTTCCGCGAAAAGAATATCAAGCACAAGGCGATTGACCTTTTATTGGTTCTGATAGGTATGCTCTTCCTATATTGGGGCACGAAATAAACGTGTTTATACTTTTTTTAGGTTATAACTCTATAAAAGTCGAACATCTCAGCATCACATCACCCTCTTTTCGCTATCTTTGTAGAAGAAAATACTATAACGATGAAAATATTACGATACATCGCCACACTGCTTATCATTGTATATGCAACCAACGGCATTTCGGCACAAAGCATCGCCGATATATGGACCAACATGCCGGTACACATCATGCCCAACATTGGCAAAAACGCCCGACTCGACATGATAGACCTCTACAACGCTGGCATGAGTGCCAAGATTCCCACTTACACAGGCGATACCGTACAACTCGTCACACTGGGCGATACATATCTCAACCTGCGCACATCGAAGGCAAGTACTGTGCAAATCAAATTGATAAATGCAGGCAAAAAACCGCTATACGCCGTTATCACCACAGTCGAAGGTCCTGCACCCAACAGCCACATAGACCTATACGAAAGCAATTGGCAACCTGTTGTTATCAACAAACACTTTACCCCCGTTACCGTCACCGACTTTATCGCCCATCCCAAGAAAATGCGCAAGGAGCGCACCGAATTGGCTCAAAAGATAACCCTTCACACCATACAGTACAACATGAGTGACGACACCGACAATATCATCGCACTCCCGTCATTCTTACAGACACTCGACGACGAAACACGCAAAGAGATAGAACACAATTTCCACCAACAGATAACCCTAAAATGGAAGGGTAAAAAGTGGAAGATAACACAATAAACCATCAAACAGCTCCACAACAGCGCCTGCAACATGCAATTTAGAATAATAAAAAGAAACTTTATAAGCGCAAGAGAGTTGCACTTGATATTTTTTTAGTAACTTTGCAGAAAGACTATTGTTAAACTTAATATATTAATAGAAATGGTTAGCTACAAAGAATTAGGTTTGGTGAACACCCGTGAGATGTTCCGCAAAGCTATGGAAGGCAAGTATGCAATTGCAGCATTCAACTTCAACAACATGGAGCAAATGCAAGCAATTATTCAAGCCTCTGTAGAGTGTCAATCACCCGTAATCCTCCAAGTATCAAGTGGTGCACGCAAATATGCCAACCAAACACTCCTTCGCTACATGGCACAAGGTGCTGTTGAGTATGCCAAAGAGTTGGGTTGCGCAATTCCTATTACACTCCACCTTGATCACGGCGACACATTTGAGCTCTGTAAGTCATGCGTTGACATGGGCTTCTCTTCAGTGATGATCGATGGTTCACACCACTCATACGACGAGAACGTAGAACTCACTCGCCGTGTTGTTGAATATGCTCACAAATACGACGTAACAGTTGAGGGTGAGCTCGGTGTATTGGCCGGTGTTGAAGATGAGGTAAGCGCTGAGCACCACACATACACACGTCCCGAAGAGGTTGAAGACTTCGTATCAAAGACAGGTGTTGACTCACTCGCTATTTCAATCGGTACTTCACACGGTGCCAACAAGTTCCGTCCCGAACAATGCACTCGCAACGAAGAAGGCATCCTCGTTCCTCCTCCTCTACGCTTCGACATCCTCGAAGAGATTGAGAAACGCATCCCCGGATTCCCCATCGTATTGCACGGCTCATCAAGCGTACCCCAAGACAAAGTTGCTATCATCAACAAATATGGTGGCGCCCTCAAAGACGCTATCGGTATTCCCGAAGACCAACTCCGTCGCGCAGCCGCTTCATCGGTATGTAAAATCAACATCGACTCAGATGGTCGCTTGGCTATGACTGCCGCTATTCGTGAGGTTATGGCTACTAAGCCCGCCGAGTTTGACCCCCGTAAGTACCTCGGTCCCGCTCGCGATTCTCTCAAAGAACTTTATAAGCACAAGCTTATCAACGTTCTTGGCAGTGCCGGTAAAGCACTCTGATAATCCAACCATACACTATAAAGGTTGTGTCACGATTGTGGCGCAACCTTTTGGTTTTATTGGACAAGACAAGCGGTTAAGGCTCAACACAAAAATCACCCTTCGACGAGAAAAAAAATATTTTTTTTTGTCACTGCTTCTAAACCATTGAGTATAAAAGGTTGTTATATCGCCGAAATAATCATTTCATATAAAATTAACACCATTGTTCAATAAATATCTGTACAAAGATTTGACAAGTACCAATTATTTTTCTTACCTTTGCGCAGTTTTTTAATGATGTATCAGCCTTGGGAAAGTTTACAGAATATAAACTATCGCTCAAAACCATGCCTGTAGATACTTCTACAGCACTTGAGTATAGGCTCGACAACGAGTTCTTTGCAAATATTGACGGACCCGAAGTACAACGCGGAAAGGTAGATGTTGCGCTCGACATAAAACGAACAGCAACAGTTGTTGAACTGAACTTCCACCTTTCGGGCGTTATATACATCCCTTGCGACCGCTGTCTCGACGACATGGAGCACATCATCGACACCGATGAACAACTCTTCATCAAGTTCGGACACGAATTCAAGGAGGAAAGCGACAACATGCTTATCATCCCCGAGGATGAAGGTGAGATAAACATCGCTTGGTTTCTCTACGAATTTATCGCGCTCACCATTCCCATCAAGCACGTACACCCCTACGGCAAGTGCAACAAGGAAATGAGTGCAAGGTTGCAACAAATGAGTGCAAGACGCGTCGATGATGATGACGATGATATCGACACCGATTTTATCGACGACACCCTACAAGAAGAGGTTGACCGACCTACCGACCCACGTTGGGACGCACTCAAGAAACTGAAAAGATAATAATTAAATATATAGTAAAATGGCACATCCTAAAAGAAAACAGTCAAAGACAAGAACAGCCAAGAGAAGAACTCACGACAAGGCTGTAGCCCCCACATTGGCCATTTGCCCCAACTGCGGTGCATGGCATGTTTACCACACAGTATGCGGCGAATGCGGTTACTACCGTGGTAAGTTGGCTATCGAAAAAGAAGCTGCTGTTTAATTAACACAGCTCGGTAAAAAGCTAATGCCCTATTCTTAGGGCATTTTTCTTTAAAACCACAATAGTTGCAAAGAACAATTAATCTTAAGCAACTATTTTTAACAATAGAACGTCATGTTCAAAGCAAAAATCACAGGTGTCGCATCATACACACCCGACGACATCCTCAACAACGAGGAGTTGGCACAAATGGTGGACACAAGCGACGAGTGGATTACCACCCGCGTAGGTATCAAAGAGAGAAGAATTCTTAAACAAGAAGGAGCCGGCTCATCGGAGTTGGGCGCTCGTGCCTTGCAATCGCTCATCGACAAAACAGGCATCGACCCCACCGAGATTGAACTCATTATTTGTGCTACATCCAACCCCGACTACCGCTTTCCCTCGACAGCCTCTATCATTGCCGAGAAAGTTGGCATAAAAACCACTTATGCATACGACATACAAGCCGCTTGCGCCGGATTTATCGTAGCATTGCGAGCCGGTGCTATGTATATACAAGCCGGTGTACACAAGAAAGTTGTGGTTATTGCCGCCGAGAAAATGTCATCAATGGTTAACTACAAGGATCGCAACACATGCCCCTTGTTTGGCGACGCGGCCGCTTGTGTTCTATTGGAACCCACCGAGGAGAATATTGGTGTTATGGATGCCGTGTTCCACACCGACGGTATAGGTCTTCCCCACCTTGTCATGACAGCCGGTGGCTCAGTACGTCCGGCCTCGCACGCCACAATCGACAAGAACGAGCACTATGTCTATCAAGACGGTCGTTTCGTGTTTAAGCACGCAGTAGCCGACATGATTGAATCGTCCGACGAGATTATGAAACGTAACAATCTCACTATCGACGACATAGACTACCTCATCCCTCACCAAGCCAACTTGCGCATCATCGAGGCTATTGCCGAAAGATTTAACGTTCCCGAAGAAAAACTTATTGTCAACATACAACACTACGGCAACACCAGTGCTGCCTCTATACCACTATGCTTAGACGAGTTTGAACACAAGTTCAAAAAAGGTGACAAACTCATTCTCACAGCATTCGGAGCAGGTTTTACATGGGGCGCGCTGTACCTCGTATGGGGTTACGACGCACAATAAGAAAATCTTGTACACACACCACAAAACGCACCTCGCCTTGTAGCGGGTGCGTTTTGTGCTTATATAATCACTTAAAAATTGGCATTTTCGGCTATTTTTTCTTATTTTTGCAACAAAACCACATTTTATGCATAAATCGGGATTTGTAAACATCGTAGGAAACCCCAATGTTGGTAAATCGACATTGATGAACTCGCTCGTGGGCGAGCGCATCTCTATTATTACATCCAAGGCTCAAACCACCCGCCATCGCATCATGGGTATCGTCAATACCGACGATATGCAGATTGTATATTCCGACACACCGGGAGTACTCAAGCCCAACTATAAGTTGCAAGAGTCGATGCTTGGATTCTCTCAATCGGCACTTGTCGATGCCGACATATTATTGTACGTGACCGATACAGTAGAGACCCCCGACAAGAATGCCGAGTTCCTCGCCCGCGTTGCCAAGGAGCAAATGCCCGTTATCGTTATTATCAACAAGATTGACCTGCTAAAAGGACAAGCCGACCTGGAAGCCCTCGTAGACCGCTGGAAGGAGCTACTGCCACAAGCCGAGATTATACCTATTTCGGCCATGTTGCGTTTCAATATCGACAATCTGCTCAAACGCATCTACGCATTGCTACCCGAGTCGCCCCCATTCTTCGACAAAGACGCACTTACCGACAAGCCGGCTCGATTCTTTGTAAACGAAATTATACGCGAGAAGATACTTCTTACCTACGACAAGGAGATTCCTTATGCCTGCGAAGTAGCTGTAGAGTTATTCAAAGAGAGCGACAAGCGCATAGAAATATCGGCTGTGATATATGTCGAACGCGACTCACAGAAAGGTATCATCATAGGCAAAGGTGGCTCGGCACTGAAACGCGTAGGCTCAATGGCACGCAAGGATATCGAGGCATTCTTCGACAAGCAAGTATATCTGCAATTATATGTAAAGGTAGAAAAAGACTGGCGCAACAGAGAAAACAAGTTGCGTTCGTTCGGATACCTCAATGAATAAATACAACACCCCAAACACTATAATTATGGGAAATATAGTAGCCATAGTAGGACGCCCCAATGTGGGAAAATCGACCCTATTTAACCGACTCACACAAACACGACAAGCCATCGTTAATGAGACTGCCGGCACTACACGCGACCGCCAATACGGCAAGGTTGAGTGGGGCGGAAAGGAGTTCTCAATCATCGACACCGGTGGATGGGTAGTAAATTCGGAAGACATCTTCGAAGAAGAAATCAACAAACAAGTTTCTATCGCTATCGAAGAGGCCGACGTAATACTCTTTGTAGTGGATGCCATCAATGGTGCAACCGACCTTGACGACCACGTGGCAGCCATCTTGCGACGTGCCAAGAAGCCTATTATCCTCGTTGCCAATAAAGCCGACTCAAACCAATGGATATACAACTCGGCCGAGTTCTATGCCTTCGGCTTGGGCGACCCCTTCTGCGTATCGGCAGTAAGTGGTAGCGGAACAGGCGAACTACTCGACGAAATAGTTGCCAAGTTTACCAAAGAGTTTGAAGACGAGACCGAGATAGACATTCCTCGCTTTGCCGTAGTAGGTCGTCCCAATGCCGGCAAATCGTCAATTATCAATGCCTTTATTGGAGAAGAGCGCAATATCGTAACCAATATAGCCGGTACAACCCGCGACTCTATCTACACACGCTACAACAAGTTTGGCTTTGACTTCTACTTGGTTGATACTGCAGGTATTCGCAAAAAAGGCAAAGTAACCGAAGACCTTGAATACTACTCAGTGATACGCTCGATACGTGCCATTGAGAACTCCGACGTGTGTATCCTCATGATCGATGCCACACGCGGTATCGAAGGTCAAGACCTCAATATCTTCTCGCTCATACAGAAGAACCGCAAGGGTATTGTAGTGTGTGTAAACAAGTGGGACCTTGTTGAAGACAAGTCTAATATCGCTATAAAGACCTTCGAGAAGGCAATACGCGACCGTTTGGCTCCTTTTACCGACTTTCCCATCATCTACACCTCGGCACTGACCAAACAACGCATCTTCAAGGTACTTGAGACTGCCGTAGAGGTGTATCAAAACCGCAAGCGTCTTGTGCCCACATCGAAACTCAACGAGGTAATGCTGGCTACCATCGAAGCTTATCCGCCCCTAGCAACCAAAGGCAAGTATATCAAAATCAAATATATCACCATGCTCAAAGAGGCTCAAATACCTTCATTCATATTCTTCTGCAACCTACCGCAGTGGGTAAAAGAGCCTTACAAACGTTATCTTGAAAATAAGATTAGAGAAAACTGGTGTTACACAGGCACTCCCATTAACATTTTTATGAGAGAGAAATAACGTAAAAAAATAGGAAAAACGCCAGAAAAGGTCTATCTTTGCGCGACTATTTGAAAAAATACGAAAACAAACAAAATCAAATAATTACCTAACTTTAAACAAAAAAAACTTATGTCACAGTCATTATTTTTGGTCGCCGTATTGATCGTAGTGATACCCTTCTTGGTATTCTACGTTATCAAGGCTAAGAAAGAACACCCCAAGGGTCTCATCTCGGCTGCTCTTGCCAACATGGGTGAGCGCTTTGGTTACTACATCATGAATGCAGTGTTGCTGCTCTTCCTCTGCTCTAAGTTTGGTATCAGCGACGATGCTGCCGGTTGGATTTACGCTGTATTCTATTTCTTGATTTATGTATTGAGTCTCCCCGGCGGTATGATTGCCGACAAGACTCAAAAATACAAAGGCACAATCATCTCTGGTTTGTTGTGCATGGCTATCGGTTACATCCTCTTGTCAATTCCTGTATTTGGCGAGGCTAACAACGGTGGTATCTCTTGGGTACTCATCTTCACTTGTATAGCCCTTCTTATCATTGCATTTGGTAACGGTTTGTTCAAGGGTAACTTGCAAGCTATCGTAGGTCAAATGTATGACAACTTCGAGGCCGAAGCTGCCAAGAAAGGTCCCGAAGCATTGGCTATCGCTAAGTCAAAACGCGACAGCGGTTTCCAAATCTTCTACGTTTTCATCAACATCGGTGGTGTTATCGCTCCCTTCGTTGCTCCTCTTTTGAGAGAGTTCTGGTTGAAGACTAAAGGTTTGCTCTACAACTCTGACCTTCCCCGTTTGTGCCACATGTACCTCAACGAAGGTGAAGGTATGAAGGCTACCGACATGGAAAACCTCAATACACTTGCTACTAACGTAGGTCACACAGGTGCTGTTGATGCTACTTTCTGTGCCAACTACCTCGAGACATTCAACACCGGTGTTCACCTTTCATTCATCGCTTCAGTTGCTGCTATGCTCATTTCACTCACAATCTTCATGCTTGTGATGAAATCATTGCCCACTCCCGTGAAGAAAGAGAAGAACGTAGAAGTTTCAGCTGCCGAAAAAGAGGCCGATGCTAAAGAGGTTAAACAACGCCTCATGGCTCTCTACGCCGTTCTTGGTGTTGCTGTATTCTTCTGGTTCTCATTCCACCAAAATGGTCAATCACTCTCAGTATTTGCTCGTGACTTCGTTGCAACCGACGCTGTTGCTCCCGAAATCTGGCAATGTATCAACCCCTTCTTTGTGATTGTACTCACTCCCATTATCATGTGGATTTTCGGTTCACTTGCCAAGAAGAACAAAGAGATCTCTACACCCCGTAAGATTGCCATCGGTATGTTCATCGCTGCTTGCGCTTACATCTTCCTCACCATCATCGCTATGGTACAAGGTTATCCCTCGGGCGAAGAGTTCAAGAGCTGGACTGACGCTGCTAAGATGGCTGCCAAATCAAGCCCCGCAGTACTCATCCTCACTTACTTCTTCCTTACTGTTGCCGAGTTGTTCATCTCTCCCCTCGGTCTTTCATTCGTATCGAAGATTGCTCCCAAGCACTTGCAAGGTATCTGCCAAGGTTTGTGGTTGTCAGCTACTGCCATCGGTAACTTGTTTATCGCTATGGGTGTAACAATGTTGAACACATTCCCCCAACAATGGATGTGCTGGGCTGTATTTGCAGGCTTCTGCTTGATTTCTATGGCCGTAATGCTCGGTATGCTCAAGTGGCTCGAGAGAATTACAAAATAATCATCGCAACATCCCTATACACAACGAGGTCACTTCATGATGAAGTGACCTCGCTTATTTTTGTAGAAATTCATACTATCGCAATACGATAACCTCGCCTTCGTGCAAAACATCGGTATAACGCATCTTATTGCGACGCGCCAGACGCTTGGTGTCTATACCATACAACTGCGATATGCTATGAAATGTCTCTCCGGCCTTTACCGTGTGCTTATCATAACCCTTGTCGGCCTTGCTCTTTTTCTTTTCGAGATACACAATATCTCCTGCGCGTAGTACAGCCTTACGGTCGTGGTCGTTATATTTAGCCAAGTCCCTTGCATCAAAACCCGTATCGGCAGCGATACGCTCATATGTATCGCCTTCATCGGCCAATACATACAATAGCCCCCAAGCTATATATACATCACGCAATAACACTATCTCGGGTTGCTCTATCTCTATCGTCTTCTTTTTCTTTACGCCCTTGACATATTGTTGCAAGTCATAACGCTCGATTATACCTATCAACTTCTCGGGATACTTCGGATCCTCGGCATATCCACATTTTTTAAGCCCTCTGGCCCAACCCTTGTAGTCGGTTATTTTCAACTCATACAAGGAAGCATATCTTGAACGCAACAAGAACGCCGAGTGATCCTCGTACGACTCGGCCACACTTTCATACATGCGGTAACAATCGCCTTTATAATTCACGGCATCACCCTCCCAATCATGACACTTCACACCAAAGTGATTACGTGCCACAACCGCCAATTTACTCTGTCCGGCAGCCGATTCGAGCAAACCCTGAGCCAGCGTAATACTTGCAGGTATGCCATGCAGGCGTTGTTGTTCCTGTGCCAACTTATAGTAACGAGCGATATAGGCCTCATACTTGTCTTGCGTTGTCGTGGCTTGTATCGACAACACGTTCATTGAGAGCAAAAAAGTAGAAATCAGGTATACAAGAGAGCGTTTCATTCTAAAAAAAATTTATATTCTTCCGAAAAAATCCTATCAACACATCATCTTTCAGCAAAAATCGCTACATTTGTACTAATGGAGCAATAGCAATACCGAGTATGAAAAATATTGACATCGTTACAAATATAGTTGTTTGCGATTATAAAGAGCTCAACGAAACGCAAAAAAATTTGGTTGACCAAGCCAAAAAGGCTTGTAAGCAAGCCTACGCGCCCTACTCACACTTCAATGTAGGAGCAGCCGCCCTGCTCGACAATGGTGTGATAGTAACCGGCAACAATCAAGAGAATGCCGCATATCCATCGGGTATATGTGCCGAACGCACCACCCTATTCTATGCCGGTGCTCAATACCCCGACAATGCCGTTACCATGCTGGCTTTGGCAGCATTCAAGGGCGATGCCTATACCAAGACCCCTACGGCTCCTTGCGGTGCTTGCCGACAAGTAATTCTCGAAACCGAGCACCGATATAACCGACCTATCGAACTCATACTCTACGGCGAGGAGAAGACATACATCATCACATCTATCGAGTCGATGTTACCCCTTTGTTTTGGTAAAACCGACCTCGAATAAGCACACTCAAGCACAATGGATAACTACATCGTATCTGCACGAAAATACCGTCCTTCGACGTTTCAATCGGTTGTCGGACAAAAGTCTTTGACTCAAACACTCAAGAATGCCATTGACGCAGGCAAGTTGGCTCACGCCTACCTCTTCTGTGGTCCTCGCGGTGTTGGCAAGACATCGTGCGCCCGCATTTTTGCCAAGACCATCAACTGCTTGCATCCTACAGCCTCGGGCGAAGCGTGCAACGAATGTGAGTCGTGCCGTGCTTTTAACGAACAACGCTCCTACAACATATCGGAGCTTGATGCCGCATCAAACAACAGTGTCGACGACATTCGTCAACTTGTCGACCAAGTACGCATCCCGCCCCAGATAGGCAAGTATAAGGTTTACATCGTCGACGAGGTACACATGCTCTCTACTGCGGCGTTCAATGCATTCCTCAAGACTCTCGAAGAGCCCCCGCATCACGCCATCTTTATCCTTGCCACTACCGAGAAGCATAAGATACTCCCCACGATCCTATCTCGTTGTCAGGTGTACGACTTCCAACGCATAACAATTGCCGATATAGCCGAGCATCTGCAATATGTAGCTTCACAAGAGGGCATACAAGCCGAGGCCGAGGCACTCAGCGTAATAGCACAAAAGGCCGATGGCGGTATGCGTGACGCTCTCTCCATATTCGACCAGATAGCCAGCTTCACTGCCGGCAATATTACCTACAATGCCGTTATTGAGAATCTCAACGTTCTCGATTACGAATATTACTTCCGACTCACCGACGCATTTCTGTCAGCCAACGTTCCGGCAGCACTGCTCATTTTCAAGGATATTTGCGACAAGGGATTCGAGTCGCAACATTTCATCAGCGGATTGAGCAACCACTTCCGCAACCTATTGGTGAGCAAAGATGTTGCCACACTTTCACTTCTTGAGATGGGTGAAGCTACCGCCAAACGCTATGGCGAACAAGCTGCAAAATGCGATATTCGACTGCTCTACAAGGCTATGGACTTAAGCAACCGTTGTGACCTCGACTATCGCGTCAGCAATAACAAGCGATTCTTGGTAGAGCTTATGCTCATACAGATATGCCAACTGTCGATGCCTGCCGAGCCTGTAACACAACAACCACAACTGCAATCCATTAAGGGCACTACACAACAACAAGTTCCTGCGACACAACCCCAAGCACAGGCTGCCAAGCCCGCAACACAAGCGCAACCGGCTCCGGCAACAACACCACAAGCACCACGCCCATCGGCTCAAGCCTATACACCTCGACCCGCCGCACCTAAGCCCGTAGCGCCTCGCACCGGTATGCCCGCTCCGGCTATACGCATTAATGCACAGAAGGTCGAGCAAACCACCGAGCGCGAAAAACGCAGAAAACCCTTTACACAAGAGGCACTCGTGGCTGCATGGCTTAAATACGCCAATACTATACCCGATGAGGTTGCATTATTCAACACCATGCAATCGCACCAACCCACCCTCAAAGGTGAGATAATATGCAAAGTAGATGTCGAGAGCACCATACAGCAATCGCTCATACTCGTCACCAAGGATGCATTGCTCGAATTTATCCACAATGAGTTGGAAAATGATTATATCGACCTTGAAACCGAGATAAAAGTATCGAACGAACGCCGTGTATCATATAGTACAGGTGAGATATTGGCTGCTATGAAAGAAGATAACCCTAATTTGGTAAAAGCTGTCGATATGCTCCATCTTGAAATAGAATAACCACCAAAGACATATCACAAAAGGCAAATATCCAATACATTTATAGCAAATTGCTATAAAGCAATCTTGTACGCACTAAAATTATTGATATTTTTTTGACAAAAGTCATTGTTTCCTTAAAAAGCATTTACTAAATTTGCAGTCAACAAGAAGAATCTAAGTGCTATGACAACACCATCTACATCAGTACTCATTATTTATACCGGTGGTACTATCGGTATGACTCAAAACCCCGAGACCGGAGCTCTCGAACCTTTCGATTTCAGTCACTTACTCGAAAATGTCCCCGAATTGGGACGCTTAGGCTACTCTGTATCTACCATACAGTTCGATCCCATTATCGACTCGTCGGAGACCGAGCCTTCACAATGGGTCAAAATTGTTCGTGTTATCGCCGAGAACTACGATAAGTACGATGGTTTTGTTGTCCTTCATGGTACCGACACCATGGCCTACACAGCATCTGCTGTAAGTTTCATGCTTGAGAACTTGGGCAAGCCTGTTATCTTCACAGGCTCACAACTTCCTATAGGTATGTTGCGCACCGATGGTAAAGAGAACCTCATCACAGCCATTGAAATTGCAGCCGACCGCGACGAAAAGGGCAATCCCCGCGTTCCCGAGGTATGTATTTTCTTCGACAATACCCTCATGCGAGGCAACCGTACATGCAAGGTGAGTGCGCAATTCTTCAATGCTTTTGTTTCGCCCAACTATCCTTTGTTGGCTCATGTAGGTATCAATATCAACTACGACGATGTAGAGATACACTACCCCAACGAACAAAAGCCCCTCATACCCCACTACGAGATGGACAACAATGTAGTGATACTCAAGCTCTTCCCCGGCATCAACCGCCACGTGGTACACCAAGCACTCAATATACCCGGTGTTAAAGGTGTCGTGCTCGAATCATTCGGCTCAGGCAATGCACCTCGATACGATTGGTTCCTCGACGAGTTGCGCAATGCTGTTCAACGCGGCATAGTTATTGTCAATGTTACACAATGCAGCACCGGTAGCGTACAAATGGAGTTGTACCGTGCAGGTAATACTTTGCGCGATATAGGTGTGATAAGTGGCTACGACAGCACTACTGAGTCGGCATTGGCCAAGTTGATGTTCCTCTTCGGACAAGGCATGACACAACAAGAGGTTATAGAAGCCATGCGCCACTCGTATGTAGGCGAAGTAACACTCCCCCGTCAGAACTAATATTATACCTCTTACATACACCGTGGGCGACTTTCAGCAAGGAGTCGCCCTTTTTTCGACCCGGTACGAAGGTAGGGTAACACCCACTTTAAACAATTTTTAAGTAGCCAACAAGTTAGATTCTTTACCCTAACACACATTCAATATCCTTTCTTATAGTATATTTGCATAAAATTACGAGCTTATGAAGATAAAAAGTATTGGAATAATAGCATTAGTGGCCTGTAGCATACTATTAGGCGCATGTTGCGACGATAACATCAAGAATCGACAACCCGACTTGCCTACACAGCCGATAGTAGTATTATTTGACAACGATGTTCATTGCGCAGTCGATGGCTATCCTATGCTGGTATCGCTTCGCAACGACCAATTGTCTCACAGCAATTATGTCTCGACCGTCTCATGTGGCGACTTTGCAAGTGGTGGTCTGTTGGGAGCCATATCGAAGGGTGAGCAGATTATTGAAATAATGAATTACGTGGGCTACGATGTGGTAGCCCTGGGTAATCACGAACTTGATTACGGAATGGAACAGATGTTTCACCTCACCGACGCATTGGATGCACCTACGGTATGTGCCAACCTCAAGAACGTGCAAACCAACACCTATCCCTATCCTGCCTATCATATAGTACACTATGGCAAAACAGATGTGGCATACATCGGCTTTACCACCACAACGAGTGGTACGGTAACAAGTTTGAGTGACGAGCAAGGCAATCCGCTATACAGCTTTATGCGCGAGGAGTTTTACGAAAACGCCCAATACTTTATCGATAAAGCCCGCAAAGATGGAGCCGACTACGTCATAGCACTCTCGCATTTGGGCGACAGCCCCAAAAGCGGTGGCCACCCCTGCTCTATAGAGTTAATCGGTAATACCACAGGTATCGATGCCGTAATAGATGGTCACGATCACCATGTCATCGAAGGACAACTTGTCAACAACAAGGAGGGCAAGCCCGTGCTGCTTACCTCGTCGGGTTCTATCTTTCAAAATGTAGGCAAGCTCACAATCAATACCGACGGCTCAATACAATCATCGCTTATCAATATTGCAAACGGCGAGATAGCTCCCGACAACGACACCCAACAATATGTCGAGCAAATCAAGGAGGAAGTTAGCAACAAGGGCAACTTCGTCATTGGTCACAGTGAGGTCGACCTGACAATATACGATGCCGACGGAAACCGCATAGTCCGTACACAGGAGTGTAACCTTGGCGATTTTTGTGCCGATGCTCTACGCACGTTTACCAATGCCGACATAGCCATGGTCAACGGAGGAGGTATCCGCACCAACATCCGCCGAGGCGAGATTTTGTTTAACGACTTATACAATGTAATGCCCTTTGGCGACATGATTGCTACCGGCACACTCACCGGAGAGCAGTTGCTCGATGTATTGGAGTATGCAGTATCGGCCTTACCCGCCGAAGCCGGCGTATTTATGCAGGTAAGCGGTTTGCGCTTCAAGGTTAACCCCAACATCCCGACTCCCGCTGTGAAGGATGCCGAGACAGGAATGTTTGCACCCGTAGGCGAAGGCGTTCGCCGTATATCGCAGGTAGATATACTCGACAAGCACAGCGGCGAATATAAAGCCGTAGAGCTCTCTCAACAATACACTGTTGCGACATAGGACTACCTTATTCTCGAACAAGGCGGCTCGGGCATACTCAGCTGTGTTGTTCCCGACTACATCTACTATGGAGCCGATATTGAGATTCTACGCCATTACCTCGAATCAGATTTGGGCAAAACCATTGGCACCGAATATAGCGAGCCGCAAGGTCGCATAATATACGAATAACGCATAGCAACAACCCCGACTACCGGCGGTATAACAACACACGAGGGCGACCCTAACATCAATTGGGTCGCCCTCGGTGCTATTACATATTTACGTCGTTTACTTTATATCACCTTTCTTAATGAGGTACTCGGCTATTTGTACTGCATTGAGGGCCGCACCTTTCTTGATTTGGTCGCTTACCAACCAGAAAGTCAAACCATTAGGATTAGTTATATCCTCACGAATACGACCTACATATACAGGGTCTTCATTAGCCTTATCGAGAGGCATGGGGTATGACTTCTCTTCGGGATTATCCTGCAATACAACACCTTCGGCAGCGGCAAACGCGGCACGAGCCTCTTCGACACTGATGGGACGTTCAGTCTCTACCCACACAGCCTCGCTATGCGCACGCAACACCGGAACACGCACACACATGGCACTCACTTTCACATCCGAGTGCATGATTTTGCGGGTCTCGTGATACATTTTCATCTCCTCCTTGGTGTAGAGGTTGTCGGTAAAGACATCGACTTGAGGGATGAGGTTGTAAGCCAATTGATAGTAGAACTTCTCAACGGTAGGCTTTTCGCCGGCAATAAGTTGCTCAAATTGATGTTGCAACTCGGCCATAGCCGAAGCACCTGCACCACTGGCTGCCTGATAGGTAGCTACATGTACGCGGGTAATGTGCGACAAGTTCTCGATAGCCTTCAAGGCAACCACCATCTGAATAGTAGTACAGTTGGGATTGGCAATAATACCACGAGGACGCACCAAAGCATCATCACCATTTACCTCGGGTACAACCAAGGGTACATCATCATCCATGCGGAAGGCACTTGAATTATCAATCATTACCGCACCATGACGGGTTATGGTCTCGGCATACTCTCTCGATGTATCACCACCGGCCGATGTAAAGGCAATATCAACACCCTTAAAGTCATCGTTATGTTTCAACTCACGAACGGTTATCTCCTTGCCTCTGAAGGTGTATGTCGTTCCGGCACTTCTCGAAGAACCAAACAACAGCAACTCATCGATAGGAAAATTACGCTCATCGAGCACTCTCAAAAATTCTTGTCCTACAGCACCACTGGCGCCTACAATAGCTACTTTCATTTTCAGTTTTTCGTTTTTATGTTTTTTGAAGGCGCAAAGGTACATTTTTTTGCACAAATACGCCCTAAAATTTCACATTATCGTTTCAATACTCGCAAAAAGCCCTCGGTCTTGACTGCTACTCCTATATATACACACAACAGCAGTGTACGCCATGCTATACGCCACAAGGTCTGCTCGATGGGTAGGAACATACCCAAGGCAAAAATTACGGCAGTCAACACAATATATCCGCCCATCTTGCGCAACGGGTAAGCAACCGGATAACGCTTGCGACTTATTGTATAACTGAGCACAAGCATCACACCATTACATGCCACTGTCGCCCAAGCACATGCCACATAGCCATATATAGGCACAAACAGCACTATAATAGCGATAGTAATGACACATCCTATAACGGTAAAGAGTGTGCCCCAATAGGTTTGGTCGTTGAGTTTAAACCAGAAAGAGAGATTGAAATACAAGCCAAACAGGAACTCACCCGCCATGACAATAGGAACAACGTGCAAGCCTTCATAGTATGCCGGCGAAACAAGATACTTGAAAACATCATCCAGATAGAACGAAACGCCCAAGTATATCAGCAACGAGAAGATGGTAAAATATAGCGTTGTAACCGCATTGGTACTTTTATCATCGGCCTCTTTGTTCCGCTTGAAGATAAAGGGCTCTATCGCATAGCGATAGGCCTGTATAAACATGACCATTACCACGGCTATCTTAAAACAAGCACCGTATATACCCAATTGCATCGTCGCCTCGGCTTTATCGGTAAAGAGGAATGGAAAGAGTATCTTATCGACCGACTGATTGAGAATACCGGCTATACTTATACCCAATATAGGTATGGCATAGGGCAACATCCGGCGCATACGGGGCATATCTATGCGATAACGGAAGCCTCGAAACTCCTTGTTGAGCATCAGTACATTGGCTATCGAGGTGATAACATTCGACACCAATATATATCCAACTCCATAATCGGGCACATAGAACCATTCTATAGCATGTGGCGCATGACGGTATATTATAGGACACACTATCAAGAAGAAGATATTGAGCAGGATGTTCAGCCCGATATTGGCCAACTTAATACCGGCAAATTTCAGGGCTTTTTCCTCACATCGCAACCGAGCAAAGGGTATACTGCTTATGGCATCTATCGCAACAATAAAGATGAGCATACCCACATACTCGGGATGAGAGGCATAACCCAAGAAGTCGCTGATAGGGTGCAGAAATACAAAACCCATCAGAGCAAAGAGCGACGAGAGAATACCCACACTCAACAGCGAGTTGGCATATACACGCATAGGCTCCGACTCATCACGACGGGTTGAGAATCGGAAATAGGTAGTCTCCATTCCAAATGTCAGTACAGCCAGCAACAAGGCTGTCCAGCCATAGAGGTTTGTCACGATACCATACTCGCCCGGTGTAGCAAGTACACGCACATACATAGGAACCAACAGCCAGTTAAGGAAACGCCCTACTATGCTGCTGAGCCCATACACAATGGTATCTTTTGCCAATCCTTTCAGTCCGTTACTCATACTTCATCGCCAAACAAGCCACCCCATCCGGCACGCGTGCGACCCAAGTGGTTATATGCCAAGTCGGTCACTTCACGTCCCCGAGGTGTACGCTTGATAAAACCCTCTTTGATAAGGAATGGCTCATACACCTCCTCAAGCGTTCCGGGGTCCTCGCCCAATGCCGTAGCAATGGTTGTCAAGCCCACCGGGCCGCCTTTAAACTTATCTATGATGGTGGTCAGTATCTTATTATCAATCTCGTCAAGGCCATACTTGTCGATATTGAGTGCCTCCAATGCATATCGGGCTATCTCTATATCTATACGACCTGTACCCTTAACCTGTGCAAAGTCGCGCACTCGACGCAACAGAGCATTACAGATACGAGGTGTACCACGACTACGCATAGCTACCTCAACAGCAGCTTCGCGTGTGCAGGGTACTTGCAATAGTCGTGCCGAACGCTCTACTATCTTGCACAACACATTGTGGTCGTAGTATTCCATGTGGCAGTTGATACCGAAACGAGCACGCAAAGGGCTTGTAAGCAAGCCACTACGAGTTGTCGCACCTACCAGCGTAAAGGGGTTGAGGGTAAGCTGAATAGAACGAGCTCCGGGACCCTTATCTATCATAATATCTATGCGATAGTCCTCCATGGCCGAGTAGAGATACTCCTCAACAACGGGGCTGAGACGGTGTATCTCGTCGATAAAGAGCACATCGTTGGGTTCAAGCGATGTGAGCAAGCCCGCCAAGTCGCCGGGTTTATCGAGTACCGGACCCGATGTCACCTTAAATCCCACCCCCAACTCATTGGCTATAATATTGGCCAAGGTTGTCTTACCCAGTCCGGGAGGGCCATGCAACAGCACATGATCGAGCGGCTCTTCACGCAGGCGGGCAGCCATCGTAAAGACTCGCAGATTCTCTATAATCTTATCTTGTCCGCTGAAGTCATCAAACGACAAAGGGCGCAGAGCCTTTTCAAACTCGCGCTCATTGTCGCCATAACGACTACTGCGTATATCGAAACTATCTTCTGTCATACCACAAGGTCATATCAATTATGTGCAAATGTAGTTTTTTTCTCATACATTCACAACTTTCCAAGCGGTATTATACACTAAGCCTGTATATTGCCGGAACACTTTTATGCCCTACGACCGACTAATCGTCGGTTTGCAATATCTGTAACGGGATATTGGTCAGGTGCGATGCTATTACCGAATAAGAACTGTAGAAACTTCCATATATGCGTGTGGTACGCGACAATATCCACATCTCTTTCACAGCATCTTTCATGCCCGATATGCTGTTGCGACTACAATCGGTATCCAATGTCAATATGCGATTGCCAAAACATCTTCTCAACTCCTCTTTCGTAGCTACATCGTCGGTAGCCACATAGAAGTTGGTGTCGGCACAGGCCTCAATCTCTCTCTGCATAGCTTCGATAAAGAGTGACAAAGGCGATTTCTGAATAGACAACCAATTATCGGTACGTCTAATATGAATGCCTACCGTATTGCGAGTAAAATTCTTAGCAACATACTCATTCACTGCATTGAGAATATCGGGTACGGGAACAAAGTTCTTTGACAACGACGCATAATAATCGCCAAATTCATAGCAACTCTCTATAAGCACCCGATTACCACTTTTTATAACGCTCTCAAGCTCTCCTTGCTCACGCAACCTCTTAAACTCTTGCGAATATATACGTGTATCGAATAGTCGCGGGGCTATAATATATGGCAACCACAATGTGTGCCTACGTGGCGAACGATACACAAAACGGTCAAAAAAGCCACCCTTTCTTATTGTAACCACCTGGTTTTCAGTACAAATCGGGGGGGTAAATAGGGCATCGTAGGGCGCATTCAACTCGCGGTTGCAAAACCACACAGCCTGCAATCGAACACCCTCGGCCTTGGCAAACTCTATTGCGGCATTAAGAGTCCTCATTCTGTTTGCCAACCCGCCATAAGGAGTAATAACTATTTCTTTCATATCTATTTTTACAATTTATATATGCCACTCGTAGGCAATGCGTTTGTCACCATTGCGCGAGAGGGTAATAATTCCACTACGCACAAAGCCTTGTCGTTCTATTGCATGCAACATCGTTGCATTGTCGCTATGCGTATCAACACGAAGATAGTGATATCGACCTTTGCACCACGCAAAACAGCAATCGGCAACACCCTTCACACGACCATTCGATGCCAAGCGATGGACTACCCCATACGGCTCATCATAGCGCCACGCGCCATCTTCAATAACTGCATAAGTAGGTTCGATGGCTACATCGAAAGAGAAAACCGCTGCCGGCTCGCCGTCATGCTCCATGACATAGAAATGCCCCGACAATATTTCGTCGGCAATAAGTTGCCGTGGCGGATAGTCATCGCCCCATTGCGATGTATTGCCCACGCTATACATATAAGCCTTGGCCGCCTCAAAAATCGCCATGATAGCATCTAACTCTTGCAATTGTGCGTGTCGTATATTCATACCTACATTACTTAAAGCACACAAAGGTACACACATTGTAATATATCACAATCCTTTTGTAATATTTTTTTGCATTATATGATAAAAAAATCTTTTTTCGATTTTTATTTCTCAATTTTATTTTCATATCTTTGGCCCCAGCATAAAAACCCTAATTCTAACACAACTATGATTATTGGTATTCCCAAAGAAATTAAGAACAACGAAAATCGTGTTTCTTTAACCCCCGCCGGTGCTCAAGAACTTATTGCACACGGTCACACTGTATATGTACAACACACTGCAGGCGAAAACAGTGGTTTCCCCGATGAAGCCTACACTGCAGCCGGTGCTACCATCCTACCTACAATCGAGGATGTATATGCAATTGCCGAGATGATTATCAAGGTAAAAGAGCCTATCAAACAGGAGTACAAGCTCGTTCGCAAAGGTCAACTTCTCTTTACTTACTTCCACTTCGCTTGCGACAGAGAACTTACCGAGGCGATGTTGGAGAGCGGAGCAACCTGCTTGGCATACGAAACTGTTGTTGACCGCAACGGTGGTCTGCCCCTGCTCATTCCTATGAGCGAAGTAGCCGGACGTATGGCCGCTCAAGAAGGTGCTCGTTTCTTGGAGAAACCCCAAGGCGGACGTGGTGTGCTGCTCGGTGGTGTGCCGGGTGTTAAGCCTGCCAAAGTATTGGTATTGGGTGGTGGTATCGTAGGTACCAATGCCGCTCTCATCGCTGCCGGTTTTGGCGCCGATGTTACTTTGTGCGATATTTCACTCCCCCGCTTGCGCTACCTCAGCGAGACTATGCCCAAAAATGTTAAGACACTCTTCTCTTCTCGCTACAATATCGAACAAGAATTGCCTACAACCGACCTCGTTATCGGTGCAGTACTCATCCCCGGTGCTAAAGCTCCTCACCTCGTTACCCGCGACATGCTCAAGTTGATGCGTCCCGGCACCGTTCTTGTCGACGTTGCTATTGACCAAGGTGGTTGCTTCGAGACTTCACACCCCACAACTCACGCCGAGCCAATCTTTGAGGTTGACGGTGTAGTACACTATTGTGTTGCCAACATCCCCGGTGCTGTACCTTGCACATCTACTCTTGCCCTCACAAATGCCACTCTCCCCTACGCCATCAAGTTGGCCGATATGGGTTGGGAAGCAGCTTGTCGCGCCGATGCCGGTCTTGCTAAGGGCTTGAACGTAGTTGACGGTAAAGTCACCTTCCCCGGTGTAGCCGAAGCATTCGGTATGGAGTGTCACCCCGCATTGTAAGAAATCGATTATATCGAAAAGATAGGAGGTCGACTCGCTGAGTCGACCTCCATTTTTATTTCGCATCTAAAATATAAATTTGCACAACCTTTCAAAGTCGTCATACGTTAAGTCGGGCTTTCCATTACACGCTTTATAGAAGTGGACAATGGTATCAATCACTGTATCATAGCCCACCTCACGTGCTATACTATCAAGCATCACAACACCCTTGCGGTAGGTAACAGGCACATTGTTGTTCTTTACCACCTCTACGGGATGAACATCGCGTTCAGTGCCTTTGATTTTATCCCAACTATCACGACACTCCTTTATAAGGTTTTCATAAACCGCTATGCCTTCTATATCGCGGATACATTGCAGTGTCATAAACTCATTGAGGGTCTCTATAATAAATGCATATCCACGCTCACCACTATCTATAAACATCGAATATTCACCAATCCAACGGTGGCCTATCTCATGTACTATAGGGTATATGTCGGGGTATGTGGCAAATTTCTTTTGCGAGGCCGATATGAAGCCCATATTGTACCTATTGAATGCGGCATTGCCACTGTGGAAGATATAGGCCGGATAGTCGTGCACTCCATACTTCGGATTGATATACACATCGCCATACGTCTTCTCAAACCATTGCAATGCAAGGGGTGTGAGTCGGCACAACTCATTATACCTATGCTCATCGGCCTGTTGACCTTTCAGCTGATACACATCGCAATGATAGTCGCCCGGCATCGTGCGCATCTCATATCGCGAACTGCTGAGAAATGCAAAGTTAAGTGCTACGCACCTATCGAACGATTGCCACCGAGTAGCATCACATCCCCCTTGATACACCACCCGCATAGTATCGGGCACTGAAAAGCACACCTCGCCACTATAGGGCATTGCTCGGCGCATAGGGTAATAGTACTCGGCACTCTCGCCATATATACACTCCCACACTTCAGCCCCCGAGTTGTTGTACATAAACACCGACGTGAGGTTCATAAAGAGGTACTCCATCTGTACACGCTGCATATCAGCACCGGCATTGTAGAAGAATATTTGCTTGGATAATGGGTCAAAACGATAACGAAGAGTATCGGGCGTAACCGTCAACTCCTCTACCGATAACTCCTCAAAATTGCCACCAAAATCGAGAGCAACTGAATCACATCCGGCAAAATCTATGGTAAAATCGCACTGAACCTTGAGCACACCACTGCCCATGCCACACTTATCGAACAATAAACGATAATCGGTTACACTCTGAGCCTTGACACCCGAGAGCAAAACAAGCAAAAATAGGAAAAGAGAAACATATCGGTTCATGCGACAATGTATTTAGGGGTCAGAGGATTTACTTGTGCAAAGTAAATAAAATAATATGAACCTCGTGGAAAATAGATATAAAAAAAAGAGTCAAGCGAATGCTTGACTCTGACTTTTGCTCGGTCGGGGTGACTGGATTCGAACCAGCGACAACACGCCCCCCAGACGTGTACTCTAACCGGGCTGAGCTACACCCCGTCTGAAAAGGTGATGCAAAGGTATGGCTTTTTTTTATATCTGCAAATATTTTTGGTAAAAATTTTTCAATTATTTTTCCACCAATTATACAACTACTTCATTTACAGATGAAATAGATCGCGAAAAAAATCTAAGGAAATTTCTATTTCTTTTCGCTCGATGTAGTTATCGACACAACAATCGCCTATTTTTTTTATGAGTGTAAAATTTATTTTATCGCAAATATTCTTTTTATCGTGCTGCATGAATGCTATCAACTCGTCATAATCGTCACACGTAATGGCATAACTACCATAATTTAGCTCGACAAGACGCGCCAAGTCGTATATCACCGAAGAGGGGAAACCCAAGGCTCGATGCGCAATGAGTAGTTCACACACCAACCCCCAAGCTACAGCATAACCATGCGCGACAGTACGTCCATGCCTTTGCGAATGGGCTTCGATGGCGTGCCCGACGGTATGTCCCAAGTTAAGTACTTTACGCAACCCATGTTCACGAGGGTCTTGTTCAGTAATACGTTGCTTGACGCCCACCGAGTAGCGCAACAAAGGCAACAACTTATCGGCATCAAACGATGCTATATCATAATCGAGCAACTCATTATAGTGTTCTTCATCATCTATCAATCCGTGCTACAACATTTCGGCATACCCCGACAAAAACTCCTCTCGAGGTAATGTGTCAAAAAATCGCGTAGAGACAATGACCATGCGGGCATGAGCAAAAACCCCCACTTCGTTTTTCAGTCCGGCAAAATTAATACCCGTCTTACCGCCCACAGCCGCATCTACTGCGCCTAACAACGTCGTAGGGATATTGACAAAGGCTATGCCACGCTTAAAGGTTGCAGCGGCCATACCACCCAAGTCCGTCACCATGCCACCGCCCACATTGACAAGCAACGAATGACGTGTAGCACCTCGCTCACTCAGCTCACTCCACACATGGAGCAACGAGTCAACACCCTTCGCTTCATCGCCGGCACTGATGGTTATCACCTCAGCTTGAGCTATACGCGATGAGGCTATGCGAGGCAACACACTGCTATATGTATTACTATCGCATAACACAAAACAACGGTCATAACCCTCGGTGCTACACAAGCACTCGAGCGCTTCTTCTACTTGATTGGTAAAAACAACCTCCTGCTTCATAATTGGGTAGTATTGACTATCTCTATCAATTCATAGACATGCTCGGCAAAGTGTGGCATCGAATCAAACACAATATCAGCACCTGCATCATACAACGCTTGGGCAGGGATAGGGCCTGTATTGACTGCTACCGTAAAGACTCCGGCAGCCACACCGGCCTCAACCCCCAAGGGGGCATTCTCTATCACAATAGCCTGATGCGACTCGACACCGGCACGTTGCAATCCCATCAAGTAAGGCTCGGGCGAGGGCTTGCCATGCTTCACATCCTCACCGGTTATGCGATAAGGCATATTGAACGCTCGCGGATAATCGGTATCGAGCAGTTCGAGCAATGTTCCCTGACTCGACCCCGTAACCAACACCGTGCGTACATCGTGCGCCAATAGCGATGCTATCATCTTGTCGGCCGCCGGCATACGTGACGCCTCACCAAGAGCCCTAAACTGGCGCACCTTCTCCTCATACAACGCCAACGAAATATCCTCGGGGGCATCATGTCCATACTCTCTGTTAAAAAACATATTGATAGTGCGCGTGCGTGTGCTACCCTCAAGCAAGAAAAAATCCTCTCGGGTACAAGCAATGCCCAGCGGAGCAATGGTTCGATACCACGCCTCGGCATGATGAGGCATTGAATCATACAACACACCATCCATATCTATAAGCGCTGCACGGCATTCCATCGATGCAAGTCCGCGTCGCTCCAAATATCTTTTTACGGCTTCTTTTATATTCAACATAATCTTGTGCAAAACTACAAATTTTTTGTCACCTATTTATTAATTCAAATAAAAAGCGTAGTTTTGCGAAGCAAAATCGAAGTATATCGAATATCCTATAACAAACTCAAAAAAGATAAAAATATGAAAATTCAAAAGATTCTCGCTATTGCAAGCATAGCACTCCTCGCCTCTTGCGCAGGACAACCCTCTCAACAAGACTACATTGACGCATTTGTCGAATACGAAGGTGCAAACATCGGCGATAAGGAAAATATCACTATCGCACATCTACAAGACATCACAGTAGCCGACAGCATTGCATTCCTGACCAACTCAATGGCTCAAGAGTACCAAGACCTACTTGAGGAGAAAAAACTCGCTTGGGAGAAAAAATTGGAAGATTGCGAAAAGGACGAACGCGCCAACATCCTTCGCCACGAAGACTACATGAAGAAGTACGAAGCTGCCAAACGCCAATATGGCAACAATATTAAATATAAGAACAAAATAGACGGCTACTTGAAGGCTGCCCAAAAGCTCCCCTCGACACACGAAGAGTACCTCAAGTTCGACCGCAGTCGCAGCTACTCTTTCACTCGCGACGCCGAGAACTTGCAAGCCGACTATGAGCAAACCCTTGCCCTTACCCTCGAAGGTTATGCTGCTCAAGCACCCTCTATCACAGCATTCAATGAACGAAATCCCGAAGAGGTTGTTGCATCGGCCTACACCGTCAATTACACAAGCAACAACAATGAAAGCCTCTCGGAGGTATACATCTTCGGCCAAAAACCCATTGTCGTATTGGACAAGGCCGATAACACAGCCACCAATATACTCAACTACAACGCACAATAAAATCTATACAAATCACTCGCCATATCGTCGGCAAGTAATCTTGTATAGAAGCGAATAAAAATAAAATTAGTTGCAAAACAATGCACAACGCAAATGCCTTTGTGCAATAAAAAGCATTTTCTTATCACGAAATAGCAAATTATTCGTCAAAATACATTTTCTTTGCAATGCATTTTTGAAGAAAACTTCTTATTAATTCATTTTAAAAAAGAAAAACTATGTCTGAAGTTGCAGTAAAAGTAAGATCAATCATCGCAGAACGTTTGGGTCGTCCCGAGTCTGCCGTTACAAACGAAGCTAGCTTCGCTAACGATTTGGGTGCCGATTCACTCGATACAGTAGAAATGATTATGGATTTCGAGAATACATTCGATATCAAAATCCCCGATGAGGAAGCTGAAAAAATTACTACTGTAGGCGAAGCTATCGAGCACATCGAAAAGGCTCTTGCCGACAAATAATTTATGGAACTCAAAAGAGTTGTCGTAACAGGTCTGGGTTCAATTACGCCATTGGGCAACAACGTTTCTGATACATGGAACGCTGCTATCAATGGAGTAAGTGGAGCTGGGCCTATTACTCATTTTGATGCCAGCGAATTCAAGACTCAATTTGCCTGCGAGGTAAAAAATTTCGACCCGCTCAACTACTTTGACAACGTCAAGGATGCGCGCAAGCTCGACCTTTTTGCTCAATACGCCATCGCAGCCGTTAAAGAGGCTATGGACGACTCTGGCATAGATGTAGAGAAAATCAACCGCGAACGTGCCGGTGTTATTTATGCAGCCGGTATTGGTGGTTTGGGAACATTCGAACAAGAAGTTACCAACTACGCATTACACCCCGAAAGAGGCCCTCGCTATAGTCCATTCTTCATCCCCAAGATGATTGCCGACATAGCAGCAGGACAAATATCTATGATATATGGATTCCACGGCCCCAACTTCGGCACCGTTTCGGCATGTGCTTCATCCAACCACTCTCTGATAGACGCCTACAATTACATTCGCTTAGGTAAAGCCGATGTAATCATATCAGGTGGTGCCGAAGCAGCTATTTACGCCGCAGGCGTAGGAGGCTTCAACTCGATGCACGCGCTCTCTACTCGTAACGATTCACCCCAGACCGCATCGCGTCCCTTCAGTGGCTCTCGCGACGGATTTGTAATGGGTGAAGGCGGTAGCTGTCTCATTCTTGAAGAGATGGAGCATGCCTTGGCTCGTGGTGCAAGAATTTATGCCGAGATAGCAGGTGGTGGTCTTGCCGCCGATGCTTATCACCTTACAGCCACTCACCCCGAGGGCTTGGGTGCAAAGCTTGTAATGCGCAACGCTCTCGAAGACGCCGAGATGAAGCCCGAGGATATTGATTATATAAACACTCATGGTACATCTACCCCTGTTGGTGATATATCGGAGGTAAAAGCCATCAAAGAAGTATTTGGCGAACATGCTTATAAACTCAATATCAGCTCGACCAAGTCTATGACAGGTCACCTTCTTGGTGCTGCCGGTGCTCTCGAAGCAGTACTCTGCATAAAGGCTATGGAAAACGGTATCGTTCCGCCTACTATCAACCACGAAGAGGATGACAAAGATCCCGAGATTGACTACAATCTCAACTTTACATTCAACAAAGCACAAAAACGCGAAATACGTGTTGCCATGTCAAACACATTTGGCTTTGGCGGTCACAACGCATGTGTTATCTTGAAAAAATTTGAGAAATAACGTGTTTCAATCTATCTATAAACGCATAAGGCTCTTGACGAAACGTCGCCAAGAGCCTTATCGTATTTTCTACGACATGCTGGGATTTTGTCCCAACGATATCACACTCTTTCAACAAGCATGTCGACATCGCTCGGCAGGTCGCAACAACCAAGAAGGCGGCAACAACGAGCGACTTGAATTTCTGGGCGATGCTGTCTTGAGCGCTATTGCATCGGACATTATCTACAAGACATTCAACAACAAAGACGAGGGCTTCTTATCCAAAACTCGTTCAAAAATAGTCCAACGCGAAACACTCAATCACGTAGCCTTGGAACTCGGACTGGACAAGATTGTCCAAATAACCGTCCACTCGCAATCACACAACAACAACACCTATGGCAATGCCCTTGAGGCTCTTATAGGTGCTATATACCTCGATCAAGGCTTCGATATGTGCCGAAAGATTGTCGAGGAAAAAATCATTCTAAAGCACATCGACATTAAAAAGTTGGCACAACAAGAGGTCAACTTCAAGTCACGACTGATTGAATGGTGTCAGCACCACCACATCCCCTACACCTTCGACATCGACGACATCTCATCGGACGAACACAAGAATCCCATATTCCACGCCCGCGTATTAGTCGCCAACCGACAATTGGGCGAAGGCCGAGGATATACCAAGAAAGAGGCTCAACAAGTAGCAGCACAAGCAGCTATACGATTTATCAGAAAACAGAAGAATTTTGCCGAAGAGCTTCTTCACGACATCTCAAACAACGAAACCGAGCAAAACTCCTAAACACAAGCCACTACATATATACAACAGTGGCCAAGTGCAATCCATAGCCGTTACCATCAAAGTATAAGAGCCCACGCACACCACCTCATCAGGCAGTGTAGCATACTAACCAATACAAGTGCAGGTAGCGAGTACTATACTCACTACCTACAACCAATTATACTTTATCGCGGAATAATTAACGACGATGTTTCTCGATAAGAGTCTTGATATTCTCAAAGATATCTTCGATACTACCCATGCCATGCACAGCCTCATACTTGCCTTGAGCCTTGTAATGGTCGCGCAACACATTGGTTTGGCTGTTATATACATCCAGACGTTTCTTGATAGTCTCTAAGTTATCATCGCTACGACCCGACGTCTTTCCACGGTTGATAAGTCTTACTATCAACTCCTCTTCTTCAACTTCGAGACCCACTACAATATCTACCTGTCCATTGCGTTTGGCCAACAATGCATCCAATGTCTCGGCTTGATGAATGGTACGGGGGAAACCATCAAAAACAACACCCTTAGCACTCTCGGGGTGCGCTGCCAACACGTCATCCAAGATGTCAATCATCAACTCATCGGGGATAAGTTGACCCTTCGAGATATACGAATCGGCAATCTTACCCAACTCGGTACCTTGCGCTATCTGCGCACGCAATACATCACCGGTAGATATATGGTAGTAGCCATACTTCTCAATAAGCAATGCGCTTTGTGTACCTTTTCCTGAGCCGGGTGCTCCAAAAATTACTATATTCATATCTTATATTTTTTTTATTTCTTTCAATCTTGTACTACCGAATAGATGTCCTTGAGGTTGCGTCCCAATTCATCATAATCGAGGCCATATCCCACTATAAATGCAGGGGGAATGTCCAATGCCACATAATCAATGGTAACATCACACTTGAGCGACTCGGGCTTGAAGAGCAATGTAGCCACCTTAATTTCGGCCGGATTACACTCTTGCAAGATAGACTTGAGTTGCTTGAGCGTAAAGCCCGAATCTACAATATCTTCTACTATAACAACTGTACGACCCGAAATGTCTTCGGTCAACCCCGATACCAATTGAACCTCGCCCGATGATTGTGTTCCTATATACGACTTCATGCGTATAAAGGCTATTTCTGCGCCCGGAATGGTTATTTCGCGAAATAAGTCGGCGGCGAATACAAAAGCACCATTCAGCACACACAAAAACAATGGATTCTTGCCGGCAAGATCCTCGTTAATGCGAGCTGCCACATTTTTTACTGCAGTAGCTATCTCGGCACTACTGATGTAAGGTTTAAAGCTCAGGTCTTTCAGTTGTATTGTATCCATAACGTCAAATGTAATGAATTTGGGCAAAGATACAATTTTAAAACCAAACTATCGCAAACCTACCGCACAATATTTTCACGATTTATCAACAACTTTTACTTACACCAAGTACATAGATTGCCAACACCACCTTTTGATATTGAATTAACCCCTCAAAAACTCCGTAAGACCCTCATAACAAACAAAAAGTACCCCATAACATAAAATCATCCATACTCTTTGTAACAATATCCATTTACATTTAACGCAACAGACATTTACTTTGCATATTGTAAACCAAGCCATTCACAACACACCTACTATCAAAACAAGACAAATATGAAAAAAATCGTTGCATTACTCGCATTTTTACCCATAGCAATACTCTCTATTGCCCAAGTAAAACACCTACATAGCGACACTCAATCATGGATTGTAATACCGGAGTGCTCAACCAATATCACCGAGCTATCTACCCTGGGATTTACACACGAAGAGGCCGTTGAGGCTATTGTTCCGGGCACTGTATTTTCATCGTACGTAAACGCCGGTATAGAAGAAGACCCAAACTTTGGTGACAACATTCATCGAGTAGACCGCTCAAAATATGACCGAAGCTTCTGGTATAGAACAGAGTTTTCAATACCTTCGGACTTCTACAAAGAACATATATGGCTTAACTTCAATGGCGTAAACCGTAAAGCCGAAATATACCTGAACGGGCAACCATTGGGTACGCTCAACGGCTTTATGGAACGAGGACAATACGACATAACCCACAAGCTAAACCCCTCAGGTAAAAACATATTAGCGGTATTAGTACACATTCCCGCAACACCCCTTGCCAACCAAGGCAGCCCCACATACCTATCGAGTGGGGGCTGGGATTGGATGCCCTATGTACCCGGGCTCAATAGCGGTATCACCGATAAAGTTTGGCTCAGTAATACAGGTCACACTACCATTATAGACCCATGGATACGTAGCGAACTCCCTACCAAAGCTCGAGCAGAACTAAGCGTCGAACTTGATGTAAAAAACAACAATATCGCATCGGAAAAGATAACCATTAAAGGCCTAATCAATCCCGGTAATATCGAGTTCACACAAGAGGTAACCCTCAACGCTCTTGAGTCTCGAAAGATAAAGTTCGACAAGCGCTATTTTCCACAATTGATAATCAACAGCCCACTGTTGTGGTGGCCGGCAGGCTACGGCGAGCCCAACCTGTACACTTGCCAATTGGATATATCTGATTCTTCGGGACAAATATCGGAAAGCCGAAACATAACATTCGGTATCAAAAAATATACCTACGACAAGAACAATGGTGTATTTCACATACACATCAATGACGTACCTGTATTTATCAAGGGTGCCAACTGGGGCATGTCGGAATACATGCTTCGCTGTCGTGGCAAAGAGTACGAAACCAAGATACGCCTGCACAAAGAAATGAACTTCAACATGATTCGCAATTGGTTGGGCTCAGTTACCGATGAAGAGTTTTATGAATATTGCGACAAATACGGCATCATGGTATGGGATGACTTTTGGATTAACTCCAACCCGAACTTACCCTACGACCTAAATGTTTTCAACAACAACATGATGGAGAAAATAAAAAGGTTGCGCAATCATCCGTGTATAGCCGTGTGGTGTGGTGACAATGAAGCTGTACCCGAAGCGCCACTGCCCGGATGGATGCAAACCAACATTGACACATTCGATGGTGGCGACAGGTATTTCCAGGCATGCTCCAACTCGGGCGGACTCAGCGGCAGTGGATTCTGGGGTGCATTCGATCAACGTTATTATTTCACCGATTATCCCGACCCCTCATCCGGTGGCGATGGCAAACGCGGTTGGGGGTTACGCATCGAGATAGGTACAGCCGTTGTACCCACATTTGAAAGTATCAAGAAGTTTATGCACGAACAAGATTGGTGGCCTATCAACGAGATGTGGAACAAACACTACTTTGGCTCTAATGCAGGAAATGCACTTCCTCAACAATACATACAGATGATAAACGAAGGTTACGGCAAAGCACAAGGCATCGAGGACTTCTGCCGTAAAGCCCAACTCATCAATATGGTATCCAACAAAGCCATGTATGAAGGTTGGCTCGACCACATGTGGAACGACGCTTCGGGCATCATGACATGGATGGGACAGTCGGCCTACCCCTCTATGGTATGGCAAACATACGACTACTACTATGACCTTACCGGCGCATACTGGGGCTGCAAGTGCGCCTGCGAGCCACTTCACGTATATTGGAATCCGATGACCGAGGAAATCAAAGTAGCAAATACCACTTCACGCGACTACGAAAATCTATCCGTTGAAGCCTCCATATATAACATGGATGGTAAGCCTGTTAAAGAGTATTGTAAAACAGGCAATATCAACTCATACTCCAACACAACTACACAAGCATTTGTTCTTGATTTCGAGCGCAATCGACCCATTATATCCATTGGCAAGAAGGTCGTGGCATCATCAACGGCACAATTTGCACCCGAGTTCGTTACCGATGGCGACGACAATACCCGTTGGGCTGCGAATAAAGCCGACAACGAATGGATATACATCGATTTGGATAGCGTACAGACTATAGGCGGAGTGCGACTGAACTGGGAAGCTGCCTACGGCAAATCTTATAAGATTCAGGTATCGGACGATGCACAAACATGGCGCGAGGTATTCAAGACCCACGAAGGTTGCGAAGGTACTCTTGAGCATTTATTCCCCGAGGTACAAGGGCGATATGTTCGCATGCTGGGCATCGAGTTGGGCTGGTGGTTTGGCTACTCATTGTGGAGCATGGACGTTTTGGGAGGCTCACCCGCCACCGATGGGTTATCGGACGTGCACTTCATCCGACTCAAATTGCGAGACAGCAATGGTAATATAATCTCGGAAAATGACTATTGGCGAGGAAACAATCGCAAGGATTTTACTGCGCTCAACGATCTGCAACCCGTTAACATCAAGACTACATCACGACTCACTCGCAACATGGGACGCGCCACAATAACAGCAACCGTATCGTTACCACAATCAGCCCCCAACGTAGCTTTTGCCATACATATTCAGGCTCTACGCAAGCACGACAGAGAACGACTTCTTCCCGCTATCATGAGCGACAACTACTTCACACTCATGCCCGGCGAGAAACGTTGCATTACCATTGAATTTGACGAGTCGCTGTTGAAAAACGACACTTACGAATTGGTTGTAGAGCCTTATAATAAACCCTTAAAATAAGACCAATCGCACCTCATAACACAACCCATACAACCATCCTCGACAGAAAGCATTGTGTAAAAACACCGGTGCAGGGAGTGCTAAAAAAACTACTCCCTTGCACCTTTTTCATAAAATACCCCTCACCTATATTAAAAAAAGAGGGATTTATTTTGTTCTCCACGCACCTTTGTGTATCTTTGCACGATTTTTAACGGAAAGAAAATAAAGAATTTATGAATGTCGTAAAGAAGACCATCGATTTGGGTGATGGAAGAACCATTACCATCGAGACCGGTAAGCTTGCAAAGCAAGCCGATGGCGCCGTAGAAGTGCGTATGGGCAATACAATGTTGCTCGCTACGGTATGTTCGGCCAAGGAGGCCGGTGAGGGCGTTGATTTCATGCCCTTGCAAGTAGAGTATAAAGAAAAATTCTCAGCATGTGGACGTTTCCCCGGCGGTTTTACCAAACGTGAAGGTCGCGCTTCGGATTATGAAATCCTTACTGCTCGCCTTGTTGACCGCGTATTGCGTCCTTTGTTCCCCGATAACTACCACGCCGATACTTTTGTCAACATCACTATGTACTCGGCCGACGGTGTAGATATTCCCGATGCATTGGCCGGCTTGGCTGCTTCGGCTGCTATTGCTGTTTCTGATATCCCCTTCAACGGCCCCATTTCAGAGGTACGTGTTGCTCGTGTTGATGGCAAGTTCCGCATCAACCCCACATTTGCCGAGTTGGAGCGTGCCGACATGGACTTGATGGTAGGTGCTACCTACGATAACATCATGATGGTTGAGGGTGAAATGAACGAAGTTTCGGAGCAAGACTTGCTCGAGGCTTTGATGACTGCCCACGAGGCTATCAAGGTACACTGCCGCGTACAAGAGGAGTTGGCCGAAGCCGTTGGCTCAACTGTAAAACGCGAATATTGCCACGAGATAAACGACGAAGAGTTGCGTGCCGATGTTAAGGCCAAATGCTACGACAAGGCTTATGCTATTGCTCGTCAAGGCAATGCCGACAAGCATGGTCGTTCGGATGCTTTCAATGCTGTATGCGAGGAGTACCTCGAAGCTATGAGCGAGGAAGAGCGCGAAGAGAAAGAGGCTCTCGTACGTCGTTACTACCACGATGTAGAAAAAGAGGCTATGCGTCGTTGCGTACTCGATGAAGGTGTACGTCTTGACGGTCGTAAGACAACTGAAATTCGTCCCATCTGGTGCGAGGTTGACTACATCCCCGGCCCTCACGGTTCGGCTGTGTTCACTCGTGGTGAGACTCAATCACTCTCTACCGTTACATTGGGTACAAAACTCGATGAGAAGTTGCTCGACGACGTTCTCAATCAAGGTCACGACCGCTTCTTGTTGCACTATAACTTCCCTCCCTTCTCAACAGGTGAAGCTAAACCCGTACGTGGTATTGGTCGTCGTGAGATTGGTCACGGAAACTTGGCTAACCGTGCTCTCAAGAGCATGATTCCTGCCGACTATCCCTACTGTATTCGCGTTGTGTCGGATATTCTTGAGTCAAACGGTTCGTCTTCTATGGCTACCGTATGTGCCGGTACTCTTGCATTGATGGATGCCGGTGTGAAGATTAAGAAACCCGTATCAGGTATCGCTATGGGCTTGATTACCGATAACTCAAAGTATGCCGTTCTCTCTGACATCCTCGGCGATGAGGACCACTTGGGCGACATGGACTTCAAGGTAACAGGTACTCGTGATGGTATCACTGCTACTCAAATGGATATCAAGGTAGATGGCCTTTCATACGAAATCCTCGAGAAGGCATTGTTGCAAGCTCGCGAAGGTCGCATGCACATCCTCGATAAGATTGAGGCTACACTTGCCGAGCCTCGTGCTGACCTCAAGCCCCACGCTCCCCGCATCGAGACTATGGTTATTCCCAAAGAGTTCATCGGTGCTGTTATTGGCCCGGGCGGAAAGATTATCCAAGGTATCCAAGAGGCCAGTGGTGCTACTGTTACTATCGAAGAGATTGAAGGCGAAGGTCACATCGAAATTTCGGCTCCCGGTCGTGACGCCATCAACGATGCTTTGCGTCGCATCAAAGCTATCGTAGCTCAACCCGAGGTAGGCGAGACTTATACAGGTGTGGTTAAGTCAATCCTTGCATTTGGTGCTTTTGTTGAGTTTATGCCCGGCAAGGATGGTTTGCTCCACATCTCAGAGATAGGTTGGAATCGCCTCGAAAATATGGAGACTTCAGGCATCAAAGAGGGTGACGAGCTTACTGTTAAGTTGCTCGAAATCGACCCCAAGACCGGCAAATACCGTCTTTCGATGAAAGCCCTTCAACCCCGCCCCGAAGGTTATGTTGAGCCCGAACGTCGCGAGCGTCGTGAGCCCCGCAACGACCGTGGCGACCGTCGCAACAACAACAATCGTCGCGAATTCCGTGGCGAGCGTCGCGAAAACCGCGAAGAGGGTCAAAACAACGATTAATTTCTAAGACCTATATAAAGAACGAGGCAGAGTCCGATGCGGGCTTTGCCTCGTTTGTTGTTTAGAATAGGCAAAAATGATACACTGTGACTACGAAGCGAAATCTTTTCTCGATTATGGCCGAAAAAAGAAGTTGAAATAAATGTTCTATAGAAAGAATTACTATCTTTGTTCTTATGAAGAGAATATGTGCAATAACAATGGTTCGCAACGACGAATTCTATCTGCGTAAATGGGTAGAGTATTATGGACGTGAACTTGGAAGGGAAAATCTCTACATCTATTTTGACGGTGTCGATCAAATAGTTCCTCCATTTTGCGAAGGAACCAATGTTGTTGTCTGCGAGAAACTTCAGGGCAATGTAGCCAAAGGCGACAAGAGACGTATTAATTTCCTGTCGCAACAAGCTGCCGGGTTATTCAAGGATTATGACTTGGTAATAGGTACCGATGCCGATGAAATCCTTGTGGTCGACCCACAGTTGGGCATCCCTTTGGTTGATTTTCTTAGCAAGGCTGATATCAAAACTTCAATTTCGGGACTTGGCGTAGACGTAGGTCAACACTTGGAGAAGGAGGGCCACTTAGATTGTGAACGCCCATTCCTCTCACAACGCCATTATGGGCGATTGTCAAGTCGTTACACCAAAGCCAATGTTATAGCCCGCCCATTGCGCTGGGGATCGGGATTTCATCGCGTCAAAGGCCATAATTTCCACATTGCAAAGGGGTTGTATCTGTTTCATTTCGGATATTTTGATATGGAAAGGATTAAAGCACGCTTTGCCGACCCTTCACGACGTGCCGATGGTTGGACAAGACACCTCAAGCGACGCTCAAAGACCATACGACTATGCACTACTCGCAAGGCACATTGCTGGGATAAGGCTGTACCCATAGCACGCACGATACAGACCATTTTTCGCCCCATTTATGCCCTCAATAAACCCTCTATGCTGGAGCAAGTGGTAATAGTACACATTCCCGAACGATTTCACAATATCATATAGACTATATGTTGCAACAAGATAATATCGATATAGTAATTACATGGGTAGACGGTGACGACCCGGTTCATAAGAGTAAGAAAACAAGATTTCTTACCGGCAAGAACGAAACAAGCCACGACGATATAGCCGGTGCTGCCCGATACAGTTCAACCGGCGAAATATTTTATTGTGTGGCATCAATCTTGCGATATGCCCCTTGGGTGCATAAGATATATATCGTAACCGACAACCAGGACCCTCACGTCGATGAATTTGTTGCACGCAACTTTCCCGAGAACAAAATTCCTATAGAGATTATCGACCATACGGTAATATTCAGGGGTTACGAAGAGTACCTGCCTACATTCAATTCGCTATCGATAGGACAAATGCTGTGGCGTATACCGGGACTGTCGGAGAATTTTCTCTATTTCAATGACGATGTCTTTCTTGTGTCGGATAATAAACAGGCCGATTGGTTTCACGACCGGAAAACGGTGCTGTATGCCGAGAAGTTCAACGTACAGTGGGCAGCCTTCCTGCGTTGGGCCAAACATTTACTCCAAAATCATAAAACTTTCGGACACAAAGACCCTATGCTCAATGCAGCCAACATGATGAAGTCCAACTTCTTCTTTCTGCATCCTCATGGGCCTGTGCCGATGAATCGTTTGTGGTACGAAAAGTTTTATACCGAGAACCCCGAATGGTTGCACTCTAATATCAAGCACCGTTTTCGCGAGCCTTCACAGTTCAGTTCATTGGTGTGTTTTTACTTAGATGCCTACCGCAATGGACTCTTAGACGTGCGTTCATCAAAGGGGTTGTGCTGTTTCTTGAAACCCAATGCAAACAAGAAAGGGTATATGGCTCGCAAAATTGCCGAAATGCAATCGAATGACAAGCTGTTGTTTGCTTGCATCAACTCACTTGGCGAAACCACAAGGGACGAACAGGCATTGTTCCAACAATGGATATGTAAGCACCTGAATATCCAAGTGGAATAAAAACCCTATCGCAACACCTCAAACACAACAATATCCCGCATGTAATAAAGACCGATATGGCTGTTCGCTTGTTATACAATACATTGCAATTATTGGGCATGATACTTGTCATGCTTATGACTTGCAGTGAACCTATCTATGCACAGGAACACAGTAACGATGATGATAATGGCAAAGAGCTGTTATATAGTATAACAGAGTGGAATGAGCAACAGCTCGACGATATCATAATAGTGGATGCCAATAGTGACGGCTCGACATGGGAGTTATTTGAGAGTGCCACAGACAAGCCCAACATGCGCTATCGCTATAACAAATACAATGCTGCCGACGATTATCTATATCTGCACCCTATAGCCTTACAATCAGGCATAAGCTACGAGGCGGTATTTTACGTACATGCCGGCAGCACTGAGTACGAGGAGGAGTTTTCGTTGGGCATAGTACACGGGCGTAACATCTCGGAACACATTACCCTACTGTCATCACAGCAAACCACAAGCAAAGATAGTCGCTGCTATAAAGTGCAATTTACCGTAGCCACCAATGCGCTGTATAGGCTATATATACACTGCACAAGTCCGGCCAATCATTACATGCTCTATCTCGACAGCCTATCGGTAGTGTCAAGTGCCGAAGGATTTGTTCCCAACGCTATAGAGGACCTCACGCTGGTAAGCAACGAACGCACTCCTCATGTGGTAACGATACAATGCACAGCACCCACGCACAGTGCCAATGCACAACCTCTTGAGCAACTTGATGAAATACTCATTTATCGCAACGACGCACTGATAGGTACTATCGAGCACCCACTCTCGGGCGAAGTAATATCCTACAACGACACCCTCGATACGATAGACCATTACACCTATAAAGTATTGGCCAGGAATCATGCAGGTGCAGGTTATGAGGCAACAAAGAGCATCGTAGCTGGCATCGCACCTTTTCCTTTTAGATACAATTTTTCCGATGGAATGGGCTTTTTCAATATAACCGACAATAATGCCGATGGCGTTACATGGCACTATCACGACGAGCGCTTCGGGGGTTGTATGCGTTACACGTCAAGTGCCCTCAATAATGCCGACGACTGGCTTTTTGCGCCTCCGGTCTACCTCGACGGCTCTATGCGTTATCAAGTAGAATACAGTTGTTGCGTAGGACTGAGCAGTTACCCCGAGTCGATGAGTGTAATGCTCGGATTTACGCCCAACCCACAGGATATGTCATTAACCGTAAGCAAGTTACACAATTTCTCTTTTATTAAAGACACAGTAATAGTGGCCCCCTTTGAGGTGCATATACCCGGCATATACTACATAGGGTTCCGTGCCTACAGCCAAGCCGATAGTTATGCCATATTGTTGCGAAGCATTGAGATTGACGAGTACGACCCCAACTCGGTATCATCACCCGTCACACACAACATCGTAAGAGGTGGAACAGGTTGTATCGAGATAATAACGCAAGAAGCTACCAATGTGCGCATCTATAATCTATTGGGTGAAGAAGTGAACACCTTTATCGCACACTCAAGCACCCGATATGAAACAGCCTCGGGTATATATATCGTTCATGCCGGCAAGACTATACAGAAAATTGTAGTATTGTAACCCCGAAATTTTTACTTTTTCGCACGCAATTGCTCTACGATACTCTGTGCCGCACGTTGTGGTGCTCCGGGTTTTCCCAATCGGCGAGCTACTTCGCTATATCCCTCCATAACTCGCTTGTGTACCTCACGGTCGTGTAACAGATAGTTCAATTCATCGCCTATACGCTCGGCAGTGCAGTGATGTACCAGCAATTCGGTCACAACCTCTCTGTCGGCAATGAGATTGACCAACGATACATAACGTATCTTGAGTATATTCTTAAAGAAATTGTATGCCAACTCTCCTCCCGGCATAGCATAGCATACCACTTGAGGTACATGTAATAGAGCAGCTTCGAGGGTGGCAGTACCCGATGTAACAACAGCGGCCGAACTTTGAGCCAACAATCTATAAGTAGCATCAAAGACTACGCTTACCCTACCCTTGCACAAGTAAGGCTCATACATATCGGCATCTATACCGGGTGCTCCGGCTATTACCAATTGATAATTGGTGAAACCTTGCGCCGCCTTGATCATACGAGGCAGATTACGACGTATCTCGGCCTTGCGACTACCTGCAAGTAAGGCTATGATAGGCTTGTCGGGCAAATGCTGTGCAGCTGTAAATTGAGCAAATGACTCGTTGGCATAGAGGCGTATGGCCAACTCGTCAACCGTGGGGTTGCCCACATAGTTGATGGTGTAGTTGTGACGTTGATAAAACTCCACCTCAAAGGGTAATATCGAATACACCTTGTCGACATATCGACGTATGTCCTTGATGCGATACTCCTTCCATGCCCACAATTTAGGCGAAATGTAGTAAAATACAGGGATACCCAATTGCTGCTTGACATACTTGGCAACTTTAAGGTTGAAGCTCGGATAGTCAATAAGAATAAGCACATCGGGACGCCATTGCAGAATGTCCTTTTGGCAATTCTTCATGTTGTTGAGTATCGGTCGGAGGTGTGCAATTACCTCAGTAAAACCCATATATGCCATTTCGCGGTAGTGTTGCACGCAAGTTCCGCCCACGGCAGCCATCATGTCGCCACCATAGAAACGAAATTCGGCCTGCGCATCTTCGCGCAATATGGCCGCCATCAAATGCGAGGCGTGGAGGTCGCCCGATGCTTCACCTGCTATCAAATAGTACTTCATCGCTCTTGGGGATTTTTCTGATGCAAAAATACAAAAAACATACTAACCCTTTATATTGTAAGCACGTAAATAGACTTAAAGATACTAAAAGTGTATCATCAATACACATCGGGCACTCTATAGCCGTACAATAAAACGACCCCGTGTGCGTTTATATAATGTATGAAAAGAGCATTATTACCCATATTTATACTGCTGTGGTGCTTGTCAGGTTTATTTACGGCATGCATCGACGATAGTTTCACCACATCGCCCAATGATGTATTGACATTTTCGGCCGACACGGTCAACCTCGACACAATATTTACCAATGAGGGTACTTCAACACGTACACTCAAGGTATATAACCGCAATGACAAGTCGTTGCGCATCAGTTCTATTTCGTTAGGAAAGGGGGGCACATCGGGCTTTATTATCAATGTCGACGGTCTATCGGGAACATCTTTTACCGATACCGAGATACGTGGCAATGACAGTATTTTTATCTACATCATAGCCAACATGACCGAAACAGGGATGAATGGCATGGTAGATGTACGCGACTCTATTGTCTTTGTTACCAATGGCGTTACTCAGCATGTCAAGCTCTTGGCTCGCACACAAGACGCCAAACGCTTGCGCGGATTGACTATCAACAGCGATACACTGCTTACTGCCGAGAAACCTTTTATCGTATACGATTCACTCGTCGTTGCACCCACTGCCACACTATCCATCGAGCCGGGAGCAACCTTATACTTCCACAATGGCGCAGCACTTGAGGTGTATGGTAAACTGATAGCCGAGGGCACACCTGAGGCACGAGTAACATTGCGTGGCGACCGCCTCGACCGCATGTTCGACAACCTCCCATACGACAACTTGGCCGGCCAGTGGGGTGGCATTCGTTTCCACGAAGGCAGTTTCGACAATCGCATAACTCATGCTATGGTGCGAGGTACAACATGGGGTATTAAATGCGACTCTACCGACTTGTCGCGCACAACGCTAACAATACACAACAGTATTATTCACAACTCAACAGCCAACTTGGTAGATATAGCATGCAACCGCGTGCGCATTACCAACAGCGAATTGTCGGATGCCGGGTATTCGGTATTGGCCATACACAAGGGTATTGTCGATGTCACACACTGTACACTTGTCAACTACTACTTCTACGACATGATAAAGGGGGCTATCATCCACACCCCCACTTGCGAGGAGATAATAGAATGGGGAGTACACCTGACACTCAACAACTGCTTGATTGCCGGCAATTCATCGCCCCTATCGGAGGGTGACTTTACCGGAAGTGATGTATACTTAAATAGTTGCCTGATAGCCGGAGTTGAAGGTAGTGATGATGAAAACTTTGTACATACGATGTGGAATGGCGAACCGATGTTCTGGCTTATCGAACGCGAAAATTACCTATACGATTATCGCCTCGGTTCGCCCGAGTCATCGGCCATCGGTTGGGGCGCTACCGCCTATGCCGTAGACTCTACAGCGATGGACATGTATGGCGCAAGCCGCATCGAACGCATCGATGTGGGTGCATACCAATTTACCCAAACATCGCCCTTCTACGAAGAGAAGGAACAAGAAGAACAAGAAGAAAAGTAACCATCTATGCACATATCGAACGAATGGTTTGCTACGACCTATGATAGCAACAAAGGAGTAGTGGTGGTACGTTGTCGCATGCACCTCGATGCCGTGCGTCAATCGGCTCTATACGGCATGCGCGTCGAGGTACAATGGCAACTCAAAGGCGACGATAAAGGTATGCCCACCGACACCGAAAGCGAGGTAATCGACGGTGTAATGAACATCATGACCGATGCCCTCGAGCGTAGTTCTACAGCCGTACTCACCGCCATACACACCGGTGCACGTCAGGTACTGTATGTCTTCTATGCCACAGGTGTCGAGGACTTCTCGGCAACCGTCGAGCCACTCTTGCAACGCCTTGCCAATCTGCCCATACGCATAGGTGCCACCCCCGACAAAGAGTGGAGCGACTACACCAACCTGATAGCCCAACAAGCCTTGAAGTAAAAAATATCGAAGTAAACGTTTTATTTCTCGTACCTTTCACTATATTTGTAGAATATAGGATGCGGTTCGGCATAAAAACTTAAGTAAACTTAGTTTTTCTTCGCTCACCTTTCACTATATTTGATGTAGTTTGATTAAGATTCTTTGAGTATCAAACCATTAAGAAGAACTTGCATGAGAATGGGCAATGGATAAGAAATTGCTAACTTGTTTTGTTACACTATATTCCTCATGCTTTTCAAATAACTCTTTTCTA
>JAGBHF010000063.1 GCA_017935645.1 Bacteroidaceae bacterium | reverse complement strand
TGACGAGGGTGGTGGTAAGACCATTGTCAACGCACCGTTGAGTACAGACATAACTCGCGAAGAGAGTGTCAACCTGCTTGAGCGCGATGTGTCGACAGATATAGCTAAAGTGCGACCTAACTCTACCCCCCTTGATGCTGTGACACGACGAATTAAGAAACAAAAGTCTGTGTCACAGGTAACAGCATACTATAGTGTAGGTGTGATGCCCAAGAAGAGTGCAGTAAAAACTCAGGTTACAGCCGGCAGCGCAAACACCCCGGTAACTGTAGCCGTTGAAGATAGCACCCTCTTTGAGGTAAACGATACCATTATGCTACCAACAGTAACGGTAGAGGGTCGAGGTTACTTGACCTTGTACGTGCAAAAGAAGACCGATGAGGGTAACTTGGTGGTAATTGCCATCAACACCGAGAATAATGCCGTGCCCGAGATTGCTGCAGGAGCAGAGATCATCCGAATAGGATTTGCCGGCTCGGAGAAAGATGCGCAAGCCCCTGCCATGCAGGCCTTGCCCGATGACAAGGAAAACTACTGCCAAGTCTTTGAGTCGCAATGCGAGGAGACCGAGTTCCAACGCTTGACCGACAAAGAGGTAGAGTGGAACATGACCGACATCGAGGAGCAATGCGTGTATGAATTGAAACGCAAGATTGAGGATACGTTGATGTTTGGTCAGAAGGCTAAATTCCGCGATCCGTTGAAGAAAGAGATGGTGTACACCACCGAGGGTATGTGGTGGCAAGCCGGCAGTGAGTTCTCATACGACAAGGACGAGGACTTTGAAAACAAGACATTGACAGCCTTGTCTCAAACCGTATTTGCCGGCAACAATGGTAGCAAGAACCGTATTCTCTTTGCCGGCTCGGACTTGATTGCCAAGTTCCAAAATCTTGCTTACTACGAGCGTACCATCGGTGCGAGCGAGGAGATGACCAAGTTTGGTGTCGACTTCTCGGTTATCGTAACCAAGTTTGGTCGCTTGAATATCGTCCACTTAGAGACCTTCGACGAGTTGGGTATGTCGGGCTGTGGCTTTGTGCTCGACTACAGCAATGCGGTACGTAAGGAGTTCAAGCCCTTCACTCGTCGCGAGCTTGACTTGAAGAAAGCCGGTGTGCGCAATACCGATGCTGTATTCTTCCAAGAGGTAGCATGTGTGAACTTGATGAATCCCAAGACACACTGTCGTATCACCGTAGAGGCATAAGAAGTATGGAAGTCAAACGATACAGATGTAAAATGGGCAACTTTTCGTTTTTCGCTGTAATAGGCGGAAAACAAAGGTGGCTCAGGTTTAGCGGCTCGAAGAGTGACGAGGGTTACTACTCGACCGGTGATGTAGCCGAACAACGCGCTATAGAGAGTAGCCGTCGCTATATGCGTGGTGAAATCAAGTGTGTAGGCAAATACGTTGTGCCCGACGAGGTGATGTCCGAGGCAGTAGACGTTGAGCCTGTAGCAGAGGCTGTAGAGGTAGTGAACGGCATTGCCACTGTACAAGCGGCACGCGAATACCTTGTAGATGCCAAAGGCGCGAAAGCAAGTGAATTGAATAACAAAGAGGCAGTGCTTGCGTATGCCGACAAGGTAGGCGTAAAGTTTGCCGAATTGTAACTGATGAGAAAGTAAATGACAGTAGGTGATATTATAAAGCGTGTGCGTGAATACCTCGATGAGGTAGGTGCGCTGAATGGCGCGGTAGAACTGAATGGCAGTGCTCCGGTAGATGAGAGAATAAAATCGATTATCCCCGAGTGTGCAGTCGTTCTCGGGCAAGGCAAGGCGATGGATGTAAGCAGCTTTGTTGTAGGCAATGGTGGTGTAGGATTGATAGACGTACCCGCCGACTACGGAAGGTTGCAAGAGTTGCGCTTGTCGTGCTGGTCGCGCAGTGTGTATGAGGTAGTATTGCCCGGCACGCCACAATATCGCCGACAACAAAACATGGTGACACGGGGCGGCACAGTTCGTCCCGTTGTCGCACTTGTACCCAAAGGCGAAGGCAGGGTGCTTGAATTGTACAGTGTGCCCACATGGGACAGTCGCGTGAAGGTAGATGAGGCGAGCTATGTGGCAGTTCCTGTGATAGAGAGTAATGACACGGATATAGCTGTGTCGAAAGATAGAGAGCCGGCGATGTGTTACATGGTAGCGATGCGTGTAGCGCGGACGTATGGCGATGAAAAGGCAGTGGCCTTGTTGAGTAGTACGCTCAATGAGGAGATGGCTGTAAAAGGAATAATGTAGGAAATAAGTAAAAACAACATATATGGGTTATCTTGATACGATAATGAATGGCTGTGGCTGTAGTACTCCGGCAGTAGACAAAGGGTTTCTTGGCTGGTTTAGGACCTTGTCGGATTGCATGCGACACTATCCATTGCCCACGATAGGCATGAGCTTTATTAACTTAGAGACTCGGTCGCTGTGGATGTATGACGGCGTGACGTGGGTAAATACCACACAGAGTGCTCCGCTGGAGATGATACGCGATGTGCGTAATGCAGGTATTGTTGTTGAGGGATATGTCAAGAACTTCTACTATGTGCCACAAGAGGTGGGCGAGTATGAGTTTGTGTTCACTTATCGCGACCGCAATAACCAAACGTCGAAAGTAGGTTTTGTAGAGCGGGTGGTGCAAACCAACGAGGTGCTAATGATCGCGTGGAATGGCGAGGATTTCTATTGTCGCAAGTTGAGTCCCGACCCCAATACGATAGTGTATAAAGATGGTCGACTAAAAGACCGCTACGGCAACAATATACTGAAGACTATCAACGGTGAGCGAATAGAAGGTGAAGGCAACATCGAGATAGTAGGCGGTGGCGGTGGCAGTGCGGCTATCGATGGTGTGTATATAGATAACATAATAGATTTATAATTAATTTTAAAAATACAAATTGTATGGCTACAAAAGGTATTACTCTTAAGGCAAAGTTGGCTGATGGTGTAGAACATCAATTAATGCCCAAGACAAGAATTGAAATGGTAGTAAATAGTAATGGAGAAACGCTTACTACTATTCTTGCAGCAATGAAGACAGCTATAGAAAAAGGTTATGAAAGTATCGTGGTAAGACATGATACGGCACAAGTTCTGGAAGCGGCTCAAAAACTGCAAGCGCGAAAAAACATTGATGCGGTAGGTGTAACAGCGACTTATGGTACGGATGCAATAGTTCTTGAATTTAAGGACAAGAGTTACTATCCGGAGACCAAAACAGACTACGTAAAATATAACTCTCAGGTAACACTTACAGAGTTGTTAGATTCGATGCAGGTACTTATAAGCGGTGTCAAGGCAAATGTGGATACATTTCTGGCAGATGCCGATACAACTGCTGCTGCACGTGACACACTGAAAGAGCTGCAAGAGTATATCAATAGTGACGCGACAGCCGGTGCACAAATGCTTGCCGATATAAATGAGTTGAAAAATAAAACGTCAAAATCGGTATATGTAAAAACGCAAGACACCGGCCATGGTGCGGTACTTGCAAATAATATTTCAGGAGAAGAGGAATATATATATCCTCAAACAAAAGCTGAAAATGTACTGCTTGGCAATGGAAGTGATTTGGCAACTGTTGTGACAACAATGAATAGTGCATTGTCTAATAAGCCAGATAGAACTGAATTTAGAACCGTCAACGGCAGAAGTATATTCAAGGTGGAAGGTGAGAGCACGGATATAGACCTTGGCAATATAGTATATTACAGCGAAGTTATTGATTTGTAAATGACGAACCATGGCAAAAGGCACAACTCTATTAGACAAAAATAATGATATTGTATACCCTCGCACTATCCTTGAGCAAGTCTATAATAAGGAAGGCACGAATCGGCTTGATAACATACTGCGATTGTTGCAATCTAATATAGAGAGTGATATTGCGGACACGAATCTTGCCGTGGCACAGTTGAGAGAGGAGCTTGACGCTTTTCTCTCAGATGCCACTGTAAGTGGCGAAGTTCGTGATGCAATCCTTGAGATAAAGGCACTGCTGGATAGTAACAGCAGTGATGTTGTAGGCGAGTTGGTTGCTACCATGTCGGCTCTCCGAGATGAGGCTGTGCGCAATGTGGCACAAACCTTAACGGAGACCCAGAAGAGCACTGCACGAGCGAATATAGGTGCAGTGGGTGTTTCGGCTACTTACGGCGATGGATTGGCGACACTCTCTTACGGTGGCAAAGCCATCTTCCCCGAAACTACAGGACAACAAGTAAAGTTGAGCATCGGTGGTAATGCCGAGGATGCGATAAAGGCTAATGGTGATAGTATTGCTCTGGAAAAGAACCGCGCAATAGCACGTGAAGATGAGATTGCCGAGCAGCTTGCCGATATCAAAGAAAAGGTCGATACCTTCCTCGTGGATGCAGATACAAGTGAGCAAGCCATTGACAAACTCAAGGAGCTGCAGGAATACATTAAGAATGATGAGACAGCCGGCGCGCAAATGCTGGGCGAGATAGCGCAGAACAAGCAAGATATAGCCGATAATGCAGAGTCCCTCGAGAAAGAGGCTACCCGTGCCAAGCAAGTAGAGATGTACTTGGAGTCGCAAAAAGCCGACAAGTACGGATACTACGAAAACTTGAGCGTAGGTGTGAGTGACAACCTTAGCGGTCGAGGAGAAGCTACCGAAAGTGAATTTACCATGCGCCCAAGTGGTGGAGAAAATAAATCAATACCCGAAGACGGCACAGCACGAATTAACTCCATAAAGGGTAATAGTGTGGTGTGGAATCAGTGTGCAAAAGACCCTTTGTTTGAAACTGATATTAACACTATTTGGCTGTATAGAGGATATAGTTCGTACAATGTATCTAATGGGACTGTTGAGATAATTTCTAACGGAAACAACGAATGTTATATAGACCAATTCTTTAACTTCAAAAAAAGCCATGTATATTTATTTATGTGCGATGTTAAGGGTGGCGGTCAACAAAGTGGCATTAAAGCTTATTATGTAGGGACTTCAAGTGTGGTGACTGCTTACGTGAATGAACTCGATAAATGGGAGCGTTTGCATGTTTTCGTAAAAAGTTCTATTGAAGAAAGCGGTAACTCAAAAGTAAGGTTGTATTGTACAAATACAGGTAATGTAACATCTTATTTTAGAAAACCAAGATTGATTGACCTCACCAAAATGTTCGGTGCGGGAAATGAACCTACCACCGTAGAAGAATTTGAAGCTCTCTACGGCAATATGCCCAATGAGTACAATGGGGGTAATATCATCGACAACCATACGTCGGCTATCAAAAGCGTAGGCGTGAATGCGTGGGATGAGGAGTGGGAAAAGGGTGGAATAAATACAATTACAGGAGTTAAACAAAACAACGTCGGCGGCATAGTTTCTAAAAATTACATTCGTATAATCCCAACACAATTATATTATTGTAAATCAGCATATCATACTTATGTATTTCTGTATGATTACGAAAAAAAATATTTAGGTTATCAAGCAGTTGGCGTAGAAAATAGACATTTTAAACCGTCGACTATGAATAATGCTTTAGAGAATGGCGGTAGTTTTAATGATGCGCGTTATTTTCGTTTTAGAGCAGACTGTGAGCAATACAACCACGACATCTGCATCCATCTTGCCCACACGGGCTACTTGAATGGTAGGTACTTCCCTTACGAGAGCCAAACAAGACAACTACCTACCGTTGAGGGTGGACTGAAGAGTGCTGGCAGTGCCTACGATGAGATACGCTATAATAAGGGTAAGGATAAGTGGGAACATGTGAAAAGAATAGGTAGTGTGGATTTGGGTACGTTGGAGTGGCAATTCCTTGAAGGGGATGAAACATCAAACAATCGTTTTGCATCTTTGTCGGCTTTGGATAATGTAAAATCACCTGCTTATAGTGAGAAACCTAATGTCTTATGTGCAAAATACAAGAGAATATCACCATACGAATTTTATGCAGTGTTATCTACTGATTTAGGAGTAGGAATAAATCGATCCTCGGCAAAAGTCCTATTGCTTGATAAACAGTATAACGATGATGTTGTTGCTCTTAAAACATCCCTTCAAGGAGTCATCCTCTACTACGAACTTGCCGAGCCTGTAGTCACGGAACTTGATGTTGATATTTCGCCCGACTATAAGGTGTGGGATTATGGAACCGAAGAGGCGATAAGCGAGATATTGAGTACTCCCGTAAAGATTAACACAAACTACGGATTTAACGCTGTTGGTCAGATAACAGACAATACCGTATTGATACAAGAACTACTTGCAAGAGTGGCAGTGCTTGAAGCGCAAATATCGCAAGCGAATAGCACAAGTACGGAAACGATAGAACCTGTAGTAGAATAAGAACGCAATAAAATCATAGACGAATGGATATAACAGCAATCATAACAACCGCATTGTCGGTATTCTCGGCTATCATGGTGGCGTGGTTTGGGTACAACCAAACTGCGCACAACCGTGAGGTTGAGGCCAAGATAGAAGAGAATAAAAAGCGGGCCGATGAAGAGCGAGAGCGAGAGGTTATCAGGCGAGATCGCGAAAGCAGTCGACGTAGACGCAACAGTGCTGTAGTGTATGGTGAGATAGGCGAGCTGAGAACCGAATTTGACGCATGCCGGGTGTATATAGCCCAACCCCACCCTATGGGAGATATAGAGAAGATAAGTATCTATTATGAAGTAAAACGCAAGGGGGTTGAGGATATGCGAAAGCATATACAACAGTTGCCGCTGGCCGATATACCCACCTTCTGCAAACGTCTGTCGGAGGAAGATTGGATGCACTATACGGCATTGTGTGAGGTAAGAGATGAGGTGGCCGGCTCATTGATGCATGTAGCCGGCACAAAGCAATTGTTCGTTGTACGCCTTCTCGATATCAACGACGATTGGTGCGGTTCGCTCTTCCTTGAATTCACACGAAAAGCCAAGCCCAACATACAACTGCTTAAAAAGCACATGGAAGAGGCTGCCAAAAATATACACCTGATACTGCCGGAGTATAAAGAGTAATACTAAACAACAAAGTAGCATAGCATAAAATGAAGTATTTTACGATAGAGGAGTTGTGTCACAGCGACACGGCAGTGGCACGAAAGATAGATAATAGTCCCACGCGCGTGGTAGTAGAGAACTTGGAGGCGTTGGTGTTGAATGTTCTCGACCCCTTGCGCGAGGCGTATGGTAAGCCCATACGTGTGAATAGTGGTTATCGTAGCCCGAGACTCAATCTTGTAATAGGCGGAGCCAAGAATAGTCAGCACATGGTTGGCGAGGCGGTTGATATCACCACCGGAAGCAAAGAAGACAACAAGTGGTTGTTTGATTATATATTCCGCCACCTACCCTACGATCAACTGATAGATGAGAGCAGCTATAGTTGGGTGCATGTGAGCTTCAAGAATAATGACACCAATAGACAACAAGTGTTGAGATTGTAATTATGAACGACAAGGATAAAGAGCGTAGAGCGCAAGTGTGGATATGGCTGTTGGTAGTATTACTATCGCTGATAATGCTACATGGATGCACGAGGACGGTGTATGTGCCTGTGGAGACCAAGACAACAGAAACTATAGAGGTAGAGGTGCGCGATACCATTGTAGAAGTAGTAACACCAAGTGAGCGTGTAGAGATAGTGACCGAAGATACATCGAGCATGCTTGCGACGAAGTATGCCGTGTCGATGGCCAACGTTGAGGGCGGTAGATTGCATCACAGCCTATATCAATGGGCGCGAGTGGATAGTATCACGTTACCTCTTACGACTATAAAGCGGGCACGCCGGGATAGCATCCCCTACCCTGTAGAGGTAGAAAAAGTAGTAGAGGTAGTGCCTACATGGTCGTGGTGTAGTCTTACGGCTAACGCAATACTTATATGTGTGCTATCGATACTGTTATTGCGACGGATTAAAGATTGAGCAACAGGGTATAAAGGGGTATAAAAATAGCCCCCTTCTTGACCCTATATAATATAAATACCACTTCATACTAATAAAGCAATCAAAAGGCGGGGGCTATATAAGCTACTACCTTCTGAATGCTTTTATGTATATATACTTATGAAGTGGTAGCGCAAAGGTAGTAAAATAAATTAAAAAAGGAAGTATGGAAAAGAAAACTTTGCGCAAAAGTAATTGCCGGACCCGTCAATTAGGCACCATCCTACGCGATAACCGCGTGCATGATGCCTATGAAAAACTGTTAGAAGAACTTGGTCGCTGGGCGACCTCAGTATCGAGAGTGGAAATATACCGGGAGGTAGGCCGGCGAACGAATGTGTATTGGAAAACTGTACAGAATACACTCAATCACACGAGGAAAGAGGATATATAAGTAGGCAAAAAGGATAAATCGTATAATAGTTTAATACCATTTTCGTGCGGTCGCGGAGATGGTATTTTTTTGTGGATGTAATGGTATAAAAGTATGGATGCGGTGGTAATAAGAAAAGTTGTTGAGGCAGAGGCTTGTGGATAGTTTTGTTGTGTGCAACAATAGTGTTGTGCATAACTAATAAACTATTCATTATGAGTGACAAAACAATTATTTTCCCTAATGAGGGAAACAACCGCAACGGTGGCTTTGACTCGGACTTTCTTATGGGTCTGCTGTTTGGCGGAGGCGGTTTCGGTGGTGGCTTCGGAGGAGGCTACGGTGGTAATTGGCTATTGGCCTTGATATTCTTTGCCCTCTTTGGTGGCAACTTCGGTGGCTGGGGTGGTAATGGCGGTGGATTCGGTCGTGGTGGCTTCGGCTTCTTGTCGAACCAATTGAACGATGATGCCGGTCGTCAGCTTGTGATGCAAGCCATTCAAGGCAACAATAGCGCGATTAACCAATTGTCGAACATGATAGGCTGTCAAGCCAGCGAGCTTCGCAATGCTATCAGTGCCATCAATGCTCAATTGTGCAACCTCGGCAACCAAGTAGGCATGAACTCGATGCAAATTATCAACGCTATCAACAGCGGTGATGCAGCCTTGGCTAACCAACTTGCTCAATGTTGCTGCGATATCAAAACCGGCATACAAGCATGTTGCTGCGACTTGCAACGTGACATTGCCACAACCAATGCCAACCTTACACGAGGCTTTGCCGATGTAGGTTATGCACTGCGCGACCAAACTTGCACTATCGAGAAGGCTATCGACAACACACGTGCCGACATCCTTGCCGGTCAACGCGCCGCCGAAATGCGCGAGATGCAACGTGAGATAGCCGAGCGCGACCGCGAGTTGGCGAAGAAAGATGTTATCATCAACAACGCCCAACAAACACAGGTCTTCGGACAAATGATTGCACAAGCCACAACACCCATCTTGCAAGCCGTAGGCACGTTGCAAGGCGACGTAAACGGCATAAAGTGTAAACTACCCAACACTGTAACATTGCCCTACCAAGAGGCACAAGCCGTACCTAACTGCGTAGCTTGGAACTACGGATTGTATGGTGGCTTTCCCGGCGGTGGTAATGGTTTTTGGGGTTAATGAAGAAAGGAGGTACAATATGCCATTTCCTTTCAGATATGTAAATCGTAACGGCTCGGCCTACGTAGTGTCGAGTGGCGTGAGTGCTACAGCAGAGGCTGTAATATACAGCTTTCCGGCTCACTCGTTTGCCTCTCGTAGCTATCTGGGCAGTGTGTTTGTAGAGATAGCGCAAGCCGTACCAGCGGCAGCCGCCACCACGTTGCCCATTGTGTTTGAGACGAATGGTGTGCAACAGGCCGTGACTACCTATAATGGAGAGGCACTGACAGTGGCCGACCTGCCCGGTACCGGCGTGTATGAGCTGTGGTACAACAAACAAGCCAACCGCTTGCAGATAATGGGAGTATAAGATAATGGGCGTGCCCTGCGGGGCGTGCCCTTGTGTAACCAAAAAAAGTAAACAAAATGCTTGGCAACCTAAAAGAGAATGACAGTATATATATCCTTGACAGGAGAAAACGACCCGTGCTCATGCAGGGTGTAGTAGTAGAGGTGAAACCACCCAAGACACAATTTGGACAACCGGCGGTGCCGGGTAACAATTTTCTGCCCACGTTCTCGGATATGAGTGTGCGAGTGAATGGTGAGGTAATAACCTTGCAACAAGTAGCACTCGAAAAGAACCTGATGGATAATGGTGGCGGTTGGGTAATCTCGAATGACCGTGATGCGATGTGTGCGTATGTACATAATATGCGACAGAATAGTGCGATGCGCCTGCAAAACCGAGAGCTTGATGAGGAGATAGTGGAGGCTTGCGATGAGATAATGCCTCAATTGAATCCAACGATGGCCAAGGAGCGCGAGCGTGACAAGCAGATAGATGAGCGTTTCAGCCGGCTTGAGGGTATGATGCAGCAACTTCTTGAGCGAGAGTTGGCAAGTAAATAACAATTAAAACTCAGGTATATGGGAAAAGTAATAATCATAGAACGTGATGACTTCGGCGACTTGATGGAGTATAGCGTCAAGTTGAAGAAGAACTTGAAGGAGGTATTGCATCACATTGAGCAACTCGATCGCTCGAAAGTCAATAAAGAGTTGATGGAAGAGCTCGAGTCTTATGCTCACAAGAGTGAAAAGTATGCCAAAAAGATGTGTGAAGTGCTTGAAGATGCAGCCGAGGAGTCGGCGATGAACGAGCGCAGACACATGATGGGCCGACGTGACGACATGGGTGAACGATATAACGGCCTTGGCATGAACGAGCGCAGACACTCGGGTATGGGTAGGCGTGATGATGAGGATGACTATCGCAACACGATAGACCCTCGTCATGGTGGAGAGAACGGACCTCGTCGAGGTTACTATCGTGACTGATATGTATGTATAAATCGTGTGGCGCATGGTCGATGAGGCTATGCGCCTTTTTATAATGGGAGAGATATGATAAGACAAGAAATATACTTAACCGACTATAGGTGGCACGTAACGGTGTACTATGCCGTAACCAAGATGTATTGTGCCGAAATAATGGACGACTTGTATGGAATAGGTTGTCGGGGTCGTAACCTAAACATAGCCTACGAAAACCTGAGAGAGGGAAAGATAGATACCGGATTGACCTACTCGAACTACGACCGTCGGCAAACAGTGATGGTGATAGCCCGGACAAGTACGCCGGCACAATTTTTGAATAGTTATGACCACGAGCGGAAACACCTTGAGGCGCATATAGCCGATGCATATAGACTTGATCCATGGGGAGAAGAAGTGGCTTACTTGTGTGGAGAGATAGGGCAACTGTTGTATCCTGTGGCCAAGGAGTTTATGTGTGAATGTAGGAAGTCCAAAAATAGCATACACCGATGTGAGGGTTGATATACCTTTGCGTCATGATAAACAGTGTAGAGATAGATGCGAGTCGTGTACTTGTGGGGTTGCGATACTCCATGAGTGAATTGGTGTCGATGGTAAGTGGCAGAACTGTTGCTGTGGCAGCCACAATGGTAGATGAGGGCGGAGATCATATAGAGCAGATGTCGGCTACCATGGATAACTTGTGGGAACTTCACCGCTATGCCGACGAGGCTTGGGATGAGGTTGTTGCAATGACTCGTGCCTATCATCACTGTGCTCCTACTCACTGCGATGGAGTGGTGGAAAACTACGACATCGTATTATCGATGCCCATGAGCTGGCAACAACAGGGTGCATTGCCTCTTGACAGTGGCATAAGAGAGTATATGCTGGCTACCATGTTGCGTCGATGGTGGCTCAATAAGGGTAATGGCGACCAAGCAACTGTAGCGCAAGAGCAGAAGGAAAAGGCCGAGCGCGAAATACGTTACTCGCTGAATGCTCGCCACAGAAACGGTAGACCCACACAGTGGATATAAGTCTCATTATTATAGTTTTTTTTATTGTAAGGTAATTTAAGATTGGTAAAGCCCGACTCGCGAGAGCCGGGCTTTTGTGTGGGTGATAATAGGAAATCTAAAGGGTTGGAGCTTTGCTTGTGTTTGCGGTGATTTAAGTATTGGCATAGTTGTTATTGTTGAGGTTTGTATGGTTGGATGTTGAATGTGCTACAGAATGCTACGACGGAGTTGTTGTTGTAGTACTCCCATCGTAGGCCATCGAAGATGTCGATGGATGTGTACAGATTGCCGTATGGCGATGTAACTGTAACGATATAGCGTCCGGGCTTAGTGGGTGCGCCGGTGGTCCATTGGATTGTTGTTTGCATACCATCGTTTTATGTGGTTGTGCAAAGCAGGCATATCCCTGTTGTCGGTGGGCGCAATCTCGGCAATGATATTTATTCTTGTTTGGTCTGCCTCTTGGCAACCGCTCGAAAATATATACCTTGTTGTTATGCACCATGGCCCTACAGTTGTCGGGTATGGCGTATTCGCCTATGTTGAGTTGTATTAATCTATCCATTTTATTCCTATAGATTATGGAAAATGTTCAAGTGGCTGAAACAAATCTCCATACAACCACTTGCCGGTTTTTCTATCTTTTCCTCTAAATTTTATTGTTCCCATAGTGTTAATTTAAGTTGTCTATTTATTGTATTTATTTTCTTGTCTACTTGTTCTATTGTCATACCATACTTAAATCCGTATGAGCAAAGATTTGGTGTTTTTCCGAGTTGCAACAGCATATCCCACAAATCGGGGTGTCGTGATTTGAACTTAGCAAAATCTCTAATTCTTGTATTCATACAAAACCAACAACCACCGCGTTGCGAAAATTTATATATAGGCGATAATAGATTGTGTTTTTTGCATAATTCGTAAGCCATTGCTTCGGTGTATTGGTACTTGGCAAGCAGTGAGATTTTATTACCTTTAAGACGTGATAACCGTTTCTTTTCGTCATAAGCAATACCTATGTATTGAACAGTATCACCGAATTGCTTAATATATTGCTTAATTGGTGTTACTTTACAATCTCGGTTAATTACACATCGTTTGCCTATTGGAAAGCCGTAGAGTAAGCCTTTGAATTTACCCCCCCCTACGGCATTTGCAAAAAAATACATAAAATCTCTTTCACTCCTCACTATATCTACTTTTACTCCCATAGCAACCAACTTGGGTATGGCGGTATTATAAACCCATTCTATATGTTCTGGTATCTCTCCGCTAATACCTTTTTTGTTGTCAAACATTACTTCACTGAATACAACTCTATCCAACGGTTCTTTATGTTCAAGCGCAAGAAGTATAGTAGCGATACTGTCCTTGCCAAAAGAACAAGATGCTATGTAGGTTAATTTATCCATTTTACGATTGTATTTCCTTTATATCCTTTCTCCCACACGTACCATGCGTAGGCTACGGCCGAGCCTCCTGTTGTGCGCAAGCCGTCGAAATTTCCGTTTAGTGCACAGTTGATGCGAGAGGATGAAACGTATATACATTTGGGGGGTAAGTAGCAAAGAGGTGTTTGCGCGACTTTCCCTCAAGGAATTGTAACTTGAGGAACATAGCGACCTTGTATCCATCGGGGATGATAGACAATGCTTTCTCGACGAACTCACGCGCATACTTGTATGGTGGGTTGGTAATGATGTCGCCTTGCCAATGGGTGTTGGTGATATCGAGAAAGTCTAGTACCTCGTTGTCGGCACGATTGACGATGTCTGAACATCGCACGTTATAGCCCGCTGACTTGAATACATTGGCAAGATGCAGCTCGCCACAAGCAGGCTCCCATATATCGTGGTGGAATTGCTCGACCTTAAGTAGTAGTTTGGCGGCTCGTGGCTCGGTTGCGTAGTAGTCGTAAGGCTGTCGCTCGTGGTCGGTATGGTGCGACGAGGCGAGAGTCTTAAATACACTGTTGGTGTTTCCGGTCCAATCTTTCATGGTTAGAAGAGGGTTAGTTGTGTGGCGCGATGCGCGAGTAGTTGTTCTTGCACGGAGGATAATATCTTGCGCAGGTGTGGGATATGAGACTTCCCGGATTGAACTTTATTACCGTTGTCATCGTATTCATAATATTCTTTTAATTCGTCAATCTTGGTTTCAATTTTGTTTTTGGCATATTTAAGCGCGGCGTAGATAGCTTTCTCACGAGATATGTGTCCTTCCTTTTGAGTTGGCAAAAATGAACATCCAAAAGACCCTCCACTATGGCCAAATAAATATTCTATTCCAGAACTCCATTTACCACAATCGCTTTGACAATATTTAATAATGAGTGTGTATTTACCTTGCGAGAGATCCAATATAGTCGGATTGAGGCACACATCGTTAATATTGTACTTGTAGCCATTGAATGTATGTACAACTTTATTTGGTCTATGATCAAATTCTGACCATTCTTTGGCTGTAAAGTCCCGATTAAGGCAGTGGCATGTGTGAATTATATTGTTGTTCATAGTTTTTTTCTTTGTTTTGGTGGAAGGTGTTGTTTGTCGGCGATGCATGTGGGGCAGTATAGTCGTCCGCGGTGCATGAGCCAACCTTCTTCGAGAGCTGCATTGACTGCTGCATCCTTGTCGGGCCACAGCAAGATACCATTCTCGTTGAAGTGCGAAGTACGACAATGAAAGCATCGTGCGCTGTAGAGTGTGTGTCGGCGTGTGTTACTCATTGTTTGGTGTTTTTATTGCGATGTAGTTGTTGGCAGAACTCGGCAAAACGTTTATCCCAATCGGCATCACCACGAAGTCGTGCTACTTCTCGCGAGAACATCCTAAGAAGTGTATCTCTCTGCGTTTCGGTATCTAACCATTCAAGAATAATCTTGTACATGTTGGCAATGGGGATGGAAATAAGCAGTGAAGTAAGTAGTGCCGTAAGCAAAGCTGTAATAAGGATTGTGATTATGTTCATAGCTGTATGGTGTTGAGGTAAATATTAGGGATAGCAACCTTCGTCGGGTCGTTGGTAGTCTACTTCTTTGCCATAGATGCGTGCTGTGGCGTGTTCGAGTCGGCAACCGCGTGAGTTCTCCCAGCCTTCGAGGAAGAGCACCATGTCGACCTTGTCGCTGATGATGGCCGCGATGTCGTAGCCCATGGCTGTGTAGTAGGGTGTGTCGGGCGTGCAGAGCTCGGTGGGTGCAATGGGTATGTCGCCACGGGCGATGATTTGCGACTTGGCAAGTTCGATGCGGCGGTGTATCTCGGCGGTGTCTACGCCTGTCATAGGCAGGCTGATGTATACGCCTTTGGGGTAATGGGGTGTGTTGTTATTTTCCATCGGTTAAAACGTATTGAATGTTATTGAACGGTATGAATAATTGTCGGGCAACGGCTGTGTGACGGCTCAGTTGCTCTTCGATGTAAGAGGCTACTACCTTGGGGCAGTGGATGAGGATGCACAAGCCTTGTGCTGTAATAGCAGGGATGAGGCTGAGCAGTTCTTCGCGCTTGTCGGCGGGCAATTCGTGTCGCCACAAGGAGTAGAAGGAGCGAAAGCAGTTGAGGGCTTCGGGGTGATGAGGTGGAGTAGCCTTGCCTCGCTGCTCCCAACAGCGTGCGAGAGAAGTGATGTCGTGTATCTCAGCTCCCGAGCGGTCGCGCCATCCACGTGCATTGTAGTGGTTTCGGAAACGCTCGGCTTCGAAGATAGGAGCCTTAAAGTTGCGAAAGAAGAAATGCTCGGCGACTGAAAATTCGTCGCTACTTTCTTTCTTTTTTCTTTCTTTAGAGGGCTTATCTATAAAAATATTCTTCTCTCTCTCTGTAGAGGATAATGATATACGACCGATAGGGAGTATATTATTATCTTTTATTCTATTTAGCGAGTTATTGCATACATTAATGGGGTTTATGTCGACAATAACCACTCCGGCAGGTGGTGTGATGAGGAGGTATTGGCGGATGGCTGTAACGCCACGACGACGAATCACTGCACGAAAATACCTATCTTGTATGGACTCGGAGGTGAGGATGCCATACTTCTTATATAGTGCCTCATGGAACAATCCAACCTGCAAACACCTATTGACTATTGCCACGACAAGGGTAGACGATACGCCGTAGCGACGGTCGTCCACCCGTGCAATGGTCGGCGGTGTGGTAACATCATCATACGGCAAATAATAACCATACGTGCCGTATAATGCACACCATAGTCGCACTACAACCGCCTCGCCCTTGGCCCCGAACTCGCCAGCAAGAATAAGTATCTTATCGTCGTTGGGAAATGCGGTAGCGAAGGGAAAGTACGTGAGTGGGGTCTTTTGCGGGCGTGCCATAGTAGTATCAATCGAAAATGATTACCTCATGAGAGTAGGTAGGGCGTACCTGACGGTGCAATGCATCAACATTAAATCCTATGCGGTTGTGCTCGGGCTTACTGTTGAGGTTCGGTGTATTGCCGGTATCGTTGCTGTTGTTACCGGACACTGCGAGTTGATTATCGGACTTGTGGATACTGTTGAGCACATAATCGGTGTTGAGGTTATTGTTGGCAAACTGATTGAAGGCCTGCTCGGCACCGGCAAAGCTGTCGGCTTGTACGATGAAGTTTTTGGATTCACCGTTGTGAGTTGTCTTACATTCGTATAGGTTCATAATATTAATAATATAGGGTTGTTGTGGTGCGACGAGGCTCGAACTCGCATGATACAGACAAGGTAATCAAATCACAATTATGGCAGAAGTGTATCGTTTTGCTCTTGTTAAACTACGCACCGGGTGGCTAATCTTATCTGGGGTTGATGAAAGAGGAGAAAGAGGATATTCTCAACATTAAGATGTTCTCGTAACTTTTCATTATGTTGTATTGAGTATCGAGAAATACGTCTCTGTTTTCTCTTTGCTCGATTTCTTTAATTCTCTTTTGGAGTTCTTCGAGTTCAATGTGCATTCTGTCAATGAAAGAATCTGCGCATTTATAAGCAGAATTAAAAACATCCGCAGGAGACCAAGAGTTGTAGTTATCAGGGTATAAAACATGATAACCATTTCGCCACTCGTGGTTATCTTCATTAGCTCTTGCATATCCTAATTCAACAGCTGTTAATTCATTCATAGGTTCTGCTTGAACCTCTTTTGTTCCAATGTACTTTTTCATCTAATAAAAGTGTTTAATGATTTATAAAACGGGTATAATAGGTCGCTTGAAGTGGTATACGAGTCGCATGGCATCTATAACGTCTTGCTGTGTCTTTCCAAGCTCTACACCTGTGAGGTGTTGCAACATGGTGGGTGTCCACTTGCTCGATGTGGGCGTGAGTAGCCAGTGGGCAATGCCGAGCCACTCGCACATCTCGACTATCTTACGACCACACTCATGGTTGGCTCCTACATTGGCTCCTATCGATGCAGCCTTGGCTCGGGTAGTATAACCATGAATGTTGTGCATGATGCTGGGGTTGCGCCACCCGGCCTCTATTGCCACCTCGAATTGAATGCCATACTTGGTAAGGTTGTCGAGGTATTGGTACAGCTCGAAGAACTTGATGCGCGTGTAGGCAATGTATTCGCTCTGCTCGACATTCCATATAGCTATACCTGATGCTTCGGTGTCGGGGTCTATGCCTATTGCGTAGGTAAATGTGCTGTCTATCTCTTGAGCTTGCGGAAGAGATAGTTCTTTGTGTTTTTTAGCCATGACGCAAAAGTGTCGGTGTTGTGCATGTTTAGTTACGATTTTCTTGTTGTTCACGGTCGAGAGCTCGTATTGATCGGTCGATGAGTCGACGATGGTCGGAGGATCGTGTGTCGGTACGCTTGCTCAACTCGCCGTAGTAGTCGGTGAGTAGCTGTTGGATGATGGTGATTTCACGCTGTGTCATAGTGTTGTTGTAATTTAAGTATTATACTACCATTGTATTGGTCTTTGGTAAGGTTGATAAACTCTTGTATGGTGAAAGAGTCGGATTCGATATTAATGCCGTGGTTGCGACAAAACTGTTCTCTCCCCATGCGACAACTTCCTGTCAGGATGTGGTGGTATGTAAATAGTTCTTTGGCCGGATAAGGAGAGTTGAGTTGCGGAAACTTCTCGACAAACTTTGAGATACGTTCTTCTTCGGTGGAGTTATCGTATAATTTTTCCTGTAATGATAACATTGCATCGTGCAGGGTATTGCCATGAGCAAACTTATTGCCTTCCTTGACAATGTAGCATGGTTTAAGCGTAAGGTCGCCTTGCAAAATAAACCCAACAGCTATATTGTCTCTTACTCTCGTGATAGTTGTTGGTACACCGTCAATTATGTGAAATATATATTTGCCTACAGATTTTATGTCGTTACCGGAGCCGTAGCCTGAGCCTGAGCCTGAGCCTGAGCCGTAGCCTGAGCCGTAGCCTGAGCCGTAGCCTGAGCCGTAGCCTGAGCCGTAGCCGTAACTAACAGATAAGAATTGATTTATTGAATTTTCCATACTTTTACGCCTTCGATAGATTTAATGGCTTTATCGGTACAGGGGATGATCTCTATTGTATCGAGGATAACAATAGAATCAACGGTAACGGTAAACTTGCAGTTGCCGGGTTTTTGTGTTCCTTCAGATGCTAACTGCGAGATGGATGCCGCTCCTTCCCAATACCAGATGCGACGACAATTGTTGAGGGTTACTTCACGCTCTACACGAGCTACAAGTGTGCCGAAGAACACGCCACTGCGGTCGCCTCGAATGATTACTTTCTTTCCAATAAGATTTTCCATAATGTTGTAATTAATAATTAATAATTAATAATGTTGTCGTGGTGGCGGGGATGGTCGAACTCCCTGATACTACAGCGCGAAAAGAAATTAACCTTAACTTAAATCAAACTAAAAAAACACAATATCTATGAAAAACACACATAAGTAATTGCTGTAGTACAAGCCCGGCTTTGTCGCCACCGGATTGACTCTTCGCGCTGTCGCAGGTGAAAGAGTCTGTGTAAGTTCTATGAAAGATTTTTTAATCTATACTTACCTGCCTCGCGGCGGTGCAATAGAATCATGAGTTAAAGTGTGTGAGACCGGGCAGAATCGAACTGCCTCTTGTGCGATGGTGATGCTACGTGGTTCTTCATCGCACCGTGCTCATTACACTACGGCCTCGTGAAGTGCTCCTCGCGCTGTCGCAGGTGAAGGAGCAAGTGATACTTTTATGAAGAAACTAAATATTAGAGTAGCCGTGTTGTCGCAACAGAGCTACGAAGTGAAATATGAACGATTTGTGCTATGTTGCCGGGCGTGGATTACCCGGTGTGTATTGTGGGCACACTCGCTTGCCTGTGTGTACCTTGTACTTACTGTGGGTACAGCCCATGAGGCAGTTTGCGATGGGTAGTATGCCCTGTGCGCAGGCAGTGCATCGCACGAGTGTGGGTTTTGCGGTTGTTGAGGTCATATATTTATATGGTTGTCTAAATGGGTTGTCAAATGGTTGTCTAAATGGGTTATCAAAATGGGTTATCAAAAAAAACGCCGAGCGTCCGATGTATATAATCTAAACATGAATAAAACAACAGAAAGGACTTGTGTGGTGCCATCGGGTCGTCGGCCACGCTTGGCCGGCGATGTGTAGTACGCTCGGTGGTTGTGGGTTATGGCCATGCTACATGTGGATAGGGTTTGGGCTTCTTTATGCCTCGTTCTTCCCAATAGGTTTTGGTACGCTTGGGGCGGGCGTGCCACAGCACCTCTTCGGCAGGGCAACGCCAACGACCATTTTGCGCGTCGGGGTTATCCTTTACGGCGTGTATTGCGCCTTGATTGATGAGCTTCTGCAAGCGTTGCTTACTGCCCACAATCTTAGCAGCCTCGGTGCGCGAGAAGGTGATAGCGTTCTCACGGAGTGCGCGGTGGATGTCGGTCGAAAATTCGTTGAGTGCCATAGTCAATAGGTGTTGAGGGTTGATTACGCTGTGCGGGTTACTGTGATAGTACCGGCTTCGCGATTAGTCTGAGTTTTGAAGGTACGCGAATAAATGAGCTTAATCTCTTGTGTAAGAGATTGAACCGTACGATACTTCTCGATGGGGAAGTTAATGCTTTCGCCTATTGCGATAGAGGCTATTTGCCCTCGGCATGATTTTTTTTGCATATTCATTTGTTCGTATGTATGTAATTATGTATTTTTGAGAAATATTATGTTGATAGGTGGTTATTGTAGTTGTTGTAATGACCATTATCAACTGCTTGGCGAAATATTGAGAGCCAATATGGTGTGAACCTCATACTGAGTGCGATGAGGTAAATGTGTATAATATCGTACCATCGAGGCTTGCGATGAGAATGTCCGACACATATAGATAGTGTGCCGTCGGTTTTTCGGCTCAATATAATATTGAGAGAGTAGCTATTGCGAAGCCTAACACAGTTGTCGAATAGCAGAGGGCGCGTAATTGCCTCCGCGAGCCAACGATTGTGTATGTTATATTGTACGAACATGAGTAAGTATATATGTATTTGGATGCAAATATATATGATTTAAGTAAATAAATACATGAAATAAGTAATTATTTTATACCAAAATACTTATTTATACAAATTCTAAATAATATTTATTACAATTCGCTATGAAACAAAGAATTAAAGAATATTTGAAACATAATAGGATTACACAAAAGGAGTTTTGTAATTCTATAGGTGTGGTACAGAGTTATTTATCATCATTAAATAAGGGTATACCACAAAAAAAACTCATGAAAATACAGCAAATATACCCCGACCTCAATATAGATTGGCTAATAACCGGTCAAGGAGAGATGTTGCGAGAGGTAAAGCAAAATGATAATGTGCAACCTGCTTTGTCGGGTGATATGTTGGCTTATTTGCGCGAGAAAGATAACGAGATACGCGAGCTTCGTGCGCGTATTGATGAACTTACACGTGAACTTCACGAACGCGAAATAGAGATTGTAGAACTTAAAAAAGAGAACCTCCATGTGGCGAAGCGTGCCGATGTTGCGGCATCATCGCAAAAGGTTGGTTAAGAGTGAAAATATAAGAGAAAATATGAGAGAGTTTATAGAATTATTTTATTTGCCGAAAGAGTTAAGAATTAAGGCTTTTTGGTATATGCTATGCAACATAACAATCATGTCGTCGTATTTTTTAATGTGTTTCTTAGAGGATCGATTATTTGCGCGTGTTTGTTGGGCTTTTTGTGTAGTCGGAACTTATTTTTTTGCACAGATTTTTATATCTCTGATTATAAGAAATAAGATGCAAGATTTTTTCTTTTATATATTCCTTGCCAATGCTATAGATATAGTGATTGCTACTATTGAAATATTCTTGTTTTTAAAAGATCTTCACATGTGGGTAATGATATTTCCACTTATTCTGCTTGCTCTATTATCTGGTTATAGTATGATGGAGTTCTTTTTTGATAAGCAGATGAAATTATTTAAGAAAAAACTATTGCAGATAGATAAATGTATATATAAGGAGTTTGATGGATATGCTTGGCACTCGTATTATAAAGGTAGCATGGAGTTTTTGTGGTTGCCGGTAGATAATGACAAATTCGAACCACATTTTAATTATGGTGATATGCTTTGTATTAAGGAGGTTATACCTGTATACAAAGACGATTATTTGGATTTTAATACTCATAGGAATTGGAAGTATGTTGTCAAAGATAACAATGGTGTATTCCACCTTTGTGCAACAGAGATAAGAGAAATAGAAAAAGATGGAGTTTGGAGTCGTGTTGAAGCTATAATACCATATCCTAATATGGAACTTGATAAAGACAATGTTAAATGTCTTTATGAGGTCGTGGATGAAATAAGCGACTTAAAGGTATATGATGATACGTGGTAAAGAATTTCCGCTAAAATTTCCAAAGTTAAAAACGCATTTATAACAAATTGATTATTAAATAATTGGATAACTCGCTGGGTCGGCACTTAAGGTTGTGGGCTTAATAATGTTGTTTGAGTAAGGGAGGAGTGATATGAAATTTTTTCAAAAGATAGTGAAGTGTTCGCATTGTGGTTGTGAATATGATTATGATGCAGAAGATTGGGTCCTTGTATATCCCGATTTTATTCACAAAAGAGAATTTGAGGAAAATCCCCAATATGGTTTTTGTCCAATATGTAATAATTTTTCTCTTATTAGCAATCGAAATATATGTAGTTGTGGACATTATTCGGTTCACAAAAACTTAAATGATAAAATATGGGTATGTAAATATTGCAGAGAGGGCATATTGTATGAAGACAGGAAATTCAAAATAAGACTTAAAAAGAAGAAAAGCTACAGATATGTCAGTCAAAAAATAAAAGTATCGGATGAATGGGATATGATACTGAATTGTATAAACGATTTGATGTTGTCTGAGAAAAAGTTTATCGGGTTTATCTCATCGGGATTAAAACAATATTATATATTGGAAAGATTTGCCTTGATATTTTCAATATTACAGGTTGATGATGATGTTTTAGATTATTTAATTATTAGAAATCTTCACATAATAAATAATATATCTAAACCGGCAGAGTATTTGAAAGAGTCTATAGACTACTACAACGCGGTGTTTGAAAAGAACGAATATGTAGGGATTACTACCGATATAATGAAATATTTGTATTGTCCTGAACGAAGTAAAACATTCGAATTTGATTCAAGTTCTGCCGAATTTGAAATGGAATATGGTTATTTGAGAAATAGAATAAGATATATATTAGAGACTATTCTTTTTACGTACTATCCTTATACGAAAAGTTGTAATAGTAAAGAGCGTAAAATGCAATATAAAATAATAATGAGTATAAAGAATTTTGTTCAATAACAGATGGAATACGTTACATTATAAAATAATTATGGAAAAATATTTGATTCTACTTGCTATTGCAAGTTTTTGTAAAGAATGTGTTGGTAGCTTTGTTTATTTTTCGCGACAAAACGCCGGCAATATTATTGTAGAATTGGGTGCATTGATGAATATCATAATGATGATAGGGTTGCCCGTTCTTGTGGTATTGAGCATATTTCTTCTCAATGCTGTATGGTGGATGCCTGTTGTTGCTGTTATAGCCGGTTGGGTCGCTGCCAAAATAATAGGTGTAATCCCATTTGTCAATATGATAATGTGGATGGTGGCGTATATTGGTCTGCCGGTATCGGTAGTGTGGGAAATAATAGAGATGATAAACCTTTATAATTGATTGTAATGAAAGCGCATTCATACCTCTTTTTGGTTTTAATGGTGGCGTTATTCATATCTTGTAATAGCGCATCATCAAATGATACATCAAGAGATTTATGTATAATACTCAATGATGGCACCTCGTATTCTATACCCGAAAGTTATGTGAATAGTTATTATGCCTCGTTGTCTCAAATTATAATAAAGAACAATGTAAGAATGGGTAGTCTTAATAGTGCATATGATAGATTAGAAATGACACACAACGACAGGGTGGCCTATGCTACTTTGTGGCTTATAGACAAAGGGTACGAAGATGAGGTAATGAAAGAGTTGAGAAAGGTTTGTAGGAAGGAAAAATAGTAATATAAATTTCCATCAAAATTTCCAAAGTTAAAAACGCATTTATAACAAATTGAGTATTAAATAATTGGACAACTCGTTGGGTCGTCTCTTAATCATTGGGTCGAGAGTTCGAGCCTCTCCGGGGTCACAAAGCCGATAAGAAAAAAATCTTATCGGCTTTTTTTGTATATATCGGCGTCGCCACAGCACAACGCCGAGAAAGGTTCAGTAACAAAAAGGTGTGGGGATTAAAAATAGTATGGCTCAGTCGTAAAACCCTGTGGAGAGCAAAAAATAGTATCACTGTTACCTTAAAAGCCCAATAATACAAAAGAAGTGAACCGGCGATGCGATTCACTTCTTAGGGTATATGAATAATTTTCTCTGTTACTTATTGGGGGCTATGCACTTTTCGTAGTAGCGGATGTAGGCTTCGTTAACGAGGCGGTTGCCACCTGCAGTGGGATAGTTGCCCGAGAAGTACCAGTCGCCGGGATGATTGGGGATGGCTTTGTGCATGCCTTCGAGCGATTGATATACTATCTCAACGGGGCATTCAACCTCTTCCGATAGCATTTCTGATATCTTGCGTGATATATCCTCCATTGTGAAGGGTGCATATATATCTTTCACATAGTTTACAATCTCCTCTTTGGGCAGATTGCGTTGTGCTATTGACTTGGCATAAACTTCGTCCAAGAGGCTCTCACGACCGGTTTCTTTGAGTAGTTCGACTGTGGTACGGAAGGCTATAAACTCGTCCATGTTCGACATGTCGATACCGTAGAAGTCGGGATACTTAACCTGCGGTGAAGATGACACAACGACAATCTTGCGGGGATGCAAGCGACTGAGTATCTTGAGGATGCTTTGCTTGAGTGTAGTACCACGCACGATACTATCGTCTATAACTACAAGGTTGTCGACGTAGGGGGTTATTGTACCGTATGTAATATCATAAACGTGCGCGGCAAGGTCGTTGCGGGTATTGGTCTCAGAGATGAATGTGCGCAACTTGATATCCTTGATGGCAACCTTCTCGGTGCGCACGTGACGCGAAAGGATACGATAAAGTTCCTCCTCCGAGAGCTTGTTACGACCACTTGTTATTTGCTTTATCTTTTGCGAGATAAGATATTCGGTCATACCTTGCACCATACCGTAGTAGGCAACCTCCGATGTATTGGGGATGAATGAGAATACGGTGTGATCCAGGTCATAGTCGATACTCTTAAGAATCGAATCGGTGAGTTGCTTACCGAGCATCTTGCGCTCGTTGTAAATGTCGCGGTCGCTACCACGTGAGAAGTATATGCGCTCGAATGAACAGGCTTGGTTGTCGAGCGGTTCCATAATTTGCTCAAAGTTTACCTCACCGTTTTTCTTGATAATGATGCTCTCGCCGGGGCTGAGTTCATACACCTCTTCGACGGGTATGTTCAGTGCTGTTTGTATAACAGGACGCTCCGATGCTACAACGACAATCTCTTCGTCGCGATAGTAATAGGCGGGGCGAATGCCTTTGGGGTCACGTACGGCAAACATATCGCCACTACCGGTTTGTCCGCACATTACGTATCCGCCATCCCAGATGGGAGCTTCGCGACGCAACATGCCTGCTATATCGAGGTTATCCTCAATCAAGTCATTGAGCAGTCCGGTGTGACCTTCTTGACGATACTTAGTGCTGAGACGATAGTTCTCGGCATCCAAGGCCGACCCGAGTTGCTCAAGTATTACAAATGTATCGGCCAAGTAGCGGGGGTGCTGTCCTTGGGCTACAACATAATCGAAAATTTCGTCGACATTGGTCATGGTGAAGTTACCACACAAGAGCAAGTTTTGCGAACGCCAGTTGCTACGACGCAAGAAAGGATGTACATACGACAGACCTTTCTTATCGGTGGTACTATAACGAAGGTGTCCCATATATACCTCTCCAACAAAAGGCAGATGTTGCTCAATCCATTGAGCATCTTTGTCGGCATAGGGATACTGCATGATTGTCTTTTGTACCTTGCCGAATATCTCTTGAATAGCACTTGTACCTAAGGCACGCTCGCGGTAGATAAACTCCTCGGCAGGTTGTGCATGCAGTTTTACACATGACAATCCGGCGCCTTCCTGTCCGCGATTGTGTTGTTTCTCCATCAGGAGCATCAACTTATTGAGACCGTACATATAAGTACCGTATTTCTCTTTGTAGTACGACAGTGGCTTCAAGAGTCTTACCAAGGCAACGCCACATTCGTGTTTGAGAGGATCTAACATATTATTATCTGTTTGCTATGTTGTAAATTGTGATGTGCAAAAATAATATTTTTATTCTTTTTTACATATATCGCGCCTTACTTTTTTGGTATAAAAACAAACTTGCCGACAACATTTCTAATAATTAGATAGTTATCGGCAAGGTAATATACTATTTAATAAACATAAGTTCGCGATACTTGGGCAAGGGCCATATTTCGTTATCAATCATCAATTCCAGTTTATCGACATGATAGCGTATCTCTTCCATATAGGGTTCGATATCCTCGTGGTAGGCAATGGCCTTTTCGCGCTCACTCTCGATACGGTTGGCCACCTTGCGAGCCTCCACCATAGCATTGGCAAGTTCCTTAATGGCGTGCATGTGGAGGGCTATCTTCTCAATCTCATCCATATCCTTGGCGGCGATAGCCTCGACCTTGTCGGCAGGGAAGAGATTTTTTATCTTAAACACATTATCAATAAGAATCGATTGATATCGTGTAGCTACGGGTACTATATGGTTCATCACCAAGTCGCCCAACACACGAGCCTCTATCTGTATCTTCTTGGTATACAACTCCCATTTTACCTCATTGCGAGCCAAGAGCTCGGAGTGTGTCAATACGCCGGTTTTCTTGAACATTTCGACTGTTTGTGGAGTGAGGTAGTTATCGTACATGAGCGGAGCCGAATTTTCACAATCGAGTCCTCGACGTGCTGCCTCAGCCTTCCATTCGTCGCTGTAACCATTGCCGTCGAAATGGATGGGTTGGCTCTCGATAAGAATCTTGCGCACTTCGGCAAAGATAGCCTCTTCCTTGCTCATACCTTGGGCAATGCGGTTATCGACATTTACCTTGAACTCCATCAATTGACTAGCGACGGCGGCATTGATAACAATCATTGACGTTGCACTGTTGGCCGATGAACCGAGAGCACGGAACTCGAAGCGATTTCCTGTAAAGGCAAAAGGCGAAGTGCGGTTGCGGTCGGTATTATCGAGCAACAACTCGGGTACTTGAAATACATGCAAGTCCAACTCGCTCTTTGCAGCCAAGCTGAGAGCCTCTATAGTGGGCGACTGAATTATCTTGTTGACCAACTCCCCTATTTGTCGTCCTAAGAAGATAGATATAATGGCAGGTGGTGCCTCATTGGCGCCCAAACGGTGCTGATTGGTTGCCGAAATGATGGAGGCCTTTAGCAGCGCATTGTGCTTGTGTACGGCTGCCATTACATTGGCTACAAAAGTTATAAACTGTAGATTGGCCATAGGAGTCTTACCCGGGGCGAAGAGTTGCACACCGGTGTCGGTTCCTAATGACCAGTTGTTGTGCTTACCCGAGCCATTAACACCCTTAAAGGGCTTCTCATGCAACAATACGCGGAACTTGTGACGACGTGCCACATTGTTCATCACAGTCATCAACTGCAAGTTGTGGTCGTTGGCAAGGTTCACTTCCTCATAGATAGGTGCAACCTCAAATTGATTGGGTGCAACCTCGTTGTGACGAGTCTTGCAAGGTATACCCAACTTGTGGCACTCAATCTCAAAGTCGCGCATAAAGGCCTCGACTCGCAATGGTATCGACCCGAAATAGTGGTCTTCAAGCTGTTGATTCTTGGCACTTTCGTGACCCATCAGGGTACGACCTGTCAACATCAAGTCGGCACGACAATTGTATAGAGCCTCATCGACCAAGAAGTATTCTTGCTCCCAACCCAAATAGGCTGTTACACGCTTGACACTTTCATCGAAATATTGACACACAGCCGTTGCTGCTTTATTGACACTATTGAGCGCCTTGAGCAAGGGTGTCTTATAATCGAGTGATTCGCCTGTATATGATATAAATATAGTGGGTATACACAGAGTCTTGTTAAGAATAAAAGCCGGTGAAGATATATCCCAAGCCGAATAGCCACGTGCCTCGAAGGTACTGCGAATACCTCCGCTGGGAAAACTCGATGCATCGGGTTCTTGTTGTATCAGCAATTTTCCGCTAAATTCTTCTACTACACCACCCTTTCCGTCATACTCAATAAATCCGTCATGTTTCTCGGCAGTACCATCGGTAAGAGGTTGAAACCAGTGCGAATAATGCGTAACACCCATATCTATAGCCCACTGTCTCATACCGGCAGCAACACCATCGGCCACCTCACGGCTCAGTGCCTTCTGGTTGTCAATGGCATCGACCAATGCTTCGTAGGTCTTTATGGGAAGATAACGAAACATCTTTTCGCGGTTAAACACATACTCGCCAAAATAGTCCGACGGGCGACCATTAGGCTCTTGAACCTCAACAGGCTCACGACCCAATGTTTCCTCTACAGCTTTAAATCGCAACATAATTACCGTTAAATTGAAATTGTTTACACCTTTTTACCATAAAATTCTAATCCCACGCTCCATAAAAGAGACAACTTGAAACCTAGAATTTCGACGTGCAAATTTAAATGAACTTCGGCTTTTTACAAAAGGACAAAGAAACAATTTTATTAATTGGCATTTTTTTTTTACATTTGTCGAAATAATAACTTAAAATCAGATAACAATGCTCTGTGCAATAGAATGGAACCCCTCACCTATCTTATTTTCGATAGGTGATATTGCAATTCGTTACTACTCAATGTGGTGGCTTGTAGGACTTGCAGCCGCATACTTCATCCTGCAACAGTTATATAAGCGACAAAACCTTGGAGACCAAAACTTCGACCGCCTTATTCTATATGCTTTCATAGGTATATTTGTAGGTGCTCGATTGGGACATTTCCTATTTTACGACCCGATATACTTCATCACCCGCCCGCTCGAAATTATCCTCCCCATTGCCCGCGATGCGGCAGGTAAATACCATGTGGTAGGATATGCCGGACTGGCCAGCCATGGTGGTACATTAGGATTGATGTTTGCACTATGGCTTTACGCACGCAATACAGGCGTAAACCTATGGCAAACACTCGACAATATAGCCGTTGCCACACCTATCACCGCCTGTTGCATACGAATGGGTAATTTCTGGAACTCGGAGATAATAGGCAACCCGACGGGTAGCGATTGGGGCATCATATTCAGTCAGGTAGACAATGTTGCACGCCATCCGTCGCAACTTTATGAAGCCATAGCCTACATTATCATTTTTGTCGTTGGCATCGCTCTCTATGCCGGGCTGCACAAGAAATTACATCGTGGATTTTTCTTTGGCTACTGCCTGACAACAATCTTTATAGCTCGCTTCTTTATCGAGTTTTCGAAGGTTAATAATGGTATTTTTGAGGGCTTCACACTCAACACAGGTCATTATCTGAGCATACCTTTTGTTGCATTGGGTCTATACTGCATGCTCAACAAAAATGTAGACAGATTGACACTCGGAAGTGATAAAAAAAGAAAATAAATCCTAAAATCCGCAGATAATTTTTCGAGTGTCAGATTTAGCCCTTGCTTGTGACGATTGTGTCTGACTCTAGGCTTAGAAACGCTTGACATGACTTGTATGCAGACACCTTCCCCTTACCCCGTAAGGTCGAGAGGCTTT
>JAGBHF010000062.1 GCA_017935645.1 Bacteroidaceae bacterium | reverse complement strand
TAAAGAAGTTATAATAAAGTCGCCCGATGATTTGTTGGAAGAGAAACTATCGCAAGGGAAAATAACTTTTGAGCAGACATCGGCATATAAAGTTATTCAAGAAATAAGAAGTCTTAATGAAAAAGAACTTCATGAACGAACATACATTGATGTTAAAACGATAGAAGATGATATTCTTTCTTCGTTAAACGATGCATATCACATTCTTGCCGAGAGTAATGAGAAGCTTAGTCATCAAGACTTGATGCTGTGCCTATACGGTTATCTCAAAATATCAAATAATGTTGTTGCCTTCTTCATGAAATCGATGCCCGGTACAATACGCCAAAGGAAAAATCGCCTGAAAGATAAACTCCCTGAAAAAGTGTATCTTACATTGTTTCCAAAAGTGGTGTAACGCACATGTAACGCTTCTATAACGCGGATGTAACGCACAAAAAGGACTTTTCGAATACACCGAAACCTATCTTTGTCACAAAAAAAGATTATGACAAAGAGAGTATTTTTATTTATTATTATGTTCTTAGGCTACTCCCTTGAATCAATAGTAGCTCAAGACATTTCGGGAACGGTTGTGGATGAGAATAATCATCCTATAGTTGGTGTTAATGTACTTTTACTATCAAAAGCAGATTCGACATATCTGGCAGGTACAAGTACTAACAATGATGGAAACTTTACATTAAACAACCGTAACGACGCCGGTATTCTGATGTTTTCTTTTATCGGATATCATAGCGTATATCATTCACTTGATGGAAATGAGAATGTAGGCACAATTAAATTACAAGCAAATGATACTATGCTTGATGAAGTAACGGTTGTAGGTAGTCGTATCATAAACAATGCACAAGGTTATAGTATTCACCCGTCAGGTTCAGGGTTGGAGAATTGCAATACTTCACAAGAATTGTTTGCCTTCTTGCCGGGAATAAGTGTATCAGAGAATAAAATCAATCTATTGGACAAACTTCCGGTAATATATGTAAACGGAATAAAAATCAATTCGCAAGATGAACTTGCGGCCATCCTTCCAAAGAATATTGAAAACATAGAGGTGGACTATCTTGCCATTGGTGAAGGTGCAACTACTAAAGGTGGAGTCATCCGTATTACTACAAAAAAGTCAAAAGATGGAGGATATTCAGGATATCTTGGGTTGAATGTAGGTGCTATGACGGCCTATGGTTATAACAATAGTTCACCCACCTTTGTCTTTGACGCAAGTATTGGGAAATGGAGTTTTAGCTACTATGCTATTTATAAGCATCAACAACTATTAGAAGATGCTATGTACAGTTATGTATATGATACGGGATCGCAGACCAATACTATTTCCAAAACTCGCTCGTGGTCAAATGTCTTTGGCAATCGCTTGAATATAAGTTATGAGATAAATAACAAATCAACATTTGCCATATCGGAATATGTAAGAAATGTCACTATTAAAAACAAGCAGAACAGTATCGTAGAGACTATTATGGGAGGTGATGAGGAGGCTATGGAAAACAACATTATAATTCATGGCCCTGAAAGTCAGTTTGTTCAACAAACAGTAGCCAAATATATTTTGACTACCGATGATAAGGGCTCAAAGTTGGAGATGACTGCCGACTACTACCATCAAAACCATCAGATAAAACAATTTGAGGATAAGGATGATATCCGCTCATATGAGAATAGTACTCAGGAAAAGACCAATATGTTTCAATTCTATCCTAAGTACACTCATAAGTTTAACGGTGGAAAAGAATTAATAGTAGGTGCTGACTATCAGTTTATTCGTTACAATGATGAAACAGCTGGGTTGAGTAACAATGCTGATGCTCATTCAGCTTCGGCTTATGCAAACTTTACAGGCATGACAAAATCCTTGATGTATAGTGCCGGACTGACATTGCAATATAATCGAATGGAAGTTGAGACAGCTAATATGACTACGTTCTTTGATGATGTATATTTGTGTCCTCAAGCAAACTTGGTGTGGATGATTAATCCACAGAGAGGTACAATGCTTGGTGTAATGTACCAATGCAGCGTCAGTGACATGCCGTACAGCGTAATAAATAGTTATAAAAATTTCTCTACTCCATATCATTATACAACAGGAAATCCCGACCTTATAACGCCTACAACTCATGAATTGATGGCCCGTTTTTCTATAAACAGACATATATCCATGATGCTGATGTATGGACATGAGAATGACCCTATTTATTATGAGCATGGTATAAATGACCAAAATGAAAACATTACTTGGTCAAGACCCGAAAATGGAAAGTATAGAAGAATGTTAGGCGCAAGAATAGAGTTCTCTTATAATCCGACTAAATGGTGGAATACTAAGATTCAAGCAGCTGCAATTCAAGATTACTTTGAGTCAAAGACGGAAACTCTAAAGGGTAAATGGGGTGGAAAATTCTGGTGGAACAACAATTTTAACTTTACATCAACATTTGGAGCTTCTCTTAATGCATATTGGGAAACCGGAACAAGTTTTGAAAACTACTATTGGCAACCTGTAGGAAACGTACAAGCATCATTGTGGAAAACGCTCTTTAATGATAAATTACGTCTATCCTTACATTCAAACATTTGGGCAAAGGGGCGTAAAAGTAAAACAGAAGGAGATGAATATACGTCATATTATCACAATGTTACGAAACCCACATCATTTACTTTTACCGTAACATGGAGTTTTTCAGGTGGCAAGAATGTTCAACATAGAGCAGAAGCCGAAAGCATACAACAATATAAGAAAATTGAGGAAAGAAAATAAATGGTATAATTACAATTTTACTCACAAGCTAAAATTACTATCTCACATCATTTCTCAACAAGACGGCAAGTGGATATTATTGATGTAATTCTATTGTTGTAATAAAGAAAGGTTGCACCACACAATATGGTGCAACCTTTCACTTTATATCTGCGGTCTATTACTCGCTGAGAGGATTCCAGCCTTGGGCTCGCAATTGTATCTCCGAGCCGTCGCGTGCTATCAGATAGCTGCCCAACGAAGGTGCTGTTATGTGTCCAATAACCTTCACACCGGGTATAGCACTTACGACATCATGCTTCGATAGGGGCACGGTAAAGAGTAATTCATAATCTTCGCCACCATTCAGCGCTGCTGTAACGAGGTTCATGTTCAGCTCCTCGGCCATGATAGCTGTTTGGTAGTCGATAGGTATACGCTCCTCGTATACGCGACAACCCACATTGCTCTGCTTGCAGATGTGAAGCAATTCCGATGAAAGACCGTCCGAAATATCCATCATGGCAGTAGGTACGATACCGGCTTGAGCCAACGATGCAACAATGTCGCGACGTGCCTCGGGCTTGAGTTGTCTTTCCAACAGATACTCTTTGCCACCAAATTCGGGGGTGAAGTCGGTCTGACCGGCAAAAGCTACTTTCTCACGTTCGAGCAGTTGCAAGCCCATATATGCAGCGCCCAAATCGCCACTGACACATATAAGGTCATTCTCTTGAGCACCACTGCGGTACACAATTTTGTCTTTGTCGGCTTCACCTATACAAGTAATGCTTATGGTAAGTCCTGTCATTGACGATGTTGTATCGCCACCAACTATATCCACGTTATAGTTGGCACAAGCCATGCGTATACCGGCATATAATTGCTCCATATCTTCTACCGAGAAACGCTTTGACACACCCAACGATACGGTTATTTGTTTAGGAGTACCATTCATGGCATAAATGTCCGAGAAGTTGACAATTGCCGCCTTGTATCCCAAGTGAGCCAATGGAACATAAGTCAGGTCAAAGTGTACACCTTCGAGCAATAAGTCGGTAGTCACAAGGGTCTCCTTATCGCCGTAGTGCAACACGGCAGCATCATCGCCCACACCTTTGCATGACGATTCGTTGACAAGGGGCATTTCGGCTGTAAGACGTTCTATCAAGCCAAATTCTCCCAGCGTCGATATTTCGGTTCGTTTATTCTCTTCCATTCTCTATCAGCACTCGGTTACAAGTTCTTGCATGATACGGGTCATGAGGGGCTGTGCCGCGTTGGCAGCCTTTTGCACATCTTCGTGTGAGCACTTCTCGACAATACCTTCAACACCGAGGTCGGTAATAACCGAGATGGCAAATACTTCCATCTCGCCATGACGTGCAACTATCACCTCGGGTACTGTACTCATACCCACTGCATCACCGCCTATGCGACGGAAGTAGCGGTATTCGGCTGGTGTCTCGAATGTGGGACCCGATGTGCCTACATAAACACCGTGTTGTACTTTGATACCACAACGCTCGGCAATCTCGTTGGCTTTGGCAATGAGGCGAGGAGAGTAGGCCTCACTCATATCGGGGAAACGTGTACCCAACTCTTCGTGATTCTTACCACGCAAGGGATGCTCGGGGAAGAGGTTGATATGGTCGGTAATAATCATGATGTCGCCCACCTTGAAGTCGGGGTTCATACCGCCTGCCGCATTCGACACAAAGAGAGTCTTAACACCCATAGCCTTGAATACACGCACGGGGAAAGTAACTTGCTTCATATCGTAACCTTCGTAGTAGTGGAAACGACCTTGCATGGCAAGTACCTCCTTACCACCAAGTTTACCAAAGATAAGTTTACCACTGTGACCCTCTACTGTCGATAGGGGGAAGTGGGGGATTTGCTCGTAGGGTATCTCTACTTTTTCTGTTATTTCGTCGGCAAGGTGACCAAGGCCGGTACCCAAAATAATACCGGTTTCGGGGCGATAGCTTACCATTGTCTTGAGGTAGGCTGCTGTTTGATTAATCTTGTTCAACATATATATTTCTGTATTTAATGGGTTATTACTCTTTATAACATCATTGAGCTAACAAAGTTATGAAAAAAAACCGAGTAACGCAACAAATATGTGTTTCGGGGTTAGATTGTGGATTAAATACCCACATCTACCGATAGCATGGCTTGCCAACGGTTGTTGCTCAGGTAGTCGGCCGATGCTCCGGTGGCGTAGTTGTACGAGAGGTCGGCATGTATCTTGAGGTTGTGACCTATAAAATACTTGGTGAGAACTACGGTAGCCTGATTTTCGGTAGTATATCCCTCATATACTGCTGTTTCGCTGTCGGGAAGCAGGGTCGAGTGGCGGAGTCCTACCTCCCAATCATATTTGAATGTATAGCTCGCTTGCACATTGACACCCCAACCGGTGTAGATGCGTTGTGTGGCATTGCCTTCGCCATCGGTTACTACCGGATTGGCACACAAGCGACCCATCACATCGGTGTAGAAGGCAAAACCTTGATACTTGAATATAAGGTCGGCAAACCACGATTGCAACGAGCGTCGGTCGTTGTCCTTCAGCAAAGCCCCTTTCTGACCTTGCAGGCGACAAGCCTTGTCGTTGTAGCTGTATGCACCGCCAATGGCAAGTTTGGGCGACTCCTCGCGCACATAGCATCCCTCGCTCACCTCGCCACGTGAGGCAAAACGGCCCAACGGATATAGCTCTACACGCGCTGTATAGGCCAGTCCGCTGTTCTGCGACACGGCGAAGTTACGACCCTCGCCACTGGTAATTGAGCCTTTGATGGCATAGTGAAATTGCTTACCTATCTTGTTGTGAAACTCGGCAAACATACCAAAATCGCGGTCGATGCTGAACTCCGAGTTGACAATACTTCGGTTGACAAATTGCAGTGCGCTCGACGAGTTGATATTGGCACGACTGCCACGCAGCTTGGTCTGTCCTATACCTATGTTCCACGACGATGAAGGAATGTAATAGAGCATCGCATCGCGCACGATATTGATAGCTCCGTCGGGTAGGTCCTTGGCATCGTAAGGCGTGTATCCGAGTTGGATAGAGTAGGCCACCTTGGGCGTAAACACGTGACCGTCAAATCGCATGTGCAGGCGCTTGATGCACGCCTCGGTCTTGTTCAGTGCAAAGTCATTATCGAAAGTAAGCCCCACCAAGCTCTGCATTCTCAGTCGCATGGTGAGTTTATATCGGTTGTCCTTGCTCTGCACAGTTACACCTTTACCCACCTCTATATTAGGCATATTGCGCAGCAACTCAGACACTTGAGCGTCGGTATAGTAGGTAGTATCATTAACGGGAGCAGCCACTTGAGCCGATGTAACAACAGCATATCCAATCAGAGCTATCAGTACAGCAATAAACTTTTTCATAGAACATATTTCGTTAAAAATTTAGTGCAAATATAATATAATGTTTCATCGCACCACATTACGATAGTATTATTTTTAATGCTGAGCTATTTAAAGTTGAAATAACATCCGCATATCCGATATATGGATAGTTTTTTAAGACATAAGAACATAAGGAACATATTCTTGTGAGTGAAATTCTTTTGTCTCTTTTGTCCTTATGTCTATAAAACCTCCTCAGGCGAGGTCTCTTTTTCTGCCCCTGCGAGCGTTAGCGAGATAGGGGAAGTCCGCGCAGCGGGAAGGGGTTAATTGAAATTTTTAACGTACGGTGATATCCTCCAACCCCCTCGGCTTACAGCCACTCCCCCTATATTTTACGTGCGTAAAACACATGGGGAGAAAAGGTTACCCTGTGCGTGGTTTCTATCGCGAGGTAAAAATACGTGTGGAGCACGGGTTGAGGGGTGTGAGATATCCTCTCACGAAGGGACACAATTTTATTGCGTCCGCATACCCGACAAAATGGTAATTTATTAAGACATAAGAACATAAGGAACATATTCTTTGTGCGTAAAATTCTTTTGTATCTTTTGTCCTTATGTCTATAAAACCTCCTCAGGCGAGGTCTCTTTTTCTGCCCCTGCGAGCGTTAGCGAGATAGGGGAAGTCCGCGCAGCGGGAAGGGGTTAATTGAAATTTTTAACGTACG
>JAGBHF010000061.1 GCA_017935645.1 Bacteroidaceae bacterium | reverse complement strand
GGTAGCCCATAGGAGAATCGAACTCCTCTTTCAAGAATGAAAATCTTGCGTCCTAACCGATAGACGAATGGGCCATCATCAGGGGTTAAACAACCACCTGTAACTTGTAACGCAGATTAGAGAGCGTTAACGTGATGAGCGAGCTTCGACTTGAGGTTAGCTGCCTTGTTTGAGTGAATGATATTCTTCTTGGCAAGCTTGTCGAGCATTGAGCTTACTTTCTTGTACAACTCAGCGGCCTCATCCTTCACAGTTGTAGCACGCAACTTACGCATAGCGTTACGAGCAGTCTTTGCATAGTAACGGTTATGCAAGTTTCTAACTTGTGTCTCTCTAATTCTTTTCTTAGCAGATTTATGGTTTGCCATGTCTTTAGTGTTTTATTTATTTATCTTGTAGCCCATAGGAGAATCGAACTCCTCTTTCAAGAATGAAAATCTTGCGTCCTAACCGATAGACGAATGGGCCAAACCTTATTACTTTGTCGAGTAACAATGCACTCCTACAAAAGCGAGTGCAAATATACGGCTCTTTTTTATATCTGCAAAACTTTTTGACTCAAAATTTTATTTTTCATGCTATTTCATAATGATTTGGAGGTAAAACGGGGGTTTTTAACCCTCTCGACGCTTGCACCTTTGGCTTTTATTGTGTTATTTTGCATCTATGTACGACAAGACACGAGGCATTGTTCTTCACACGATTCCCTATAACGACACCCTCTCGGTAGTACACATTTACACCGAGCGCTATGGTCGCATGGCCTATACTCTGCCACGCGGAGCCGGGCGTGCCGCCAAGATGGCGCGCGCGCTGTACATGCCTTTGTCACTACTCGAACTGGAAGTAGAGACTCGCCCTGGACGCAGCTTGCAGCGTATACGCGAGGCTCACACATGGATACCGCTACCTTACATGCAAAGCGACCCTATACGCGCCTCTCTTGCCATGTTTTTATCGGAATTTATGGGGAGTGTACTGCGCAATAATGAGCCACAACCCGAACTTTTTGCCTACATAGCCCGGTCAATACACCTTCTCGACCGCATCAACAACGGATTGGGTAACTTTCACCTTTGTTTCCTCATAGGACTTACCTCGTATATGGGCATAACACCCAACACCGACGGCTACCGAAGAGGTACATACTTCGACATGCAAGAGGGTATATTTGTACCCGAACAGCCCATCTTCAACCCCTCGTTACAACCCGACGAGGCGACTTTTATGATAAAACTGTTGCGCATGAATTTTGCCAACCTTCATCTATATCGTTTCTCACGTGGCGAGCGCAATATCATTCTCGACCGTATTATTACTTATTACAGCATCCACCTATCGGGCATGGGACAACTGTCATCACCCGCCGTATTACACGCGCTATTCGACTGATACACCCGGCCACAAACCGGCACAAACCCGCTATTCACACATTATATATAAGAAAATGGGCTGCTCCTCAACGGAACAGCCCATTATTATATGCTCTTGCAAAGATTATTTCTTTGAGAGTACCGAGTCATCAAACTCCAAACCCTTCTTTGCCAAACGAGCCTTTTGGATTTCGTAGGCAATAGGTGTAGCGACGAACAAGGTAGCAAAAGTACCAACGATAACACCAAACAACATGGCAAATACGAAGCTGCGGATTGTATCAGCACCCAAGATGAAGATAACAAGCAATACAACAGCGGTACTTACAGAGGTGTTCATTGTACGCGACAATGTACTATTGAGAGCGTAGTTGATAACCTCGGCACGATTGCGTTTGGGATAGAGTTGAAGCTCCTCGCGGATACGGTCGAATACCACCACTGTATCGTTCACGGCATAACCGATAACGGTAAGGATTGCAGCGATGAATGTTTGGTCAATCTCCATTGAGAAAGGTATGATACCATAGAAGAGTGAGTAGAGACCGATAATCACGTAAGTAGTGAATGCCAATGATACCAAAGTACCAACAGAGAAAGCAATATCACGGAAACGCAACAAGATGTACAAGAAGATAGCGATGAGTGAGAAGAATACAGCCCACATAGCACCGGTCTTGATGTCCTCGGCAATTGAGGGACCTACTTTTTGTACACTCATTACATGCTCGGCCTCAAATGCCTCAACACCCTTGTTATCTACCATCTCTGCCAAGCCGGCATAGAGTTTCTCGATGATCTCTTGGTCGATAGCTTCATCAGTCTCAGCGATACGATAGTTGGTAGATACACGAACTTGGTTCTCGCTTGAGATAGTGATTACCGACAATGAGCTACCCTCAAATTGGGGAACAAGCATGCGTTGGATTTCTTGAGTATTAACAGGCTCTTCGAAGCGGACAACATAGTTGCGACCACCCGAGAAGTCGATACCTTGGTTTACACCACGAGTAACAAACGATACTGTCATGATTACAACCAATACAGCCGATATGATGAAACCAATCTTACGGCTACCCAAGATATTGAAGTTGTTGTTTACAAGCAAGTTCTTAGAAACACCGGTAGTGAATGTGATGTTCTTACCCCACTCTTTATCCGAAATCCACTCAAATGCAATACGAGAGAGGAACACTGCGATAAAGAACGAAATAACGATACCGATGATAAGTGTTGTAGCAAAACCCTTGATAGGACCTGTACCGTACATCAACAAGATAATACCTGTGATGATAGAGGTAAGGTTCGAGTCGAAGATGGCTGAGAATGCGTTCTTGTAACCATCGGCAATAGCAGTCTTGAGGTTCTTACCCGAGCGCAACTCCTCTTTTGTACGCTCGAAGATGAGCACGTTGGCGTCCACTGCCATACCCAATGCCAACACGATACCGGCAATACCCGAAAGTGTAAGCACGGCTTGGATAGAGGCAAGAATACCCATTGTGAAGAAGAAGTTGATGAGCAAACCTACGTTTACTACCGAACCGGGGATGAAGCCATACATTACAACCATGTAAATCATCAAGATGATAAGCGCAACAACAAACGAGATGATACCGCTGTTGATAGCCTCTTGACCCAATGAAGGACCGATAACGTCTTCTTGGATGATGTTTACACCGGCTGCCATCTTACCCGACTTGAGCACGTTGGCCAAGTCTTTGGCCTCTTCGGGAGTAAAGCCACCCGAGATTTCCGAGCTACCACCGGCAATTGCACCGTTTACGTTGGGGAATGAATATACTTGGTCGTCAAGTACGATTGCGATTGCGTTACCAATGTTGTTACCGGTGAGTTTTTCCCACTCCTTGGCACCTTGGCTGTTCATGTTCATGTGAACTACCGAACCACCACGATATTTATCGAAGTCGTCACGAGCATCTACCACAACATCGCCCGACATAGAGGCACGACCGCCCTTACCGGCTTTCAAGGCAACGAGTTGGAAGTAAGTACCCTTCTCATCGATAGCCTTTACACTCCAGCGAGTAACGAGGTTGTTGGGAAGAATATCTTGAGCAATCTTGCTTGCCAACATGCTGTTGACCTCAGCAGTATCGTTCTTGTGAGCAATACCAAGAACGGGTGAGCCTTGGAATTGGTCTTGAATCAATACAGAGAACAAGGGGTTTTGCTTACGGAATTGCTCCATTTGAGCAGCTTCGTTATTCTCAGCAACAACCTCTTCGAGAGCAGCGCTCAAGCTGTCTACTACAGCAGGCTCTGTAACAGCCTCAGCAACGGTTTCAACAACCTCTTCGGCAACAGTCTCTTCTGCAACCTCTTGGTTGGCAGCCGACAAAGCCAAGGCATTGTTTACCGATTGCAATTGAGCTACAACTTGCTCATATTTATAGGTCTCCCAGAACTCGAGGTTGGCAGCACCTTGCAAAAGGTTGCGTACACGCTCAGGCTCTTTCACACCGGGAAGCTCAACGAGGATACGACCATCCTTCTCAAGTTTTTGGATATTGGGAGCAACCACACCAAAGCGGTCGATACGATTGCGCAATACGTTGTAAGAGTTGTCAACGGCTGTGTTAAGCTCTTCGCGCAATACATCAATAACCTCTTCGTTAGTTGAAGCGGGTTTGATTTTCTCTTTCAACTCGTGGGTGCTGAAGATAGCAGCCAAACGAACATTGGGATCGAGTTTCTTATACTCGTCTACAAAGACTTGCAAGAAGTCGTTGTTGTCAGCTTGGTTAGCTACTGCGTTGGCGATGGCCTTGTTGAAGTTTACATCGGGGTTGTTGTTTGACAACTGTTTCAAAACGTCGGCAACCGAGATTTGAAGAGTTACGTTCATACCACCCTTAAGGTCAAGACCCAAGCCGATCTCCATCTCACGGCATTGTTGATAGGTGTAATAACCAAGATAAACCTTCTCTGTCGAGATTGAGTCGATATACTCTTTGTACAAAGTCTCATCACCGGCTGCATACTCCTCTGCCTTTCCGTTGTGGTGTGAAGTCACCATTGAGAAAGAGAGATAGAACAGACAGATCAAAGCTAACAAAGTAGCAATCACTCCTGTAAAAACTTTGTTTTGCATGTGTCTATTACTTTATGTTTTAAATTTATAGATTTTTCGCATTTTATTTAGCGTGCAAATATACGGTTTTTTTCTTTTATACAGCAAATTCCACTCCTTTATTTGATTTTTTAGCACAAAGAGTGGGGTAAATATGCGATATTTTGCTCCCGATACCACTTTTTTTGTACCTTTATCGCCACAATTTATACAATGTATTATGAAATATCACTCGTCACTACGATACCTACCCATCGTTCTACTTATTATAACTGTAGGGTTGATGCTCTTCTCGTGCGCCAACATGTCGCGTCCCAGCGGTGGACCCAAAGACGAAACACCCCCGCGATATATCAAGAGCCGACCGATGCCCAACTCTTGCAACATTAACGACAAACGCATCGAGATTGAGTTTGACGAAATCATTCAGGTCGACAAGCCCTCTGAGAAGGTTATCATTTCACCGCCACAAATCAACATGCCCAAGATACAGGCGCAGGGTAAGAAGGTGCGCATCGAGTTGCAAGACTCGCTATTGCCCAACACCACCTACACCATGGACTTCAGCGATGCCATTGTTGATAACAATGAGAAGAATCCGTTAAAAGGGTTCAGCCTCTCATTCTCGACCGGCCCATCGCTCGATTCGCTACAGATATCGGGTATATTGCTCAATGCCGAGAATTTAGAGCCCATCACCGGCATGCTTGTGGGTGCATACAGCAACCTCGACGACACAGCCTTCACCACCCTACCCATGGAGCGTGTATCGTCAAGCGATGCTTTGGGACACTTCACCATTCGCAACCTCAAGGCCAACATCCCTTATCGCATTTTTGCTCTCAAGGACGGCAATCGCAACTATCGATTTGATGCACCCACCGAGGACATTGCATTTCTCGACACCTCATTTGTCTCTTATGCCGAGCCCAAGCAATATGCCGACACAATCTACACCGACTCGTTGACCGTTGATACTATTATATATATAGACTATAATAGTTTTTACCCCAACGATATCCTGCTCATGGCTTTCAACGAGCAAAAGAAAAACCGTTACATGGAAGACAAATCGCGTGTATCGCGCAACAAGCTCGACTTTATCTTCTCGACACCTCACGACTCGTTACCCTCGATTACTCCTCTCAACTTCGAGGCCGATAGCAATTGGTATGTTTTAGAGAAAAATCTCACCAACGACACATTGTCTTATTGGATAAAAGATTCGCTCGTCTTTAACATCGACACACTGAAGATTGCCATGCAATATTATCGTACCGACACTCTCAACAACCTCTCGCTATATGACGACACCCTCACCATGACCTACCGCGCACCCAAGGAGAATAAAAACAAGAAAAAGAAACAACCTAAAGCCGAGAGCGACACGCTGCCGGAGGTTATCCCTACGGTATTTGCCAAGATGGAGCTTAACGTAAGCAACAGTCATGATGTAAACAAGCCTATATCTATACAATTCGACACACCTATCGACAGCATCAATCACTCGGCCTTCCATCTATACGAGAAGCAAGATACATTGTGGATAAATATCCCCGACACCATATACACCCTTGCCCCCGACTCGACCCGTTCGCGCACTTATTTGCTCTCCCACAAGTGGAAACCCGAGGGCGAATACAAGATTGAAATTGACTCGGTGGCTGTAACGGATATGTACGGACTCCACACCGACAAGACCGACAAAAACTTCAAGATAAAATCTTTGCAAGAGTACTCCAATCTATACTTTGCCATTACAGGGATATCGGGCAGTGCCATTGTGCAACTGCTCGATGGCAGCGACAAACCGGTTGTAAACGTACCCGTAGTAGACGGCGGGGCTGAGTTTACCTACTTAAAACCCGGTACATACTACGCCCGCCTATTTATCGACAGCAACAATAATGGCAAATATGATACCGGAAACTACGCCCTCAAGCTGCAACCCGAAGAGGTGTACTATTACCCTCAAGCCCTCGAGTTGCGTGCCTACTGGAACATGGAGCAAGACTGGAATATATACCACACTGCCATAGACATGCAAAAACCCAATGCCATAAAGAAAAACAAACCCAAAGAGGAGAAGAAAGATAAGAAAGAGGAGGAAGAGAACGACGACCCATACGGATATGGCTCGGGTAATGCCTATGGCAATACTCCCGGCGGATATGGCGCATCGGGTGGATATGGATCCAATCCTTCATTCCCGACAAGAAGATAACAAACAACTATACATTATGAAAAGAATCGCTATTTTTGCCTCAGGCTCAGGCACCAATGCCGAGGCTATTGCCCGCCACTTGGCAGGCAACAAAGAGATTGAGGTTGCTTGTGTACTATCCAATCGCGCCAACGCCGGTGTACATCAACGTATGCAACCATTCAACATCCCCACCCACACATTCCCCAAGGAGGTGTGGAGCGAAGCGCACCCCATCGTAGAGGTACTACAAAAGGAACAAATCGACCTCGTCGTATTGGCCGGATTTATGCGTAAAATAGAGACACCCCTCACCACCGCCTTTGCCGGTCGCATTATCAACATACACCCTTCGTTGTTGCCTCGTCATGGAGGACCCGGCATGTACGGACACCATGTTCACGAGGCTGTACTTGCCGCCGGCGACAGCGAGAGTGGTATTACCATTCACTACGTCGACGAACAGATTGACGGTGGCGAAATCATCTTCCAAGCTCGTTGCGAAGTACGCCCCGACGACACCCCCGACACCCTTGCCAATCGCATTCACGTACTCGAACACCGCCACTTCCCCCAAGTAATCGAAGAGCTGCTTACTCGATAATCCCACACAAGAGGGTTGAGCCTAAATGTAAATCCCGGCTCAGCTCTCTTTCGTTATGTTTATTATATAGCAAACAAAGAATTGAAAATTACGGCTAATTTTGAAAATGCAATTGAAAAACATACTATCTTTGATGCACCAACTGTTAAATTTTCAGATGGTTTTTACTTGCCCAAACAACACAAGTATAGAAGTTTTACGAGATTAATATGTTAAAGTAACCCTTTAAACCAACGAATTATGAAAAGAAGAGTTTTACTTGCAATTTTGTTAAGCCTAATAACATTGTTTTCATATAGCAACAATAGGTTTTACAACAACACTACTCTATGGAGTCAAATGAGCTACTCATTCGACGCTATATCTGTTAATAATTTTTATGTCGATAATGACACTGTAGTTAATGGTGTTGTATATCAAGTGGTTCGTAATGACAATAAAGAAGCTATTGCACTATTACGAACAACAGAGGATAATATGGTATACCGATACAATTTAAAAGACAATACTGAGCTTTGCATGTATGACTTTGGTGAATGGTACGTGGGTAAAGAGTTACCAATAGACAACTATATCAATAGTGAGATGTCGGAGGATGTTAAGAAATGTCAGATATACGATCTGGGAACTGTTACAGATGCAAATGGCAACTCATTGGACTATATGCAGGTCGAAATAACCTTTCAAGATGATAGCAAAAAAATTATAAATGATAAGATACTACACGGTATTGGTTCAACTTGGAGTATATTGTCTGGGAAAAATATTATTGTAATGCCCAACGGAGAAGAAAAAGAACTTCTATCTTTCAGTCGTGACGGCAAATCGGTATATGATGCAGGATACAAGATATATCCCATTAATACACTTGAACGCAACGACCAGATGATAGAATTATCAGCCTCTATCGAAGGAGAATACATAACAATAGTTGGCTGTTTATCTACAGGATGGAAAGATGATAAATGTGCTGTTGTAAAATTAAATGGAAACGAACTAAAACTATATTTAGCCAATACTTCGCAATATCTCGAAAATTACGACAATTATCAGTTTTCAGTAACAGCTTTTATTGGTGATTTAGCTAATAATGAAATCATTGTAGAGTTGTGTAACACTATGCAATCTACCACAATATACCCCACCGGTGTAAACAAACTTACATCTGCGAAAAACTCTCTCGCTATATACATTAAAGAGAATGTATTGATGGCGGTGTTCCCCACAGCTTCGGCAGGCGAAACTATCACGCTCTACGACGCTACAGGTCGTGTGGTTGCCGCACAACCCATCCGCACAGGTGCTACAACAGCTACTATAGATATAACAGCACTCCCTACAGGAGTATATATAGCGCGCCTCAACAGCGGTGCAACTGCCAAGGTGGTGCTGTAGAAAAAATACCTTTTAACGCAAGCATTGCCCCACAGAATATTTCTGTTGGGGCAATTTTTATATCACGTCCGGTAATCTTTTCTCACTCTGTGTTTTCCGCATGGAAAATATAGGGGGAGTGGCTGTAAGCCGAGGGGGTTGGTGGATAGCTCCGTACGTAGGGTTGTCAATTAACCCCTTCCCGCTGCGCGGACTTCCCCTATCTCGCTAACGCTCGCAGGGGCAGAAAAAGAGACCTCACCTAAAGATTATTTATAGACATAAGGACAAAAGATACAGAAGGGCTCGAATGTGTTATTTTTTGAGACATAAGGACAGAAGACACATATAAAGGCGTGCGAAGCAGGGGTCGTAGCTCCGTAAGGAGCGAGAATGAATAACCCCGTACGAGCCTACGAGCGTAGCGAGTGGCGAAGTGCGGGGTATCGTCACCATCCCTGTGTAATCGTCTGAAAGACGGGAGTTTGTGACTTTCGCGTCTTTCAGACGCCGGTGTCGGTTGGGGGCTTGCAGCCCCGCACTTCGTGCCTACGGCACTCGTACGGGGTTACTCTATTTCGGGGCATGAAGCCCCTCAACCCGTGCTCCGCACGATTATCTGTATATAGACAGAAGAACAAAAGATACAAAAGGCTCTGCCTGAGGATGTTTTTGGGCATAAGACACATAAGATATATATACAAGCCTATAAATTACACGCAAAAGAAACATGTCCTTTTGTCCTTATGTCTTAATAACAACACACAAAAGAACTTGTTCCTTATATCCTTGTGTCTGAACAGTTTTCATGTCTACTCGTGAGGAGGATTGTATATGGTATTTTCTACCGATACATACAAAAGCCCCATTGACGCGGGTAGTCAATGGGGCTGTATATGAGGGGGCGTCAGCTGAACTGTGTCAAGGCTGTTAGATAAATAGGAATTTATCGTTTTCTTGCCACAATAATCGGTTGATAAAAGCCTGTCTCCTCTGGCATTTTCCAATGTACCTCTCTACAACCATTAGCCCTAAAAAGTGCAGTCAGTTCCTCCCGGTGGACGGCCCTATACTCGCATTCAAACTTGCTTATCTGCAGTGTGCCCTCGTCCTCAATGATGTATTGCACAAGATGGTAATTATCATTGTCCCAAACCCATGTCTGAAAGGAAACTCGCTGCCCCTGATCTGTTT
>JAGBHF010000005.1 GCA_017935645.1 Bacteroidaceae bacterium | reverse complement strand
TGATGAAATGAACGAAGATGTCTATGTTCCCATTACCAATCTGCCTACGATTTTTATCGACACGGAGAATGGTGTAGCCATTACAAGTAAAGAAGATTATGTCGATGCGGTAGTTACCGTAAGAGGTGCAGCTAATGACGAGGATAATATTACCGAAGTCGCTGCCGAGATAAAGGGGCGTGGTAACTCGACATGGAAAATGGCAAAGAAACCCTATCGCTTGAAATTTAAAGAGAAAATTAACTTCTTGGGGAATGATGCCAAAGAGAAGAATTGGGTGCTCTTGGCCAACTATGCCGACAAGTCTTTGTTGCGCAATGCCCTGGCATTTGAGACTGCTCGCGCCTTGTTTGACTTTGAGTTTACCCCATCGGTTACGTTTGTCGATGTGGTGCTCAATGGTGAGAATATAGGTAGTTATCTCCTCACAGACCAAGTGGAGGTGAAGAAGAAGCGTGTGTCGGTTATGGAACAATCGACCGATGTTGAACATGGCGATCCCGAAATTACCGGAGGGTATCTTATTGAGGTAGATGGATTTGCCGATAGCGAAATATCGTGGTTTGAGACCGCGAAGGGAATGAAAGTAACTATCAAGTATCCCAAAGATGATGAAATCAATGCATCGCAAAAGAACTATATTCACCAATATACTCAACGTATGGAGAATGCACTCTTCTCGGGGCGGTTTGATGACCCCGAAAAGGGTTGGCGGCATTATATCGATGAAGCATCATGGGTCAATTGGTATATAGCTTGTGAGCTGTTTGGCAACTCCGACTCATGGTGGAGCACATATATGTATAAGGAGCGTGACGAAAAGTTTAGGTTTGGTCCTCTATGGGATTTCGATATTGCTTTCAATAATGACTATCGTATAGGAAATGCTACCGAAAAATTTATGCGCATGTCGGGTTGCGACCCAAAGACATGGATAAAGCGATGGTGGGAGGATGAGACATTGCAAAAACTCGTGAAGAAGCGTTGGGTAGAGATGGGGGCTGAAAATATCAAAGAGTTCATGCTGAATTATATCGATAGCACAGCCATCTTATTGGACGAATCGCAAAAAATCAACTACGAGATATGGCCTACGCTCGATACCCGTGTACACTATGAATATTCGGTACATGGCTCGTATGAGGCCGAGGTTCAAGCGTTGAGAGAATATGTGGAGGCTCGCATCAATTTTCTTGACCTGATATGGCGGAAACGTGCCGATATTGATAAAAAAGTGACCGACGATAACGAAATTGTTATGGTGTCTAACTATATCGAGCAGGGTGATGATATCAAGATTGCTTGTGTGCGTGGTGTGGTAAATGTTGTTATTGCCTTGATTGATGGAAAGATTGTATACTCGGCACAGCACGTGGCCGATGTCAACAATAATGTTGTCGTAGATAGTAATGAGCTACAAGCCGGATTGTATATTGTAGCCATAAGTGATGAACATAACCATGTGTGTCGTGGTCGATTGCTTGTAGAATAAGTCGGTGTATAAGCATAGTAAAGCCCTATTGCACAGCGGTAGATGCAGTGTAATAGGGCTTGCTGTTTACTATCGTATGGCTTTTATTTGAAACCTTGTGAGGCGATAAATTCTTTCCACACTTGCGAGAAGTATTCGTTGTCTTTGCGGGTATAACGAATATCGGTGAATACCTGTGCAAGAGTCTCTTTGCCATTCTCTTCGACATAGTGTCGATTGATGGGCAGTGACTCCTTTTCGGCATGCAATTCTTTGATGCGTTCGGTCGTATAGTCTTGGTACTGTTCATGATGAATACAGGCCTCGATAGGGAGTCGCTCGACTTGCTCGGGCATGCTCTCGGGATATCCAACGGTGAGTGTAGTTACGGGAACAACTCGTTGGGGCAGATTGAGTATCTCGGCTATTTGGGGAGCATTATAGGTGGTAGTTCCTAAGTAACAACAACCCAATCCGCGAGCTTCGGCTGCCGTGTTGAATTGCTGTGCAACCAAGAGTGTGTCAATCATTGCTGTATTGAATGATATGAAATTGTCGTATCCGGGTTGTGCATTGCTTGCCTCGCACCATTTGACAAAGCGGTTGAAGTCGGCGCAGAAAGTGAGCACGACGGGAGCGCTCGTAACGGTAGGTTGGTTGAAGTGTGTAGGAGCCAAGCGTTGTTTCATCTCGTCGTTGCGAGTTACTACAACGCTATAAAGCTGCATGCCACCGGTAGTGGGAGCGCGGAAGGCTATTTCTAATAACTCGTTGAGCAGTTCATCACTTATGGGTGTGTTGTTGTATCGTCTGATGGTGCGTCTGTTGCGCAAAAGTTCCAGTGTATCCATGATGATTGGTGGTTGAGGGTTGGTATTATAAGGTGTTACGTAAGTATATACAAAAAAAGCTGTCGATTGAGACAGCTTTCTTTGTGGGCGAAGATGGATTCGAACCACCGAAGGTAAAAACCAGCAGATTTACAGTCTGCCCCATTTGGCCACTCTGGTATTCGCCCGTTTGCGAGTGCAAAGATAAGTATAAATATATCGATTATGCAACTTTTTGTGTTACTTTTTTCGATTTTATTTAAAGTTTTTCCTTTGCTTTTCTGCAATATGTTGTTTAGCAATTGTTTACAACAGGCTTTTTTCTTCGCCGTTGAGTGCAGTTGCTTTCAGTGCAGTCATCTTCAATGCCGTTGCCGCACATTCACTGCCCTTATTGCCAACCTTGCCACCTGCGCGGTCGAGTGCTTGTTCCATGTTGTTGGTGGTGATGACGCCAAATATAACGGGTACACGCTCGCGAAGGTTCAGTTCGGTAACGCCTTGAGTAACGCTGTCGCATACGTAGTCGAAGTGTGGAGTATCACCACGAACAACGCAACCCAATACAATTACAGCGTCAGGACAAAGGCTCTCAATCATGCACTTGGCTCCGTAAGTGAGTTCTACAGTGCCCGGTACGCGCGAGATGAAGATATTCTCGGGGCATACATTGTTCTCGGTGAGAGTGTCGATAGCACCTTGTAGTAAAGGCGAAATTACGTTGTCGTTCCACTCAGCGGCGACGATACCTACTCTTAATTTTTTGCAATGCTCGGCCGATGGCATACCTGCCATAAATACTTGAACATTATCGCTTACATTTGCCATAGTAACGGTGAATTTATAAAAAGGGGCTGCGCTAAGATGTCACAGCCCCATGAATATTGTACTTATTGAACTTCAATTATTTTACACGCTCGATATATGAATCGATTGTAGAGGCTTGTTGTGAAGTGGGATATTCGTTCTTGATTTGCTCGTATACTTTCAAAGCGGCAGCTTTGTTGCCGAGTTTTTCATATACGTTAGCGGCTTTAATCAAGTAGATGGGTGAGAATACAGCGTTATCGGCAACTTTAGCGGCTTTCTCGAAGTATTTAACAGCCTCGGCAGCATTGTCCATGTTAACGAGAGCGTTACCAATGGCGGCTGTAACTGCGGGTGAGAGCAATACATCGTTGGCGCTGAATTTGCTCAAATAGTTCTTAGCATTCTCATATTCGCCCTTGTTGTAGTAAGCCAAGCCTGCATATACGTTGGCGATGTTGCCGGCTTTGGTAGAACCATAGTTGTCGATAACAGTGAGCAAGCCATCAAACTCGTCGTTGCCGTTCAATGCGAGGTCGAGTGAGTCTTGTTCAAATGCCAATACCGATTGGAACAAAGCTTCTTGTGCTTTTACTTCGCGGGGCTCAAAATAGAATTGTTTTACTGCCAATACCAATGCAATAACTGCGATGATTGCTACCAAGACAGTCATGATTGTCTTTTGGTTTTTTACTAAAAATCTTTCTGATGACGAAACCTCTTGTACCATTTCGTCCTTTTTTTGTTCTGTCATATCCTTGTTTATTTTTTTATTCCTTGTTTCTGAGTGCATTTTGCATTCGACCGACAAAATTAATTGTTTTCTTTCGATATACGAAATTTCGCGCTCACTTTTTTGCTTACAATTTGTTATTGTTGTTCAAATAGCACTCTATTGTGGTCGAATTAAACTCAATCTCGGTGTTTGCATATCAAAATTGCTACAATCAACGCTGTGAGTGTTATTGCTGTTGCTATATCGCGTGCATGCCTCTTCTCACTATCCGTTTGTTTTTCGCTCGCAGGTAAGGGGTAGGGTATAGAGTCGATTGTGTGAACATCGCGCACTTGTATGGCTATGCTGTCGCGACGCGGATGTATGATGAGTGTGTGCGATAGCTTGCCATTACTGAATGTTGCAGTGCTTGTAGCACCCCGGCTGCTCAGAGTGCTTGTCGTATCACCGGTGTGGTTACTGTGCGACTCTCCAGGTGTGATTACCTCTACGATTGTGTCTTTCAAGGATATGACTTCGGTATGTCGCTGTTCGAGTGGGATGTATATGGTCTTTGTGCAAGCTGCAAAGAGTGTTGCGAGCATAGTAGCTGTTGCGATAATTCTCCATTTCATAAGTGTATTACCTCCCCTCGGTTGTTGCCGTTGCGACAGTAGCTTACATGTATCCATGCCGGCCCGTGCTTGTTGCCTCGCTCCCATATCAGTTGGTCGAATGGCATGTTGAGAAGTATATCAAACAATATACGGTTTCCCTCGGGTGAGCCGGTGCCAATATCGGCAGCCTCCCCTTTTAGATGTTGGCTGTTTGCCACACCGCCAACACAATTGTTGAGTGTGGCACAGCGATAGCCGCTATTGACGCGAATAGGTTTGCCCAAAATCTCGCGAGCCGGGTCAAGGATATGCTCGACAAGAGCTTCGAGGTTTTTGTTCGCCTCGGGAGTAGGAGTGTTGTCGATGTGCAATTGTCGTGCGACAATACTATCTGTGAGTTCTTCGATTGTAAAATATTTCATTTTTCACCTCCATCCTTGTTGCAGGGGGTGTATGTGCGCACTCGATAGCTGTAGTCAACTCCGAATAATGCTCCTGCAAAGGTCACTACCTCTCCAAAGGCTATCAGTACGCTGTTGTGTATTTCTCCTTCGGGCGCTACCCAGAATCCCGAGAAAATAAGAACCAATCCTGCCAAGCACATAATGCAAGCAGTGGTAAGGTGAACGGTCATTTTGTCAATCTTTATCATAAGCCTCTCTTTTTATTGCAAAGATGCTATACAAAAGAGGGCTGAGCGTGCGATAAAATTAATAAGTAATTGGCATTCTGTCTTGCAAATTTTAAGAAAATACTTGCGTATTTATATTTATATGTATATATTTGCGAGAGATATAACCTTATATAATCAATTTTATCATGGGCTTATTTGGAAATAATAACGAGCACGAGTTGAAGAGCTTTGAGCAAACGATTGAGCGTTTGAAATCGGAATATGCTATGCTTGAAGATGAAAATAAAGCAAAGGATGCCGAGATAGAACGTCTGAAGAAAGTGATAGAAGGCATGAGTAGTACTGAAGAAAATACTACACCTACACCCATTGTGCCTGCCGAGGAAACACCTGTGTGTACACAGGGCGTTGATTATGCTCCTGCATTTGAGACCCTCAATGCAACGCTCAACGAGCTAAAGGAACAGGCTGTTGCTCAAAAGGCTTTGATGGACGAGTATAAAGTATTGCTCGGATTTCGTGAAAGACAAGATGAGAACATGCGTGCCATGCACAAGGAGTTGGAGCAATATAAAGGTGACTTCTTTGTGAAGATAACCCAGCCCTATTTGAAGGCCTTGCTTGACTTGCACAGTCGATTTAATAATACCTATACGCACTTTGACCAACTTGACAATGCCGAGTGTAACTGGGAGGAGTTGTATGGTAATCTTATGAAAGAGTTTAAGAGTGCCATTATGGCCTTGAGTGATCGTGCATATAATGACTTCGGTGTTGAGTACTACGAGCCTGAGGTTGGCGAGGAGTTTAATCGTAAGTTGCATCAACAACTTCAAGGTGACTCGGTAGAAACAACCAATCCCGAACTGAATGGCAAGATTGCAAAATTGATATGTGGTGGCTTTGTCAATGTCGACACTGAAAAGGTAGTGCGTTATGCCCGAGTAAAAGTGTATAAATACACTGAAGAAGCCCCTAAAACTGAAACACAAGAGTAAACAAATAAAATATATATAAAACTATGGCAAACGATAAAAGTAGAGCCGTATATGGCATTGACTTGGGTACAACATTTAGTTGTATCGCACAAGTAGACCGATATGACCAAGCAGTGGTACTTCGCAACTTTGAGGGCGATGCTACTACCCCTTCGGTAGTGTACATCGAGTCGGAAAGTAACATGATTGTAGGTAAAGAGGCTAAGAACCAATTGGCAGTAGAGCCTGAAAAGACTGTAGCGTTTATCAAACGCGAGATAGGTAATGATGAGGCTTTCGACAAGACCAAGAATACAACCCCCATGCACCTCGACCCTGTTGAGATTTCGGCGCTTATTCTTAAGAAACTTGTGCAAGATGCCAATAACTTGGGCGACAACCCCGAGCCTATTACCGACGTAGTTATTACTTGTCCCGCATATTTCGGTAACAAAGAGCGTTTGCAAACCAAGCAAGCCGGTATCAGTGCCGGTCTTAATGTGTTGGCTATTATCAACGAGCCTACAGCAGCTGCTATTTCATACGGAATGAAGGTTGACGAGCGTCGTACTATTCTTGTATATGACCTCGGTGGTGGTACATTCGACGTTACCATTATTGCCGTTAACGGTGGTGCTATCAAGGTTGTTGCTACCGGTGGTGACCACCACTTGGGTGGTGTCGACTGGGATACTGAGTTGGCTAAATATGTGCTTAACACATTCAACTCTCAAAATGGCACTTCATACGAATTTGATTCACTCGCTCCCAATGCTCGATATGAGTTGTTGCTCAATGCCGAGAACTGGAAGAAAAACCTTACCGCCAAGCAAAAAGTTAAGATTAACTTCTCATACGAAGGCAAGTCGGTTAACTTTGAACTTCCTCGTGAGACATTCAATGCCATTACCGAGGACCGCTTGAATGAGACCATCGATGCTACACGTAAGATTATAGAGAAGGCCGAGGAGAAGGGCTACAAGAAAATCGATGAGATTATTCTTGTTGGTGGTAGTAGTAAGATGCCTCAAATCAAGGAGCGCGTAGAGGCTGAGTTTGGCTTGCCTACTCACATTACCGACCCCGATGAGTGCGTGGCTAAGGGTGCTGCTATCTTTGCCATGAATGAGGCTTATGATGCCGCATTGAAGAAATCGGAGGAAGAGGGTACTAAAGCGCCCGAGCCTCTCATGACCAAGCGCACTCGCATTGTCAATGTAACAAGTAAGACTTATGGTCTTGGTCTTATCGATAACCAAGTAGGTAATATGATTTTTGCCAACACCACACTGCCCGTATCGCGTACTCGTGTATTCGAGACTGTTCGCGATGGTCAAACCGGTGTTACATTGCCTATCTATGAGAGCGACTTTACCGATGAGGAGAAAGACCAAACCGTTGAAGACCGCTTCTGTAACTTGGCTACTGAAGATATATCGGAGTTGAAACTTACAGGTAATCACCCCAAAGGTACTGAGATTAAGGTTACATTCAGTATTAGCGAAGAGGGTATCCTCAGCGTCAATGCTACTCGCGATAGCGACGTAATCGACTTCCAATTGAAGGTGGCCGGTGTGAAGAGTGAAGATGAGTTGAGAAAGTCTCAAAACTTCATCGCAAACGCCACTGTAGAATAAGTAATTGTATATCCTACCCATAGAGGTTGTGTCACTCGTGACACAACCTTGTTTTTGAATATATATAGATGGATAAGACACTTCTAAAGCAGAAAGTTGCCGAGTGGGAGAAGGCTTGCAATTTCTTTGCTGCGCCCGACATTGTTAAGCTGCTCGATAAAGAGGAGAAGGAGGCTATTGTGTTTCTTGTCAACTTCTGGCGTGACAAAGAATTTGACAAGGATGCGTGCCAAAAGCGTATAGACCTACTCAAGCATTGCGATAAATTGCACTCAAATAATCGAGAGATTATCGAAAAGAGCAAGACCCTGCGTGGTATTGCCCAAACGTTTTATACCAAAGATGCAGCGTCGTTTGACGAGTTTCGCCGAGAGTTGGGTTGGACCCCGAGTACTAAGAAAGCTCCTATCCCCGAGCCCAAGAAGGCCCCTGTACCTACACCTACTCCCGACTCTACTCCTCAACATGACGAGGCTCTGATAATAACCAATGTGCAGAAGTGGTCGCGTTCATTGCAGTTCCTCAAGAGTGAGGAAATCACTCCTCAACTCGATACAGCCGAGATTACAGCTATTGAATTGTTGAGCGATATGTGGCGACGTCCTTCTTTCCAACCTACGATGAAGGAGGAGGCTGCCGAGATGGTCAAGGTGCTGGTCAATTCGCACAAGCTACACTCAAACAATCGCGAAATTATTGAGCATAGCAAGAACCTATGTGCGGTAGCGCGTAAGATGTATGAGGATAAGAAGAACTTTGATATCTATAAGAAGGCTCTTGCCGAGTATTATCAAAACAACAAGCCACCTCGTCGCGAATTTCCCGAGCCTGAAAAGAAAAAGAAACGGATACCTCAATCGCCGCGTAGAGATAGTGAGTTGATTATACGCGATGTGTTGTTTGCCGATGCAACTTACGAGAATAAGATTATCAAGGACTTTGGTAGGGTGCTCTTTACCAATACGCAGTATATAGTGCCTCGCCTGTCGGTGTCGAGCGAATACTATGGTACTGAGACAATCGAGATTTTCCTGAAGTATCCCGATGGCAAAACTTACAACTATGATACCGAAGTAACATTCAGTGGTAAGGGCGATTATACATTGTCGGGATGGGGTAGCAAGAGTGGTACATCGTATGCTTCATACGGCTACGTCGAGTATACCTTCAAGTGCAAGGGTAAGAAGTTGTGGCAGGGTCGTGTGACCATAGGTCGCGACGGTAACAGCCCGCGCTTGCCCGAAATATCGACTGTCAAGTTTGGTGCAGTTGATTACGACGGTAATATCAAAGTGAAGTTTGGCTCGCCCATTCCTACCGGCATCCCCTACTTGAAGCCTCGTATTGTGGTGTCGAATAACTTCCGCGGTGCAGTTACTATTGATATGACCTTTGAGTATAAGAATAAAGATGCCGATCGTACATCATGCGAGATAAGCATCCAAGGTCCCGGCGAATACGACTTGTCGGGTTGGGGTCGTAACGATTGTACCTTTTGGACTGAGAATGAGACGGTGAAAGTAACCTTTAGCTGTGAGGGTAAAGTACTCTATACAGCCAATGTTAAGATAGGCTCGGGTAGTGGTTGGGGACCCAAGAAGACACACAACACTCCTCATCGCCGCAGAAGCTCGGGCGACTCGTTGTGGTCGCGATTCAATGATAAGATTGAGTCTATAGGTATATGGATTGATGATAACGACGACCGATTGAGTGCTATAGTTACTGTATTACTATATGTATTATTGGGTATTGCCGTTATAGGAACGTGGATAGACGATGGCTTCATTGCGGCACTTATTGCCGGATTTGTAGGCTTTGTAATAGTGGCTCTTCTTACGGTTGTATTAAGCTATGTACTGCCTATTATTACTTTTGTTTTAAGCCTGGTATTTAAGAATGCTTGGACTTTCCTTATTGCGCTAATTCTTCTCTTTGGCCCGTCGATAGCAGCCCTTGTGGGAGGTGTGGCACGAGGAATATTTGCCCGCAATGATAGCGACGAACCTGTTATCGAGCAGGTGGTGACCTTGCCTACATCAACCTACTATTGTACAGCGCAGTCGGGCGTAATAGTACGTCAGGCTCCCTCTTCATCGGCAGCGCAATTGGGCGGATTGCAGTATAACGAAGAGGTTGAGGTATATGAAATAAAAAATGGATATGCCCGCATCGACTACTATGGCAATGAGGCTTGGGTAAGCAGCAAGTATATAACCATGAGCGATGGTGAGGCTTTCTTGATTGAGAATGCCAAACGTGATGATGTGAAAATCCTTGCCAGCGGACTTCAGTATGAAGTCGTGAAGAAAGGTAAGGGTAACAAACCGCATGCCAACAGTGATATATTGTGTACCTATTCCTGCACGTTGCCCGATGGAACTCAATTGGACCGAAGCACCGAGCCTATTCAGTTTAACTTGAATAAGGTGATAAAAGGTTTTGCCGAGGGCTTACTACAGATGAAGGAGGGTGCTAATTACATCCTGTATGTGCCTGCCAATTTGGGTTACGGTAATAAGGCTGTTGCAGATGTGCCGGCACACGCTACACTTATATACGATGTAAAGCTTATCGAGGTACTCAACTGATGATGTCGGTTGAGTATAATGTCCTATAACACACAAGGCAGAGCCACCAATTAGGTGACTCTGCCTTGCTTATTGGGAGTGTATCCTTGTTCTTAGTGATTTAATTCAACCTTTTGGGTGGCAGGCTGTGTCTCATTGCGATGATTTACAGCGTTGATAACCTCGGTGGCAAGCATGCGGAATGCCAATCCCGATGCGGTGTCGTCGAGTGCTACGGGATGACCGGCATCGCCACCGTCGCATATGCTTTGTACCAATGGTATCTGACCGAGCAGTGCTACACCCATTTCCTCGGCAAGTCGCTTACCGCCTTCACGACCGAAGATGTAGTAACGATTTTCGGGTAATTCGGCAGGAGTAAACCAGCTCATGTTCTCAACCAATCCGAGGATGGGTACATTGACCTTATCGCCCATAAACATGCTTATTCCCTTGCGAGCATCAGCCAATGCTACCTCTTGAGGTGTTGTTACCACGATAGCACCGGTAATACCCAATGTTTGTACAAGGGTGAGGTGGATGTCGCTTGTGCCGGGAGGGAGGTCGAGGACAAAGAAGTCCAACTCGTCCCATGCAGCATCGGTAATGAGTTGCTTCAGTGCGTTGCTGGCCATGCCACCGCGCCACAATACGGCATCTTCCTTATTTACAAAGAAGCCTATAGATAGCACCTTTACGCCATACTTTTCGATGGGTATGATGTAGCTGTGACCGTTGCGCTCCTCGGCATATACCTTTTCGTCTTCTATATCAAACATCTTGGGGGCTGAAGGGCCGAAGATGTCGGCATCGAGCAGACCAACCTTATAGCCCGACATGGCAAGTGCCACAGCGAGGTTTGAAGCTACGGTCGATTTGCCTACACCGCCTTTGCCCGAAGATACGGCAATGATATTCTTGACTCCGGGTAGCGGATTTTCGCGAGTAGGGCGAGCGGCTACGCGGAATTTTACGCCGATGTTGCCTTGTATTTCAACATCGGGGGCAACAAATGTGAGGATGGCAGCCTCGGCAGCCTTAACAACCGAACGAATGAAAGGGTCGTTCTCTTTCTCGAAAATGAGTGTAAAACTCACTTTGCGACCGTCAATGCGGATGTCGTCCTCAATCATATCGTTCTCGACAAGGCTTTTACCGTTGCCGGGATAACGCACTTGCGATAGTGCGTCGGTAATGAGTTTGGGGTATAGTGTATCCATACTGAATTGATCTTAATTATTATGTCGCAAAGGTAGTAAAAAAAACGATATGCACCGCGATGGCGCATATCGTTGTATTGTTATAATAGTATAAAGCTATTACAATCGTTCGCGGATAGCTTTGCTCTCAGCCTCATATCCGGGCTTGTCGAGCAGGGCAAACATGTTGCGCTTGTAGTCCTCAACACCGGGTTGGTTGAAGGGATTTACACCCAAGATGTAGCCACTGATACCGCATGCCTTCTCGAAAAGGTAGATGAGCTGACCCAAATAGCGTTCGGTAAGTGCGGGAATTTCAATCTTGATGTTGGGCACACCACCATCAACGTGAGCAATCTGAGTACCGAGTTCGGCCATTTGATTTACTTCATCCACGCGCTTTCCGGCGAGGAAGTTGAGGCCATCAAGGTTGTCCTTATCGGCAGGAATTACTACATTGTGACGCATAGAACCTACCGAGAGAACGGTTTCAAAGATAGTGCGTTCGCCATCTTGTATCCATTGACCCATTGAGTGCAAGTCGGTAGTGAAGTCTACCGATGCGGGGAAGATACCGAGGTGGTCTTTACCCTCGCTCTCGCCATATAGTTGTTTCCACCACTCGGCAAGGAAGTGTAGCTTGGGGTTGAAGTTGGCAAGAATTTCAATCTTCTTACCCGATTGATACAAGGCGTTACGAGTAGCAGCATATATGGCGGCGGGGTTCTCGGCGAAGGGTACGTCTTCGGCACAAGCCTTTTGCATCTCTACAGCACCGGCAACAAGGGCGCGAATGTCATATCCGGCAATGGCTATGGGTAATAAACCTACGGGTGAGAGTACCGAGAAGCGACCTCCTACATTGTCCTCAATAACAAAGGTTTTGTAGCCTTCGGTATCAGCCAACTTGCGCAAAGCACCACGGGCGGCATCTGTAACGGCTACGATGCGTTGACCGGCCTCCTCCTTGCCCACTTGTTTTTCGAGTTGCTCTTTGAGTAGACGGAATGCAATAGCAGGCTCGGTAGTAGTTCCCGATTTTGATATAACAACGATACCAAATTGCTTGTCGGTAAGAAGCTCTTGCAATTCGTAAAGGTAATCTTCACCAATATTTTGACCGGCAAAGAGAACGATAGGAGCTTCGTGGCGACTACGAAGGAATTCAAAGCTGTTAGAGAGAGCCTCTATAACGGCTTTAGCACCGAGGTAGCTACCGCCAATACCTATTACAACTACAACTTCGCATTTCGATTGCAACTTACGTGCTGCATTTTCTACGTCTTGCAAATGTTCTTCAGTAATTTCGGCGGGCAGGTTCAACCAGCCAAGGAAGTCGTTTCCGAGACCTGTTCCCTTATGTAATTGCTCAATGCCGTTCATGGCTTTGCCTTCCAAGGCAAAAATATCTTCACGGCTGATAGAGCCCAAGGCCTTATCAATAATCAAGTTAATCTTCTTATCCATTTCTTTTTCCTATTGAATATATTGTCCTGATGTAATGTTGTTATTATAAGAATGAGTCGGCCATGTGAGCGATGGCTTTCTTCACCGATATGCGACGGTACAGGATGTCGTACATGCACTCGAGGATGGGCATCGATACTTCATATCGCTTATTAACCTCGTGCATACACTTTGTTCCATAATAACCTTCGGCAATCATATCCATCTCTACTTGAGCGGCTTTTACCGAGTATCCACGACCTATCATTGTACCGAAGTTGTGGTTGCGGCTGAAGCGTGAATAGGCAGTAACGAGCAGGTCGCCCAGATATACCGAGTCGCTCATGTCGCGAACAATGTCGGGTGATGCGATTTGCAGGAAGTGCGACATTTCCTTCAAGGCGTTCGATACGAGCATTGCTTGGAAGTTATCACCGAAGCGTGAGCCTTGGCACACACCCGATGCTATGGCATATACGTTCTTGAGAACTGCACAATATTCTATACCTATCACGTCGCTCGATACAACAGTGCGCAATTTGTTGCACGAGAGAGCCTTTGCAAAGCAACGAGCACGTTCGATGTCTTGACATCCGACAGTGAGGTATGACAAGCGTTCGAGTGCAACCTCCTCTGCGTGACATGGACCACCGATAACAGCCATGTTACCATCATCTACACCATAAACTTTCTTGAAGTAGTCGGTAACAATCAAGTTTTCATCTGGTACGATACCCTTGATGGCGGTTACAAGGAACTTGTCTTTGATGTCGGCGGTAAGTTTCTCAAGGTGCGACTTGAGATAGGGCGAAGGCGTTGCAAATACAAGTGTGTCGGCCTCGTTAGCCACTTTGTTGATGTCTGAGCAGAAGTCGATACGACTCGGGTCAAAAGCTACATCTGATAGGTATGCGGGGTTGTGACCGTCGCGAATAAAATCGGCGATACGGTCGTCGCGACGCATATACCACAATATTCTTTGCTCGTTATTAAGTATCAACTTTGCCAAGGCGGTAGCCCAGCTACCACCACCCATAATGGCTATTTTACCGGTTGATTGCATAGTCTTTATTTTTGTATCTGAGCAATCCACTCTGTCACGTTATCGACTGAGGGGTTGGTCAAATTGAGTTTGTATTTTTTATTTACACCGCATATTTCTTGGTGCAATTTGGCGGGATTTACCTCGGCCATATCGGCTACGGTGAGATAGCCGGCCTTTTGTATAGGAGCTACCCATTCGGCAGGCACGCCTATAGCGGTGTAGGCTGCTTCGTTGTCGCGCTTTTGAGTTTTCTCGGGGCGCATTTGGGGGAAGAGCAATACCTCTTGAATAGTTGATTGGTTGGTCATAAACATTACCAAGCGGTCGATACCGATACCGATACCGGCTGTGGGAGGCATACCATATTCGAGGGCGCGCAAGAAGTCTTGGTCGATAAACATTGCCTCGTCGTCGCCTTTCTCCGAGAGGCTCAATTGATACATGAAGCGCTCGCGTTGGTCGACAGGGTCGTTCAACTCTGAGTAGGCGTTGGCAAGCTCTTTACCGTTTACCATCAACTCAAAACGCTCTGTCAAGTTGGGGTTGTTGCGGTGACGCTTGGTGAGGGGCGACATTTCGATGGGATAGTCGGTGATGAAGGTGGGTTGTATATAGTTGCCTTCACACTTTTCGCCAAATATTTCGTCGATGAGTTTGCCTTTACCCATGGTCTCGTCGGTCTCAATACCCAACTGACGACATGCGTTGCGCAATTCTTCTTCGCCCATATCGGTAATGTCAATGCCTGTGTGTTCTTTGATGGCCTCAATCATAGTTACGCGACGGTAGGGCGCTTTGAAGCTCACTTTGTTATCACCTATCATCACTTCGGTTGTGCCGTTAACAGCGATACAAATCTTCTCGAGAAGCTCTTCGGTGAAGCTCATGAGCCAGTTATAGTCTTTGTACGAAACGTACAACTCCATGCAAGTAAACTCGGGGTTGTGGGTGCGGTCCATACCCTCGTTGCGGAAGTTGCGAGAGAACTCATATACACCTTCAAATCCACCTACGATGAGGCGCTTGAGATACAACTCGTTGGCAATGCGCAGATACAAAGGAATGTCGAGCGCGTTGTGGTGTGTGATGAAGGGGCGTGCTGCAGCACCACCGGGGATGGCTTGCAATACGGGAGTATCTACCTCGACATAGCCGTGTGCGTTCATGAAGTCGCGCATGGTATTGAATACTGTGGCGCGTTTCAAGAAGATGTCTTTCACGCCCTCGTTTACTACCAAGTCGACATAGCGTTGACGATAGCGCAACTCGGGGTCGGTAAAGGCGTCATATACCACGCCGTCTTTCATCTTGACAACGGGGAGGGGACGCAACGACTTAGACAATACGGTGAGTTCTTGGGCGTGGATGGTTATCTCGCCCATTTGTGTGCGGAAAACAAAACCTTTGATGCCGACAAAGTCGCCTATATCCAACAATTTCTTGAATACAGTGTTATATAATTCTTTGTCTTCGCCGGGACAGAGGTCGTCGCGCGAGATGTATACTTGAATGCGACCTTTTGAGTCTTTAAGCTCCATAAAAGAGGCTTTACCCATGATGCGACGGCTCATGATACGACCGGCTACCGATACTTGACGGGGCTCGGCTTCGTCGCTGAAGGTCTCTTTGATTTCTGTTGTATATGCGTCTACCGGATATTCGGCTGCGGGATAGGGCTCAATGCCTATACGGCGCAACTCTTCCATGCTATTGCGACGTATTATCTCTTGTTCGCTTAATTCTAATATGTTCATACTTCTCTGATTATATACTATTCGTTGCAAATATACAAAAATCGGGCGATATATATAGTGTGTTATGTCGTTATTTTACGACGAATGCTATATATATATATTTACCGGTAAGTGCAAAAGTAGAAAATATTCGTTGTATATCCTATTTTGTCCTTCTCGATTGTCGTATTTTCAGTGCAACGCTTTGTGCAAATCAATGCAACAAGATGTGAAAGTTGATGTGTATTGGAGTGTATATTGCTGTAATGCTGTGGTAGATGCGTGCTTGCAAACGTTTGCGCGTATATTTTGCAGAAAATTGACTTTTGTTGTTGTGTGATTTCAATTGTGGCGCTACCTTTGCATCGTGAATGACAGATAAGTCTTTTACACTCTGCATTTGTAATGCAGACCTCATACTAATAGGTTAAGGTAAAGATTGGTTTTATTATCACATTGTTAGGTTTTAAATAGGTTTTAAGGTTAGATTGTTTAAAGGTAGATTTGATTGTTTGTTAGGTTTTTCATAAGGTTAAGGAATAAGAAGATTGTTAGTAAAACGTGGCGCTGTCGTGAGATAGGGAAGCCACAAAACCTCGAAAGAGGCGGGTTACAGAGCTTGTGACCCACGGAGTGAGCAGGAAACTGCCTCCGAAAGAATACACAAAGGAGAATATCGGTGATATTCTCCTTTGTTGCTTTATATAGGTATGTCTCTTGCTACCGTGTGTATGCCTCGGGTTTGCCGGTATGTTGCTATGCAACGTGTTTGGCAACACTAATGCCGAGTGTAGCCAATTTTATTCATCCTTTGAGGATATATCGCGTAGATACCCTTGATTTACCGATATCTGTGTGCGCATGTAGTCGAGTTGACTGATAAGCAGGTTGATTTTTTCCTCTTGTCTCAGAAGTGTGGCTTCAAGCGACTTAACTGATATAAGTAGCTCTTCAAGGTTTCGTGGATTGACATTCTCCCTAAGAAACATTTCACCCTCGCCCAGAATGAACCAAGTGGGGTTGAGTTCGGGATATGTGCGTAAGATTTTTACAATACTATCGTACGATAGACCTTTGCCCGAGCGTCTTTGTTTGCCAATTGTGCCCACAGCAATTTTTGCTTGTACTGTTATGCGATTGTCATTTAACCCTTTGCATTTCATGAACGCATCGAGTCGGGTAAATAGTGTGCTCTCCATTACTAATTCGATAAAAGAGGTTAACCTCTGAGGTGTGATGTTTCTAATTGTTGTTAGTTGGTTTATAAGGAAGTAAAGGTTGTTATGCGACAAAGATAATATTTTTTCTCTGTATAATATTTCAGATTAATATCCAAAATTAAATTTTTGTGCAAAAAAATAGAGCCTGAGGGGTAGATTCCCTTAGGCTCTATATATTATATAGAAATAACTCTATTATTTCTTTACAAACTTCAAGCTCTGGCTGTTGTCACCATCTTGGATGTTGAGGATGTACATGCCGGCAGGAAGGTCGCGTACTTCTACACAATTACCTTGTGCTTGCTTAACTACTGCACCGGCGAGGTTGTATACCGAGAGATCGCCTTGAGCATTGGTGTATACATAGTCGCATGCAGGGTTGGGGTATACTGTGTACTCAAACTTATCGCTCTCGACATTGTCAACGCCTGTTACCTCGAAGTTGGTGTAGATAACACAGCTGTTGGCAGGTACCGATTGAGTGTAGCTTGTGCTTGTTATCTGAATGGTCTCGTCGGTGAGCAGGTTGGTCCAAGTACCGGTCTTGGGGAAGTTGAGTGTGTAGTTGCCATCTTTCTCGGTGAGGTTGATAGCTACTACTACGCTCTTATTGCCGTCGGCACTTGTGAGTGTTACGAAACGACCGTTGTTCCAGTCGCTCTTGCTCAACTTATAGCTCAATGTAGCATCTTGTGCAAACAACTCGGCATGATAGTTGCGCAAGGTGTTCAACTTGGCATACGCCATCCACAAGCGGTGACGTTCGGGGTCTTGAGCATATTCCCATTTCACGGGTTTCTCGGCTGTGCGGTCGCCGTTGTAGTCGATGCTGTAGTCGTAGCCAAGCTCACCGAATTGCCATATCATTTTGGGGCCGGGGATGGTGAGGAATTGTGCTACGTTGGCAATAGCTTGATCCATACGAGTGGCAAGGTCAGTCTTCACGTCTTTGAAACCGTATGTAGCAGCCTTGTATGTAGTGCGCTCTTCGTCGTGGCTCTCCATGTAACCTACATAACCATTCTTGACCATGTTGCTACCGTTGGCATACACACCTGTTACGTCGCACACATAGCCCATTGCACCCTCGCAGTACTCATGGTTGATGTTGCGCCAAACCATCATGCCTGCCTCGGCCAATGTCTTCTCTTCTCTTGCATCGCAGAAGTGCTCGAGAATTACGCATGCATCGGGGCGAACGGCTTTGATGGCATCATTATAACCCTTGAGGATGTCGATGCGTGATTGGTCGTAGTTTGAGGCTGTGTTGTCGTTGCAAGGACGGTTGGTGAAACCCTTGGTAAGGTCAAAGCGGAAGCCGTCAATCTTGTACTCGGTGAGGAGGTATTGAAGGTTGCGTTTGATATACTCTTTAACACCGCTTACAGTGTGGTTGAAGTCGTGGAACACGCTGAAGGGGTGGGGTGCATCGACGTTAAACCAGGGGTTGTTCGATGCGGTCTTGTTGTTCTTGGCATCCCACCACAACTTACAGTAGGGGAAGTTACCTGTAGCATGGTTGTATACTACGTCGAAGAACACGGCAATGCCCAACTTGTGACACTCGTCGATAAACTTGCGGTAATCTTCGTCGGTACCATATGCCTTATCGAGTGCAAAGAAGTAGGCGGGGTTGTAGCCCCAGCTGAGGTTGCCGTCAAACTCTTGTACAGGCATCAACTCAATGGCATTTACGCCAAGGCTTTGCAAGTAGGGGAGTTTCTCCATGGCTGCTTTCAATGATTTCTCGGCTGTGAAATCACGAAGGAGCAACTCATATATAACCAAGTTGTCGCGGTTCTTAACAGTAAAGTCGGTTACTTCCCATTGGTAGTCCGAACCGGTAGTCTTGAATACTGTTGCGGGTTGTTCCCATGCCTCGGCAGGAAATTCGCGCAAGCCGGGATATATGCTTTCGTCAATCCATTTGTCATTCCAGGGATCGAGAATTTTAGTCGAGTAGGGGTCGGCAAAGCGAATGGCATCGCCATTTTCGGGTACTACGTGATATTGGAACGCATACTCTTTGCCCGGCTCAAGGCCGTCGATGGTAATCCACCAGCACTTGTTGGTGTTGTCGCGCTTCATCATGTGGTCGTTGCTTATCTTCCAGTTGTTGTTGTCGCCTACCCAGAAGATGTATTTGCTGTATTTGCCTTGCTTGTCGCTATCGAAGAATACAAATGTTACGGTGTTCTCGTCGATAATGTTGATACCTTCTATAGTACCTTCGGGGCGAGTCTCTTCAATAACCTTGCCACATACTGTGAGGTTGGCCGATACTTCGTGTACTTCGTTGCCGGCTGTGGCTTTAGCTGTAAATTTATAGTCGCCGGTCATGGCAAAGTCGATTTTTTGTACCATTGCCTTAGAAGGCCCGGCAGTATATTCGTTAGTGCCATTGGGGCCTTCGACAACTAGTGTCAAGTCGGCCTCTTTGGTAGAATTTACTGTGATGTCAAGGCTGCTACCCTCCGAGACAATGCCCGATGCGGGAATACCCTCGATAGAGGTATAGAGTGCACCATCCTCGCAAGGTATCATGATGTCGGGACGTGTTTGTTTCGAGCCATCGGCATTGCGAACAACCACGCCGATAGTGTGTATCTCGATGTCGGCACCAAAATACTCGCGTACTGTGGGACCAAGTGTAATTGACCACTTGTTGTCACCTTCGTTGGTCATCTTGTATTTGGCATCATTGTCACACCATTGTTTGGGGCCGTTGTGCCATGTTTGTGTCTCATCAACTACACCAATGTGGACATAGAGTTCATCGGTTGCACCAAAGATTTTATTGGTGTCAATCCAGGTTATTGTGCCCTCTTTGTCGGCATTGAGGGGGCTGGGATTGGTTGTGTATGTGCCTGTTTGTGCCCAAGCCGCTACAGTAGTGAGCAGTGTTGCGATAAGAAGAAAAAATCTCTTTTGCATTGTGATTGTTATTTATTTGATTAAAAACAGACAAGGTGGCATACCCTATGAGTGTATGCCAGCCTTGTCATTATACTATAACTCTTAGAGTTTGGTTACAGTGTAGTAAGGAGCTTGAGCGCAGAAGTAGAAGCGTACTTCATAGTCGCCAGCCTCTTCAACCTTGAAGTTGCCACCATCAGCAGCGAGAGTACCGTCGCCGGCACCTGCATCACCGTAGTTGATAGCCCAATCAGAGTTGGCACGAATCTTGAACTCGGCACCAGCATCCAATGTAGCTGTAGCTACCAAGTAGTCCATACCATCCTCAGTTGAGAGAGCCATGGGAATATCGGCGCTACCACCCCACTCGTTGAATGTACCAACAAGACCCCAAGTGTCAACTGTGCGGAGGATTGTAAGTGTAAGGTTGGCTGCATCGAATGCTACTTCGTAGCTGAAGCCTGCGTATTGAGTAATGTTGCCTGCACCACCATCGGTAGAGAGAAGCATTGTAGCAGCCTCAGCTGCAGCTTCTTCACCTGCACCGTAGTTGATACCGTTCCAGTCCTCTTGAGTAGAAATCTTCCAACCGTTGGCACCTTGGCCGTTCAATACGAGCCAGCCTTGTGCGGGTGCACCGGCTACGCTGTAAAGACGTTGACCGTTGGTTTGGCTCCAACCGCTGAAGTCACCTACAACGAAGTACTCTACAACATCGGGAACTACCTCTACTGTGTAGCTGTACTCTTCCATGTTGAGGGTAATCTTGTAGTTACCGGCCTCGGGGAACTTCATGGCACCTGCGCATGAAGCATTGTCAGCGAGATTACCTGTAGCCGATGTGCTACCGTCGGCCTCAGTGTTACCAAGAACTGTATCCCATGAACCGCTGTCGATAGCCGATTGAGGAGCAACCTTCCAGTATTTCTCACCATCTACAGTAACAGTAAGAGTGAAGATAGGATCTTCGTAAACGTCCTTACCGCTGTGGCTGAAGGGCATTGTAGCAGCAGCAGCCATGTCCCAACCGGGAACGTCACCGATGAGGTAGTATGCACTCTCGATAGGTGAAGCGAAGGGAGTAACTGTAGCGCTGATTACGTTAGATACGATGTAGAAGTTGCGACCCTCGGCACTCTTAACCAATGCTTTGAGTTGGCTGTAGAATGTGTCGGGTTGGGGGCGTTTGCCAAAGAGAGCTTGAATCTTTGTGTTCAACTCGCCGGCAAGTACCATAGCTTTGTTATCTTCTACGATAACGGGTACTTCAACAGCTCCGTTCATGTCTTCGGCAGCAGCCATGTAGAGAGTATAATCTAATGAAGTACCCTCAGAGAGCTCGGGAGTTGCACTCAAGTCGATGGTAAATGCCGAGATAGTATCGGCTGCGTAGCTATTGAGGTCAATAGCCTCGGCATATTGTGCAGCAGTGATGCTGATAGCTACAGAAGCTGAGTCAACGGGCTCGTAGCTTACAGGAGGCAATGCGGGGTCGATTTCGGGTGTACAAGCCGAGAATGCTACCACACCTGCCAACAATGTGCTGAAAATCGATATTTTTTTCATTTTGTTTCGATATTAAATGTTTCGTTTGTTGTGAGAATAGGGCGAGGCGATTGTCTCGCCCTATTCGTGATATTTTCTCGGTATATTATTTCGCGAAGAAATAGTAGTTACCATCGAGGTCGTTAAATACTACTTGGTATGTACCGGCCTTAACTTGGATGTTGCTACCCGACTTAGCTGTTGAGTAGGGGAATGAGTCACCACCCCAGTTGGCACTCCAAGAAGAGTCGTTGCGGAACTTACCTTCGCAGTCGGCATCGAATGTCATCTCGGCACACCAGAGGTGTTTCATACCCATGGGAGTCATCAAGATAGGAGCCTCACCCCAGTTGTCGAATGAGCCTACAAACTCCATTGTAGCGTGCTCGGCGGGAGCTACATCGGCAGCCTCGAATGTACCTTCGAACTTCTCAGAGTTAACAGTAAGAGTGTAATAACCACTCTCGGCAACTGTGATATTGTCTGAACCACCATCGTTGAATGCGAGAGCACCATCTTTCATACCTACTTGTACATTCCAGTCACCGGGAACGAGAACGAGCTTGTAGCCCAAGCCGGCCTCGAAGTAACCTGTGTAAGTAAATTCACCGGCACCTGTTACAGTGTTGTAGTTGAAGCCTTCAACCAAGCTCATAGGAATGAGCGAAGTACCGGCTGCACCTGCTGAGTTATCCCAACCTTGGAAGTCACCTACCAACCAGTAGGGAGCGGGGAGAGCATCTTGCAACAACATGTAGTAGGGTTGGATGTTGAGTTTGATAACATTCGAGAAGCAATCCTTAACAGTGGGAACGCTGTCGAGAACGTTAGCAGTAGCATCAGTGAGGTGAGCACGGAGACGGATGTAAACCTCCATTACACCGGGATTCTCATTTACATTATCACCTTGGAGCAAGGTAATACCCTTGTTCATATCCTTGGTGTTAATGTCATACTTTTGCATGAAACCTACTTGCTCCAACTCTTGGTAAGTACCCTCTTCGAAAGTCTCGCCAAAGCTAACTTGTGCAAAGTATTGAGTAGGAGCTGTGAAGCCGTAGTCGGGTTGCTCGCGCACATAGATAGTTTCCATAGTATTGGCACTATTGTCGGCGCTCAAAATGTAAGTGTAACCGGCATATGCGGGTGTGTTGATCTCAAAAGTGAGAGTACCATCCTCTGCCGCCGGGTTGATTGTCGTCATGGGGTGTTCTTGGCAACCTGCGAGAAGTGCCAGACCCATTACGCCCGAGATAATATAATTAAGCTTTTTCATATTATATCAATTTTTTTTTGATGGTTGATTAATAACCCGGATTTTGAACCAAGTTGGGGTTAGCATTTCTGTCCGAAACGGGGATGGGGAGGATGTTGTATTTCTTGTCGAAAGAAGTACCATTGGCTACACCGGCTTTCCAGTCCCAGTTGTAATCGGTGTTACCACCGAAGCTGTCGAAACGAACGAGGTCGATACGACGACGACCCTCGAAGTAGAACTCACGTGACCACTCGTCGCGGAGCAACTCAAGTGTAAGGTTGCTTGCGAGTTGTGCATTGGCACGAGTGCGGAGAGCATTGAAGCGCTCGAGAGCAAGACCCTTGTCACCGTTGGCATCGCGGAAGGCAGCCTCGGCATAAGTCAAGTAAGCCTCAGCAACGCGGAGGAAAGGAATATCAGTCTCGGGAACTTTTACTTCAACGTCGTTGCTGGCTACGGGGCCACCAGTTTGTGAGTCGAGGTTGTTCCATTTTGTTACACCCCAACCGCTTGTGAAGGCATGGGGGTCGGTGATAGTAGGATCGTCAGATGTTGCATAGAACAATGCGCGATCGTCGTTGCCTGTTGCAAATTTTTGGATGAGTGATTTGCGAGCGCAAATACCACCCCAACCATCGATTGAACCCCACTCGGGCATACCTGCAGTGTGAGTTGCTGCTACAAGGAAGTAAGAACCTGAATAGGTCTTAGTGAAATCACCATGTTGAGCGATGGGGAGGATAATCTCTTGCATAGCTTCGGCGTTGGTATCGTTGTCACCCATGAAGAGTGCAGCGTAGTTGTCGGCCAAAGCGTAAGAAGAGTTGATAACCTTCTCGGCGTAAGTAGCAGCGTCGGCCCAGCGAGCAGTACCGGTGTAAACCTCAGCGTTCAAGTAGAGACGAGAGAGGAGCAACCAAGCAGCAGCGCGGTCAACGCGGTAGTACATACCTGCACCGGGTTGGCTCATGTCGTTTTGCATCTCGAGCAACTCTTGCTCAAGGAAAGCAAAGATGTCGGCACGTTGAGCTTGTTTGGGTGACTCGCTTTCAACTTTAGTTACCAAGGGTACGTTGGCATACATATCCATGAGGTAGTAGTAGTTGAGTGCGCGGATGAAACGAGCCTCGGCACGTTGCAATTTAGTCTCAGCATCGTCCTTGTCGGCTGTCATATCCAAGAAGTGGTTACAGAGTGTAACACCGAAATAGAGACGATAGTAAAGACCTTGTACAAATACGTCGGTGTCAGTCCAACCTGTATAGTTGGCTTCGGGAACACCATTATCACCCCATACACAGAGAGCCTCGTCACCTGCAAGGTTGTTGAGATACCACAATGTACGGTAGAAACCCGATTGACCTTCGTCGATACCCATGGCATCGAGGTCACCACCACCGGCAGTACCGGTCATACCGGTCATACCCAAAGAGGCATAAATTTTGGTGAAAACGGCTTGTTGGTCAAATTCTTGTGACACTTGGGGGTTGATAGGCTCCACATTCAAGTCGTCCACGCAAGAGGTAAGGCCGAGGGTCAACGCCATCGCACCACCTATCAATATATTTTTAATGTTAAGTTTCATGACTTATTGTTTTGCGTAGTTTATGATTAGAAATCGAGAGTCAAACCGATCAATGATACGAGAGGACGAGGATAGATGTTGTTGTCTATACCACCGTTAACCTCGGGGTCGATACCATTGTAGCCGGTAATCACGAAGGGATTTTGTACAGTTGCATATACACGACCGTTAACAACCTTGCTCTTGAATGAGTAACCGAGAGTGATGTTGTCGCAGCGGAGGAATGATGCGTTTTGTACGTAGTAGTCACTTGCGTAGTACTCGCCTGTACCGAAGAATTGAGTATCGAGAGCTGACATGGGACGGTTTGAGAAGAAACCAAGAGTTGAGTAGATGTCAAGGTTGGCGTTGCAACCGTCGTTGTCATTGTAAACGTAGTTACCGATTGATGCACGCAATGAGAAGCTGAAGTCCCAGTTCTTCCACATCAACTTCGAAGTGAAGCCCATGTTGAAGTCGGCAGCGGGATTCTCATATACATATTTATCGGCAGCAGTGATTTGACCATCGGCGTTGCGGTCTACGAAGCAACCTTGGATGGGCTTACCGTTAGTGTCGTATACTTGCTCATATACATAGAATGAACCTGCGGGGTAACCTACCTTGTGAACCTTGATAGGTGAACCTGTACCGGCCGAAGCGTTACCTGCGGGTACATAGTAGTCGTCACCTACACCGTTGGTAAGTTTGGTAATCTCGTTTTGGTTGTAAGCTACGTTGTAGCCGAGTTCCCAAGTCCAGTCTTTAGTTTGGATAGCTGTAGCCTCGATAGAGAATTCAACACCTTGGTTGCGCAATGAACCTACGTTGCTTGTTACAGCAGGACCGAAGTTAGTACCGGCTGATACGCTTGTCATGTTCAAGAGGTCTTTAGTGTCGCGCAAGTAGTAGTCAACAGCACCACGGATACGACCGTTCAAGAAACCGAAGTCAAGACCGGCGTTGTAAGTAGTAGTCTCCTCCCACTTCAAGTCGGGGTTGTAAGCATCGGGACGTGCATAGGGCAAGTAGATGAAGTTGCCGTTTGCATCAGTACCGATAGGATAGAAAGCGTGGTCTTTGCTTTGTGAGTAAACGGGGATGTAGTCATAGTAACCACCAATCTCTTGTTGACCGGTGATACCCCAACCCAAGCGGAGCTTGAGGTCGCTCAACCAGCTAACGTCTTCCAAGAACGACTCTTCTTTGATTTTCCATGCGAGAGCTACTGAGGGGAAGAGACCCCAACGGTTGTCGGCCGAGAAGCGGCTTGTACCGTCGTAACGTACTGTAGCTGTCAAGAGGTAACGGTTGAAGAGTTGGTAGTTCAAACGACCGAAGAACGATACCAAGTAGTTCTCCATTTTCCATTTGTCAGTACCGGCGTTGGTGTTGTCAAGGTTATCCCAAGCGCTTTCACCTTCGTTGTAGAAGTGTTGCCACTCATAACCGGCCATAACGTCGATGTTGTTGGCACCAAACTCTTTGGTGTATTGCAAGTAAGCATTCAACATCTTGTTAGTTTTGTACTTGTGAGTTGAGCTTACGCTACCCAAGCCGAATGTACCGGCAGCCTCGCGGGGCAAGTTGGTGTATTGATTACCATCGGCCATGTCGATACCGATATTGGCGTGAACGCGCATATCGGGGAAGAAGTGGAGACGATAGTCGGCCTCGATGTTACCGATGAAGTCCCATGAGTAAGCGCGATCGTTCTTTTGCTCAAGGATAGCAAGGGGGTTGAGGGGTGCTTGGCTGTTGTAACCACCTGTGCCGGTAGTCCATTGCCAGTAACCACCAAATTGGTTGGGATCGCCATATACGGGTTGAGTGGGGTCGTAAGCTGCTGCAGCACCGATAGCACCACCATCGGCATAGCGGTTTTCAACGTACATACCCTTAGCGTTGATGTTGAATTTCAAATAATCATTGAAGAATGTGGGTGACAAGTTTACTGAACCTGTAACACGCTCAAAGTTTGAAGTCTTCACGATACCGTCTTGGTTAGTGTAACCAACCGATACGCGGTAAGGCATCCAGCTGAAACCACCGGTAAGAGTTACGTTGTGGTCGTGGCTGATAGCGTTTTGATATACGTGGCTTTGCCAGTCGGTGTTGGCATCACCGAGCATGCCGAGGATTTCAGCAGCATTCTCACGTTTGCCATAGATGTCGTTAGCAAGAGCACGGAATTCGTCACCGGTCATTACTTCGCGCAAGCGAGTGGGTGTGCTGAGCGATACGTTACCATTGTAAGATACGTGAGGTCTTGAACCCTTGTTACCTTTCTTGGTAGTGATGATGATTACACCATTGGCAGCACGTGAACCATAGATAGCTGTTGCAGAAGCATCTTTGAGGACAGTGAATGTTGCAATGTCATTGGGGTTGATAGTACTCAAGGGGTTGGCAACACCTTGGATACCACTGTTGTCGAGTGTAAGACCATCAACAACGATAAGAGGAGCATTGCTTGCTGTGAGAGAAGAACCACCACGGATAGTGATAGAAGCACCACCACCGGGAGTACCACCGTCAGAAACAACGTTTACACCGGCGATTTTACCGGCAATCATGTCTTGAGCATTGGTAACAAGACCTTTGTTCATGGCATCGGGCTCAATGGCTGTAACCGAACCGGTAGCATCAGCTTTTTTTACAACACCATAACCGATAACCACAGCCTCTTCGAGTACGTGAGCATCCTCTTCGAGTGTTACAACAAGCGAAGGAGCTGCTTTCACCTCTTGGGGTTTGTAACCAATGTAGCTAACCTTAATGGTAGCACCTTGTTCGGCTTTCAATGAGAAGTTACCATCGATGTCGGTGGTAGTTCCCACAGATGTACCTACTAGCATAGCATTAGCACCAATAATGGGCTCGCCATACGAATCCTTTACGTGTCCCGATACAACGATTTGCTGTGCAAATGCTGCAATAGAGAAGCAAAGCAGCATGGCTGCTACAAGCACTCTGGGGACTTTTTTACTAACGTAATTCATGTAGATTAGATTAAAAAAGTTGTTGTTAATATTTGGGTTTTTTGTGTTTGTATTTCGCAAAACAAAATATGTGTATGGATACAATTATCCACACTATTCCGATTGCAAATATAAATTTTATTGTTGTTTGTCCTATTTTATTTTATATGAAAAAAAATATTTTAACGTTGCAAACGTTTGCGTAGAAAAAATTCCTTTATTATTTTTGTAGCGAAGTCTTAATTGCTCAAATAGTTGCAACTTTGAAAACCTAAAATCGCAATACTATGTCATCACATATTACTATAAAGGATATAGCTAAGGCAATGGGATGTGCTCCGTCGACTGTGTCGAGAGCCTTGAATAATAGCTCAAATATCAGTCCGGCAGTGCGTGAGGCCATACAGCGCTATGCCCTTGAGCATAACTATCGCCCCAATGAGTTTGCTTTGAGCCTGCGCAATAATCGTTCCAATACGATAGGTGTGATATTGCCTCAAATAAAACACTACTTCTTTGCCAGTGTGCTCTCGGGTATTGAGCAAGCGGCTGTTGCTGCAGGCTACAATATCATGGTGGCGCAAAGTAATGAAGAGTATGAGCGCGAAGTGGCTATTATCGAATCATTTCGTAAGGCTAAGGTGTGCGGTGTCATCGTTTCGTTGGCTAAGGGTACGATGGACTATACCCACTTCCGTCGTCTGGTGGAAGAGGAGGTTCCGTTGGTTTTTTATGACCGCATTTGTACCGAATTGAACACGTCGCGTGTGGTGGTTGATGACTATACCGGTGCATTTGCTGCTGTCGAGCACATGATAGAAACGGGTTGCCGTAAAATTGCATTCTATACCTCGCCTTTGCATCTCGAGATATCGAAAAATCGTCGCAATGGTTATGTCGACGCCTTGCGTAAGCATCGCTTGGAGGTTGATAACAACTTGATAATAGAGTGTGATACTCGTGAGGCTGCTCGTGAGTTGACGTTGACAATGTTGCGCACCGGCAAAAATCACCCCGATGCATTTTTTGCAGTGAATGCCGATACGGCTGCCGGAATATTGTATGCTTGTAAGGATGCAGGCCTGCGCGTGCCGGAGGATGTGTCGATATGTGGTTTCTCGGATAATGAGACCGCGCGTTCGACCGAGCCTCGCTTGTCGATGGTCGACCAACATGGTGAGGCTGTGGGACAAGGTGCTATGGAGTTGCTCATGGCCAAGATAGGCGGTGGTGAGGAGAAACTTGTGTACAAAAACAAGATTGTGAAAACCTCGCTCTTGTTGCGAGGAAGTACTCGTGAGAAGAAATAAAAATAGAAATATTTAAAAAAGATAATCTTATGAAAATCAAGCCAGACTTGTCTTTTGTAAAACTCTTTAACTTGAGTTTTGGATTTTTTGGTGTACAGATAGCGTATGCCTTGCAGAGTGCCAACGTGAGCCGTATATTTGCTACTTTGGGAGCCGACCCTCACGATTTGAGTTTCTTTTGGATTCTTCCTCCGTTGATGGGTATCATTGTGCAACCCTTGGTGGGTAAGTGGAGCGATAATACATGGACTCGCTTCGGTCGTCGTATACCTTATTTATTTATAGGTGCTCTTGTGGCCGTATTGGTAATGTGTATGTTGCCCAATGCCGGTAGCTTTGGCTTGTCGGTGGGTGCTGCCATGATATTTGGTTTGGTATCATTGATGTTCCTCGATACCTCTATCAATATGGCTATGCAACCCTTTAAAATGATGGTGGGTGACATGGTGAATGAGAAACAAAAGGGTCTTGCTTACTCGATACAAAGTTTCTTGTGTAATGCAGGTAGCTTGGTGGGTTATCTTTTCCCTTACATATTCACTGCCTTGGGCGTGGCAAGTGTTGCCGCTGCCGGTGAGATACCCGACTCGGTGAAGTGGTCGTTCTATGTAGGTGCTATTATTCTTATATTGTGTGTTATATACACCACATCGACCGTGAAGGAGATGCCTCCCAAAGAGTATGCCGAATATCATGGTATTAAAGAGGAGGATAATGAAGAGAAAGTGAGTATGTTGAAACTGCTCGTGAAAGCACCCAAAACATTCTGGACTGTAGGTTTGGTGCAATTCTTCTGCTGGGCAGCGTTCATGTATATGTGGACTTATACCAACGGTGCTATTGCCGAGGGCGCGTTCAATGCTCCTATCGTGAATGGTGCACTTGATACAGCCTCGAAGGAGTATCAGGCAGCAGGCGACTGGGTAGGTGTATTGTTTGCTGTGCAAGCTGTTGGATCGGTATTGTGGGCTGTTGTATTGCCTATGTTCAGCAACCGTAAGGTGGCCTATTCGTTGAGCCTCTTGTTAGGTGCTGCCGGTTTTATTTCGACCTATTTCATCACCGACCAATATATGTTGTTTATCTCTTATGCACTTATTGGTTGTGCTTGGGCTGCCATGTTGGCCATGCCTTTCACTATCCTTACCAACTCACTCTCGGGTAAGCACATGGGTACATACTTGGGCTTGTTTAACGGTACAATCTGTTTGCCCCAAATCGTAGCTGCAGTTACCGGTGGTCTTGTATTGGGTTGCCTCCCTCTCACCGAGAGTGGTATTGCATCGCAAAACTTGATGCTTGTATTGGCAGGTGTATTCTTGATTTTGGGTGCATTGTCGGTATTTATCGTTAAAGAGAAAAAACAAGACGAAGAGTAACAAAAAAGAAATGACGAAAGATATGAAAAAGATATTTTCAATCGCCACCGTTGCCCTTGCCGGTGTTATGATGGTGGGCTGTGGCAGTAAACAATCGGCACCCGAACTGAACTTGCCCGATAGTGCTGTGGTAAGTATCGATAAGGTTGATCCTCCTTGCTGGTTTGTCGGCATGAAGAACCCCTCATTGCAAGTAATGTTGTACGGTGAGGGTGTAGGTAATGCAACCAATGTTGTGACCGATTGCGCCAATGTACAAGTAGATAGTGTGGTGAGCCTCGATAGCAAGAATTATTTGCTTGTTTATCTTAATGTTGCCAAGGCACAGCCCGGCGATATGAATTTGTATCTCGTCTTTGACAATTGCAAGCAAGCAGTGCCCTACGAGTTGCGTGCACGTGAAGTGGCTCCCGAGGAACGCATCGGATTTGATGCCGGTGATGTACTCTATATGCTCATGCCCGACCGCTTTGCCAATGGCGACCCCTCGAACGATAATGTTGAGGGTATGAGTGCCTATGTTGTTGACCGCAAGCAACCCAATGCCCGTCACGGTGGCGATATAAAAGGTATTACCGATCATCTCGACTACTTCAATGAGTTGGGTGTTACAGCCTTGTGGTTTACTCCCGTACTCGAAAACAATATGGGAGATGATATGTGGGGCGAATTCCGTCATAGCTGTTATCACGGCTATGCCACTACCGATTACTATAAGGTCGACCCCCGTTTCGGTACTAACGACGACTATCGCGAGTTGGTAACAAAGGCTCATGAGAAGGAGTTGAAGGTGGTGATGGATATGATATTCAATCACTGCGGTAGCGAGCATGTATGGCTCAAAGATATGCCCTCGAAGGATTGGTTTAACTATCCCGATTATAAGAACAACTTTGTGCAAACATCGTACAAGTTGACACCTCACGTCGATCCCTATGCTTCGCAATATGACTTCGACCAGATGAACGATGGTTGGTTTGTAATTACAATGCCCGACCTCAATCAACGCAACCCCCACGTGGCTCGTTATTTGATACAAAATAGTTTCTGGTGGATTGAAACTGTAGGTATCGATGGTATACGCATGGATACACATCCCTATGCCTACTACGATGCTATGTCGCAATGGATGAAAGAGTTGAATGAGGAGTATCCCAACTTTACTGTAGTGGGCGAAACTTGGTGCGAAAATCCTGCCTTTACAGCTTGGTGGCAGAAAGACTCGAAACTCTCGGCTCCTCGCAACAGCAACCTCAAGAGTGTTATGGACTTCCACTTGTGGCAAGTGGTTAATACCGCATTTGCCGAGAATACCGACGGCTACATGATGGGATTGAATAAACTCTACAACCACTTTGTATACGACTACCTCTATCCCGATGCCTCGATGGTAATGGCGTTTGTCGAAAATCATGACACCGACCGCTTCTTGCGCGAAGGTGCCGATATAACAGCTCTTAAGCAAGCTATGACACTCTTGCTCACTACTCGTCGCATACCGCAACTCTACTATGGTACCGAGGTGATGATGAACGGTACAAAGGCCAAGTTTGACGGTCTTGTACGCAAAGACTTCCTCGGAGGTTGGGAGGGCGATGCACGCAACCTCTTCAATGCTGCCGAACGCAATGCCATCGAGAGCGAAGCATTCAACTTTATCAGCAACATCCTGCATTGGCGCAAGGGTAATGATGTCATTGCCAAAGGCGATATGAAGCATTTTATCCCTCAACAAGGTGTGTATGTGTATGCTCGTAGTTACGAGGGCAAGCGAGTGTTGGTAGTACTCAACGGAACCGACAAAGCGGTAGACCTCAATATGCGACCCTATGTCGAAGTGTTGGATGGTGCAACATCGGGACACGATGTAATATCGGGTCAAACGCTTACTTGGGGCGAAACACTCGCCTTGCCGGCTCGTGCCAACTTGATTATTGAATTATAATATATCTAACCCACAATAGCAGAGCAGATCGTGAGGTCTGCTCTGTGTATGTTAAAAAAAACGTGCAACGATAAGTTATGAAAAATGTAAAGAACATGCTTGTAGCCCTGATTCTTGTACTGTTAGGCGTGTGTAATGCGTCGGCTACGGCTTGGGAGTCGGAGTATGGTGGTGTGATGCTTCAAGGGTTCTATTGGGACTCGTTTGATGATACGAAATGGACTAATCTGACTTCGCAAGTGGATGAATTGTCAGCCTATTACGACCTGATATGGATTCCCAATAGTGCATCGAGTGGTTATAACTCGATGGGCTATAATCCGAAGTATTGGTTTCAACATGAGAGTTCCTTTGGTACATCGGCCGAACTTCGCAAGATGATAAAAGCCTTCAAGAAAAAAGGAACAGGATTTATCGCCGATGTGGTTATCAATCACCGCGATGGAGTGAATGATTGGTGCGATTTCCCTGCCGAGACCGACCATTATGGCAGAAAGTGGCAATTGGGTTTGGATGCTATCTGTGGCAACGACGAGATGGCATATGCCGATGGCCAACCTAAGCCTACCGGTGCCAATGATGAGGGTGATAACTTTGACGGATGTCGCGACCTTGATCATACCAATTCCTATGTGCAAGAAGCTATTAAGGCCTATCTTGATTATTTGCTGAACGAGTTGGGTTATGCCGGCTTCCGCTATGATATGGTGAAAGGCTTTGCAGCCTATTATGTGGGATTGTACAATGCTGCAGTAAAACCCACCTATTCGGTAGGCGAGTATTTCGATGGCGATTATGGCATGGTTACAGGCTGGATAGATGGTACGATACGCGACAATGAGATACAGTCGGGCGCATTCGATTTTCCTATGAAATTCCGAATGAACGAGGCGTTTGCTTATCCCAGCGATTTCTCGAAACTTGCAACAAACTACAATGGTGCCAATCAGCCCAACGGATTAATTAAAGAACCCGGATTTCGCCGTTTCTCGGTTACATTTGTCGACAACCACGATACCTATCGCGATGGCAGTAAGTTTAGTAATGAAGCATACGTTGTAGCAGCCAATGCCTTTATCCTCTGTCATCCCGGTACTCCATGCGTTTTCTTGCCTCATTGGAAACAGTATAAGAATGAAATCAAGCAACTTATCAATGTGCGCAAGTCGGTTGGTATTCACAACCAAAGCAATATTGAAGTGTGGGAAGCTCAAGAAGATAAGTATGTAGCCAAGGTGTATGGTAAGCATGGCGACTTGTTTATCAAGGTAGGCTATGGCGATTATACTCCCGAGGGATTTAATTCAAACGACATTGTAGCAAGTGGCGAAGGATATTGTGTGTGGAGTAAGGTGCATATCAAGAACTTGGATGACAAGATAATCCCTTCGAATGACCGTAACGGATTTTCGGTGTATCTCGAAAAGAACAGTTTGCCGGCCTCATGGCAAGATGTATATTGCTACGCCTGGTCGGACGAGACAAAACGCCTCACTCGCACCTTCCCCGGTGAGAATGTTCATAAAGAGGTAGTTGTGGGTGGCGATGTGTACTATAAGTTCTCATTCGATGCTGCCACTGCTAAAGCCAATCTTTTGTTTAGCAATGGCAACGGTTCTCAGACTGTCGACATCGCAGGTGTGCAAGGCAATACTTATTATCGAATACAGTCGACCAACTCTTCGGGTAAATATACTGTACAAACCCTCAATGCGTCGGGCGATGAGACCGGTGAGCCTATCACAATCTCGTTGGCTAAAAACTCTGTGCCGGCTTCGTGGGATGTTGTGAAGTTCTATGCTTGGGATAAGAATGACAATAAGCTGCTTGGTAGCTGGTCGGGCGCCGAGATTAATGCAACCACAACCATCGCCGGTAGAGAATATTATACCTATACCTTCCCCAATACCGTAACGATGGCTAATGTGATATTTACCGATGGTAATAGCCAAACAATAGATATCAAGGGTGTTGAGAGAACTACTTATTATGCTATCACTGAGTCGGATGGCGAAAAATATGAAGTCGAGGAGTTGAACGTGCCCGGTAACGGTGGAATATCGGTATATTTCGAGGACAATGCCGTTACCAGCAATTGGGATAATATCTATTGCTACGCATGGGATAACGACGATAATGAACTCTTGGGTGCATGGCCCGGAGTTGCAATGACCGATACGGTGTTTTTATATAGCCGAACCTATTATGTAAGCACCTTTGACCGTGATGTACAATCGGCCAATGTTATTTTCAATAATGGAACGGGGCAAACAGCCGATATTGAGAATATCGACCGAGATACCTATTTCAGCATTAAGGAAGACTTTAGCTACCTTCGCGGAACGGGAGCTATCTATGTATGCCTCGATGTGAGTTCGGCTGCTGCATGGGATAAGGTGTACTACTATGTATGGGATGCCGAAGGTAATGAACTTTTGGGTGCATGGCCCGGTGCCGAAATTATTTCGACAATGACGGTCGAGAATAATAAAGAGTACTATTTCTGTCCTTTTTTCCCATACTATTCATCAATCAATGTTGTAATAAATGATGGTACCGGTGAAAACCAAACGGTAAATATAGAGGATATTACCGAGACGACTTTCTATGTCTTACAAGGAACCTCGGGCAAAGGAATAACCGTATCGACCGAGGATACCGCCATAGGTACAGGTATAGAGGGCATTGAGTCGCCCAACGATGCCTGTGTGGTGTACCCCAATCCTTGTGTCGACTACTTGTACCTCTCTGACGCACTGAATGTAGAGGCTGTGCAAGTCTATAACATTGAGGGTCAAATTGTGATGCAGTCAAGCGAGTCGGTGCTCGATGTGCAAACATTGTCGCCCGGTATATACTTCTATAGTATCAGCTTGATGGATGGCACGGTGAGTCGTGGCAAGTTTGTCAAAAGATAATATTCCATCAGAATAAATTAAGAATCGAGAGGTTGCATCGTGCGATGTGACCTCTTGATGTTTTTTTTAAACAATCTTAAGATTAGAATTTTATAAATTTTGCAATAATATTTGTAGGCATAAGGTAAATTATATATCTTTGCGCCAACAATATGGAAACAAACGAACATAGTATTAACGAAGATGTAGACGCGGATACGGATTTATGCCGTATGTGCTTGTGTTTTTCTGCATATCCCGATGTCGCTTTGCGAGAAGTGGCTCTTGTCGAATTACAACCCCGCTTTTTTGTATTCCGATTATAGTCGTATAGCCAATCGCATGTAGGTGCGGTTGTGTTATTCTTATTTTATTTTTATTCTTAATATTATAATCACACTTAAATAAATTTTATACAAGATACAACCTATTATGGGACTTCTTATTTTTTATTTGCTTTTGGCACTTGTCGTGTCGTTTATGTGTTCGGTACTTGAAGCTGTGTTGCTCTCAACTCCTATATCATTTATAGCGATGAAGGAACAAGAGGGTGCTCCCAATGCATCGTTATTGATGAATTACAAAAAAGACCCTGACCGCGCATTGTCGGCAATACTATCATTCAATACAATCGCTCACACTGTGGGTGCTGCCGGTGTAGGTGCCGAGGCTGCTAAGGTATTCGAAAATGTTCCTGTCGGTGTTATTTCGGCTATACTCACCATCCTTATTTTGGTGTTGTCAGAGATTATTCCCAAGACCATTGGCTCTTACTATTGGCGTTCGTTGGCCGTGACTGCGGCACCTGTTATTCGAGTAATGATTATACTCATGTATCCCCTTGTGTGGTTGTCGGAGTTTATTACAAAATTGGTTGCATCTGAGAAACAACCCTTGTCGGTGAGCCGTGAGGAAGTCACAGCTATGGTGTCGGTAGGTACCGAGGAGGGTGTGTTTGAGTCGCAAGAGAAGGCTATCATACAAAACCTCTTTAAGCTCGACAATATTACCGTGGGTGAGATTATGACACCTCGCACAGTGGTTGTTGGAGCACAAGAGAACACTACCCTGCGTGAGTTCTACGCCAATGAGGAGAATCGTACCTATTCACGTATACCCATCTATGGCGAAACTCCCGACTTTATGACAGGTTATATTCTCAAGCAAACCGTACTCGAAAATTTGGCTGAAGATAAGTTCGATATCGAATTGCGCGATATACGTCGTCCTATCCTTTCGTATGACGAGGAGACTCCTGTTGGCGATGTGTGGGAAGAGATGCTCAAAGGCAAGGAACACATTGCTCAAGTACGCAACGAGTATGGTCTATTTCTCGGTGTTGTTTCTATGGAAGATATTATTGAAACAATTATCGGTCAAGAGATTGTCGATGAGAAAGATACAGTGGCAGACTTGCAGGAGTATGCTCGTGAAAAGTGGAAAGAGCAAACCGAGCAACTTGAACACGAATTGGCCGAAGAGGCTGCCGAAGAAGCCGCTGAAGAAATTGAACGTGAGAAAAATCAATAATCGACCTCGATACTATTATTGATAAATAGAAATAACAACCCGCCCACTCGGTCATGTCGACCTTGGGGCGGGTTGTTTTTGTGATATAGTCGTCAGCTTATTATTTTACCTCTAAAGCCTGCTTGATAAGCAACAATTGATAGTCGTAGAAATTGCGGGTTTCGCTATCGGAAGTGTTGGCGCGAGCTTGTTGGTAGAGAGTTTGTATCTTCTTGAGAGCGCCCAGCATGTAGGGTGCAGCCTCAAACTTGTTGAATGCGGTGGTTGTATAAGTCATGCGTGAGAAGCTGTCGGCGTTCTCAACCTCGTCATGTTGGCATGCGTAGTGGCTGCAAGGCATCGAGGGTGCTTGTTCAAACAACCGGTCGTATTCCTCGGCCAATGCACTCTTCCGCTCTTGTCCCATCGCAGGTGTGTAGCGATATATCAACTCTTGAACAACGGCTCGTTGCATATCTTGTTCTACACGATTGAGAGATTTGCCCAAGCGGGTATCGCGGAATACGGCATTTACCAAGTCATTGAGGTATTGGTTAACAGTATAGTGCGTCGAGGGTGATAGCTCACCACCTTCATAGATGCGGTAGAGTACATCGTTGCTGAGCAAACGACCAAACATAGAGGTGTGCAATTGCTTGGCTACATTGATAGAAACGCCCATTTGCAACAACAGTGAGTCGGGAGTAAGCCATTCGCGATAGCTGCGAGCTTGAGTCATGAGCCAGTCTAATGCTGCTTTTTGTTGTTTCTTGTCAATGTAACGGTAGGGCATGAGGTTGTCGCCTTGTCGCACCTCTTTGTACTCAATACCACCGATATAGGGCACTACGTGACCTATGTGTCGGCGATATTGCGACAAGATTGCATTGTAGGTTGTTCGCATGTCGCTATAGTCCTCGCCCTCCTCTTTGAGCCAGTCGAGCATGTTGGCTGTAATGATGCGTAGGTTGCTGATGGCATAGTCGCCGGCACGTAAGTGGTCGTTACCAAGGTCTTCGGTTTGGTCGGTGGGGTCGATGGTAGTGGGGAATTGTTGAGCACCAAATTCAAACATGGGGTCGCCATCCTTTGAGTTGATAAGTGCTGTCAGGTATGGACGCTCGTCTTGGGGCGTTTGAGCATCGGGGTAGTAGCGGTATCCCCATTCTACGGCAAAAATATCGTGAACACCCAATACCGGAGGAGTCAGACGTACACCACGCTCCAAGTCGCCCGGTTGAGCAACAAAGTTGTTGCGTGCATAGTCCATGATACTGGGCGTAGTTCCATATTTCTGGGTAAATGAAGGGCTGCGGAGTGAGTCGATGGGGAAGGAGTAGCTTGCACCCATGTTGTGCATAAGACCTATGGTGTGTCCAATCTCGTGAGAGGCAACATAACGAAGAGACTCGCACATAACGTCGTTGTCGAAGGTGTTTTTGCGTACACGCTCATCAACGGCTGCTGTCTGGGTAAAGCGCCAATTGTGCACGAGCGACAAGATGTTGTGAAACCACAATACGTCGGCGGTAAGTATCTCACCACTGCGAGGGTCGACATAGCTGGGACCGCGTGCATTGGCAATAGAGGTTGTGGCGTACTTGACACAGCTGTAGCGCATGTCGTCGGGGTTGAAGTCGGGATCCTCCTCGGGTGAAGGATAGTCGCGAGCGATAATGGCATCTTTAAAACCGGCTTTCTCAAAGGCTGTTTTCCAGTCCTCAATACCTTGTCGTACAGTGGCACGCCACTTAACCGGGAATGCGGTATCGACATAGAATACAATAGGCTTGGCAGGAACAACCAATTCGCCACGCATGTACGCCTCGCGGTCCTCTTCACGAGGCTCTAAGCGCCAGCGGTGTATATATGTCTCGCTATCGACCTTGTCGATACTGCTCGAAAAGATATTTTTTGTAGTAGAGAAATATCCTACACGCTTGTCGCGCAGGCGGGGCATCATAGGTTCTTCGGGTAGCAATACCAATGAGCGGTGCATGGTGAGCGTGAGGTGATTGCCTTCGGTGTAACTGATGACCGAACGTATCTCGATATTGTTAGGGAAATTCTTTACACTCTCCAAGTGTCCTTTACCACCCTTGAGGCGGTCTTTCTTGGCTGTCTCGCCTTGGGGGTTGATAATGTCGTTGTTTTCGTTAAAGAACTTGGTGACGTTTATCACGACACCTTTCTTCTCATCGGTCTTGGCCTCTATCTTGAAAGAAGCAACGATGGGGTCGGCAAAGTTCTTGTTGAATGAAGGGGTAATCTCATCCCCTTTGGCAACAACATCGCGCACCTGAGCACGGTGTATGAATACCATCTGTTCGTTGCGGCTGAATCGAATCATCGTAGGGCGACCTATCATTTGTCCGGCTACAACTTTTGTGGGGTCGCTTGTGGCAGCCATGCGGTTCGATATCAGATAGTCGCGCCCAAGCAATGAGTCGGGTATCTCAAAGAATAGTTCATTCTTGTCGTTGAGGTATGTGGTAAACAATCCCTCTTGTTTCTGACAATCTTTGATAATCTTGCTGTAGGGTGTTTCGGGAGGTGTTGCCACCTGTTCGGTTTTCTCTTTTTTCTTTTTCTCTTTTTTCTTGGGTGCAGCATGTACTGATACTCCACTCAACGAAATGATTGCAATGAGCAACCACGATAACATACGTGTGCGTTTCATAGGTATTGTGTTTGATGTGTTAGATATTGTATTTGCAAGTTTCCGCAAATATAGCGATTAGGTATTTATAATGCAATGTTATACAAAAAATTTTATCGCATTATGCTCGGCGTTTTGTTTTGTATCTTTGCATTGTGATATACTTTTTTGTTTCGGATAAAAAATTCTTACCTTTGCACTTGCAATCATGATTGAACTATGGAAGTAAAGAAAGCACAATTTGTAATAAGTAACAGCGATGTACGCAAATGCCCCGATACGGGGTTGCCCGAGTATGCCTTTATTGGGCGTTCGAATGTGGGTAAGTCGTCGCTTATCAATATGTTGTCCAATCGCAACGGTATGGCCAAGACCTCATCAACGCCCGGTAAGACGACGCTTATCAACCATTTTATCATCAATGATGAATGGTATATTGTCGATTTGCCCGGATATGGTTATGCGCGTCGTGGTAATGAGGGGCGTGAGTCTATCCGTCGCATTATCAATGCCTATGTGCTCAATCGCGAGGCGATGACTTGCCTTTTTGTTCTTCTCGATTGTCGTCATGAGCCTCAAAAGATTGACTTGGAGTTTATTGACTTCTTGGGCGAGAATGGTGTTCCCTTTGCAATTATTTTTACCAAGGCCGATAAGATTTCGAAGG
>JAGBHF010000060.1 GCA_017935645.1 Bacteroidaceae bacterium | reverse complement strand
AGATAGCGGTAAGTGGAAGGAAGAATGTCGCTTTTTATCTCTTTTTGCTCTATTTTATGTACTCTTTGGTATTGTTGGCGTTTTATATTGTGTCGCTACGCTTTTAGTGGTTGCATTTTGCTTTTATCCAATGTTAATTGTATCATATTGTTGTTTTATGTCTTGTGATATGTGTTGCAATGTCACATAATTGGGTGACAATGGTGCATAGCGATACCAAATTCTTTGCAAATATATCGTTTGTGATTTACTTTTTTGACCTCTTGAATTGTATATGTTAAAATGGTATTTTTTTTATGTTAAAATGATGGTCTATTTAAGAATTTTAATGCCCCTCATATCGATAAAAATACTGGCGTTAACTTTTATTAACTCAATCCCAAATCTTGCCTTTGTAGTTCTGCGAATGCTTTTTGTTGCCAAATTATGCCGTTGATATACAATTGTTTGTGTTTCTTTATCGGAGCCTGTTTGTGTTTCTTTTTTCTTTTTGGCTTGGTTTTGTTTGCTTGTGGAAACAAAAATAAACCTATTTGTCAGCCTTATTCTTTTTTTTGCTTCTTTCTTGCTATCTTTGTAATTGTCTTATTGTAGCTAAAAGTGCGTAATCGGCAACGATTGAATTTTGTCAATCTTTTGCAAACGTTTTCGCTCTATTGTGCAATAAATGAGATGTATAGATATGGTTGTAAGGCTATATCGAACGCGAGAGATGATATCTTGCACAGCTCCGCTCAAAAGTGAGAGGAAAAGAAGAGAGAATTACTTTATTTTTTAATGTATATTAATGTTTAATTAAATTCAGACGTATGAGAAAACTAACAATGTTCTTGTGTGCCCTGTTAGTAGGAGTAACGTCGGCTATGGCTCAAAAGACCATAACCGGTACTGTTATTTCTGGCGACGACGATCTGCCAATTTTTGGTGCATCAGTTCTCGTGAAGGGTACAAACTCATCGGCAATCACTGATGCCGATGGACGCTTCTCTATCAAGTTGCCTGACGGCTCTAAAACACTTGTTATCTCTTACATTGGTATGGAGAAAGCTGAAGTGTTTGCCCGTGACGGTATGGTAGTGACTCTATCTTCTACAACTACCCTCGATGAGGTTATCGTTGTAGGTTACGGTGTGCAAAGCCGCGAAGCTAAAACCGGTGCCGTTGTTCAAGTAAGCGGTGACGACTTGGCTTCTATCCCCGCTACATCTGTTGATAAGATGTTGCAAGGTAAAATGGCCGGTGTGCAAATTACTAGCTCAAGCGGTCAACCCGGTGCTGCTTCTACAATCCGTGTGCGTGGTACTTCATCACTCGGTGCCGGTTCTGCTCCTCTCTATGTAGTCGATGGTATACCTATCATGAGTGGTGATATCGCTACCGGTGGTGCTGCCGAGAGTACAAGTGCTATTTCTATGATCAACGCAAGCGATATCGCTTCTATCACAGTGTTGAAGGATGCTGCTGCTGCTTCTATCTACGGTTCTCGCGCTGCCAATGGTGTGATCCTTATCACTACTAAGAGCGGTAAGAACAGCGAAGGTAAGGCTCGCATCACTGCTCGTGTTCGCGGTGGTATGACTACTATTGCCAACGACAACAACTACGGTGTGATGAACGGTCACGAGTGGGTTGATTACTATCGTCAAACTGCTATCAACAGCGGTTTCAACCCCGATGATCCATATAGCCAATACTACATGCCCCTTGCTGCTAAGACTCAACCCATGTACAACTGGATGGAGGCTCTTACTCGCAATGGTTCAATGCAAGAGTATGAAATCAACGCTCAAGGTGGTACAGCTAAGACTAACTACTATGCTTCAATCTCTTACAACAAGAGCGACGGTATCACTTACGGTTCGGACTTCCAAAACATCCGTATGCGTGTAAACGTTGATAGCGAGTTGAACAAGTACTTGAAGTTTGGTGCTCGTATCAATGGTGCTTACATCCACATGACCGGTGAGTCTACCAACTCAGGCGACGGTTGGTCATACATCAACCCCTTCTTCGCCGGTTTGGCTATGCCCCCCAATGCTCCTATCTACAATGCTGATGGTACAGGTTACAACTTCGACCTTCCCCTCGGTTTCTCTACAAACAACGCATTGGCTTATGCTCACGATAAGAACGAGTATGATGAGCACTACAAATTCAACGGTGTAATGTACCTTGAGTGGAAGCCCATCAAGCAATTGACATTCAAGTCAAACAACTCTATCGAGTTGCTCTTCTCTCGTAACTATTTGTATCGTCCCGGTTATGTTCTTCAAGACCCCGACATTACAAATGCCCTCTCTGGTGGTAACATCCGTTACAACACTATCACTACTTCTAACACTGCTGTGTACGAAGATAACTTCAACGAGGAGCACTTCCTCCGCGTATTGCTCGGTCACGAGTACACTTACTCTAAGGCTATCAGCGAAAGCTGGGGTACTGCCAACACTAACCCCTTGTTGCCTTGGCCCGACAATGCTGAGCAAAAATACCACAGCATCGGTTATGGTTCTACCGAAGATAAGATGCTCTCTTTCTTTGGTGTAGCCGACTACAACTATCGTCAAAAATACTACTTGCAAGCATCAGTACGTGCCGATGGTAGCTCACTCTTCGGTGAAAACCGTCGTTGGGGTGTGTTCTGGTCAGTAGGTGCTTCTTGGAACATTGACAAAGAGGCCTTCATGCAAGACGCTGAGTGGATCAACCAATTGAAGCTCCGTTATAGCTACGGTGTGAACGGTAACAACAACATCGGTGCTTACATGGCATATGCTCTCTATGGTTCAGGTATCTATAACAATGTTAACGGTTTCGCTCCTACCAACTTGCCTAACCCCGAGTTGACTTGGGAGACTAACTTGGCTCACAACGTGGGTATCGACTTCCGTTTCTGGGAGCGCTTCTCAGGTTCGTTGGAGTACTACCACCGTACAACTGAAGACATGTTGATGGCTACTCGTATTCCTTTGACTACCGGTTTCGGTTCAATGACTAAGAACGTAGGTTCACTCTGGAACCAAGGTTTCGAGGCTCAATTTGACGTTGACATCTTCAACCGCAACGACTTCCGTTGGTCAGTAGGTTTGAACTTCGCCATGAACCGTTCTAAGGTTCTCAACATTGGTGACAACGAATACCTCTCACTCGGTGGCGGTCTCCGCGCTGTATTGGGCGAGCAATTGATGCAATTCTATGTACGCGACTATGCAGGTGTTAACCCCGTAAACGGTGAGGCTCTCTGGTACAATGAGGATGGTGAAATCACTAACTCATTCAACGATGCTCGTCGTATCTACAAAGGTTCACCCGAGCCCGTTGCTGCCGGTGGTTTCAACACTGCTTTGAACTGGAACGGTTTCGACCTCAGCGTTAACTTCGAGTACAAGCTCGGTAACTACATCATGAACCCCGATAACCAAATCGTTTGGAACGACGGTGCTAACTTCGGTTACAACCAGTTGAAGATTGCAGGTGATTATTGGAAAGAAATCGGTGATACCGGTTGCTCACCCAAACCTTATGTAAATAACGGTACTAACTCATCTTACACAACTTCTACTCGTTATCTCGAGCGTGGCGATTACCTCCGTATTAAGGACGTAACTCTCGGTTACACTCTTCCCCAAAAGTTAACTAAGAAGGCTGCTATGAGCAACGTTCGCGTTTACTTGAGCGGTTACAACCTCTTCACATTCCACGATACTAACTGCTACGACCCCGAGCGTGGTGTATCTGGTACAACTTTGGGTATTTATCCTATTACAAAATCATTTGTTGTAGGTCTTGATATTTCATTCTAATAATTTGTAAAGAATAAGAAAGATGAAAAAGATATTTTTATTAGCTGTCGCTACGCTTGGTCTTATCTCGTGCGACCTTACAACACCGCCCGAAACGGCTCTCGATGCCGATAAGGCGATGGCCAACTTCGAAGGCTTGGATGACTGTGCAGCTGTGACTTATGCTGCTTTCTCATCAGAGTCTTGGTATGGTCTCGACCTCCAGTTGTACCCCGATGCTATGGCAGGTAACTGTGTAGTTGGTGTGCCTTTGAACTCTGGCCGTGGTATGTCATGGCATCAATGGAACTTCACTGCTTCTGGTGGTTTCTCAATGTATGGCAATGCCTATGTTAACATCCTTCGTTGTAACAACGTTATCCACGCTATCAAAACCAATAGCGAGAAGTACTTGAGCGAGGAAGGTGTTACTCAACAAATGCTCGACAATATCATGGCCGAATGTTTGTTCGTTCGTGCATATTGCTACTTCGACCTCGTACGTTGGTACGCTCAACCCTATGCAGTCTCTGCTGCTGCCACTGAAGGTTCTGTTGAAGCTCTCGGTGTGCCCATCGTTGACGAAGACCCCAACGTGAGTGTAGTTGACAAGCCCGCTCGTGCTGCTGTTGCCGATAACTACACCAACATCGTTACTGACCTTACTACTGCTCTTGAAATCATCGAGCCCGGATTTACTCGTCCCGGTGTTCATGACACTAAGTGCTGTGTATCTGAAGGTGCTATCGAAGCTCTCCTCGCTCGCGTATACTTGTATATGCAAGACTATGAGAATGCTGAGCTCCACGCTACTAACGTTCTTAACTCAGGTGTATATCGTATCGCTACTGCCGACGAGTATGCCGATCCTCGCGACGACTACTATGGTTTCTGGAACGAAACTGAGTGGACTGGTGTAGGTGAAGTTATCTTCGGTGCTTACTTTGGCCCCGCTGAGGGTAGCACTATCATCGGTAACGTAACTCACCCCGAAGAGTATGGTGACGTTCGCGTTTCTGAGGACTTGCTCGCTCTCTTCTCTGACGGCGACCGTCGTAAAGAGATGCTCCGCACTTCTGACGAGCACGGTGGTTACTACTGGCCCAACAAATACCAAGGTAAAGAGCGCCAAATGGCTTTCGCTTCTATTCCTATGATTCGTACTTCTGAGTTGTACCTCATCCGCGCCGAGGCTCGTTTGCTCAAACAAGGCTCTGACGTTGCTGGTGCATTGAGCGACTTGAACGTTATCGCTTCAAATCGTAACGCTGCTGAGTACCAAACTGTAAGTATGAACGAAGTATTCAACGAGCGTCGCAAAGAGTTGGCTTTCGAAGGTCACATCTTCCACGACTACAAACGTCTTATCGGTACTCCCTACCAACGTGACTTGAAACGTACCGACGTTTCGTCTGACATGAACAAAGACGTTCCCGCTGACAGCAAGTTGTGGTGTATGCCTTTCACTGAAAGCGAGTTTGACGTGAACCCCAACCTCGTACAAAACCCCGGTTGGTAATATTATAAATACTTAAAAATTTTGAGAAAATGAAATTTAAAAGTTTAATATACACTGCGCTTGCGTCGGCTTTGCTCTTCACTTCTTGTGATTTGAACCACCAGCCCGTATTCGATGACGAAACGCAAGCCTTTATTGGTTTCTCAGGTGCAAAGGCTACTGAGTCTATTCCTGAGGCCAAGGATGGTGCTGTTACTACTTATGCTCTCTCTCTCGAGTGTGCATCTATCAAGGGTGTTACAGCACAAGTAGCTTTTGCTGCCGTAGATACAAACTATGAAGCATCTAAGCGTGCCGTTGAGGGTGTTGACTATGTATTCAAAGCTCTTGAGACTTATACACTCGATGCACAAGGTAATCGCCTCAATGTAGTAACTACCGATCTTACTGCCGGTGCCGATAAGATTGTTAAATTTGACGCTGATCATCGTTTTGCTACTATCTATATCGAGACTATCGATAACAACATTCAAGACGGTGACAAGAAGTTCGACGTTGTACTCTCTAACGTACAAGGTTGCAACTTGGGTGCTAAGAAATTGTTCACTATTACTATTGCCGACGATGAGAACCCCTTGAACCAACTTCTCGGTGTTTATGACGCAACTACTCCCTCAGCTTTCGACGGTTATCCCGATGAGAACTGGGAGGTAACTATCGTTGCCGACGATGAGACAGAGGGTAAGATTTGGATTCAACCTATTATCACTATCGGTGGTCTTAGTGCAGCTGACATCGCTCCCGTACATGCTACAGTAGACCTCGTTCAAGAGACTATCCAAATGCCTTATGGCCAAACTGTTTATGGTGGTGAAGGTCAATCGTACAACATGGTTATTGCCGGTCTCGAAAATAATCCCGTTTTGTCAGGTGTTGCTGTTGCTACTTACGATCTCAGCAACGGTGTCGTGATTACTTTCCAAAATGGTTATGGCGTTGGTAACTTGGCCGCTAACGAATGGTGGTACAATGCTTACCAAGGACCTGTATTTACTAAACAATAATGTATTAACTAAGTAACGAATTAACGAAATGAAAAAGTTAGTATATATTCTCTCGCTTACAATCGGTCTTATCATGACCGGTTGTACGCAATGGGAAAACGTAGAACCCCTATCGCCCGAGGCTATAGGTAGTTCAAATCCCGAGCTTACCGTTACTGCTCCTGATAGCATCACTTCGGATGTGATTACCTTTACCATCGCTACTAAGAATGCATCACACTTGGCATTCATGGTAGTACAAGGTACTGGTGAAGTTGATTACACTGCTCTCTTGCAAGGTCGCTATTCAAATGCCAATGCAGCTGAAGTAGATCCCGAAGGCTTCGAGCAAACATTCAACATGCGTGGCGCTGTTCCCGGTGAAGTTTACAGCATCTTTGTTGTAGCTGCCGACAGCGTAGGTGTACAAAAAACATTTGAGAAAGTAATGGGTGCATTTGACGTTGAGTCGCCCTATGTAGCCGGTGATCCTCACCTCACAGCTACTAACAACGGTACTCGTGCCACTGTTACATTCAATGAGGCTATCCTCCGCGCCGATAACATGGGTGCTATTACTTATGATGTATATGACGCCGACCTCAATGTTATCCTCGAAGGTACTGCTACTGCAGTTGCCAATGGTAACGAGCTCGTAGTATCATTGCCCAGCACAATTGTTTTCGATGCTGTAGTGTATGTACTCCTCTCATTTGAGGAAGGTGCTGTTGAAGACCTCTATGGTAATAAGATGGCTGCTATCGACAACTACCTCGAAGATGGTCTTCCCAATGGTCCTTGGTGGTCATATGATCCCGATGAAGTTATAGAAACTGACAGCTTCTTCCGCGATGGTCATGGCTATGCATTCGTTGGTAAGATCAATTTGGGTAATGGTATGCAAGAATTTGGCGGTCCTATCATGCCCTTGACTTATGTAGAAAGTAATGTTGCGATTGGTGAAGTTTCAGCTACTGCATGGACTATGCCTTCAATCCTCAATATGTTTGGCGAGGAAGCTATTTCATCAGGCGCTGTTACTCCCAGTGAAGAAGTTCCCGCTTATACTTACGCCTCAACTGTCAACGGTCAAGAAACTGAGATTATCAGCTTCTTTGATAAAACAAATGGTTTCCCCGTGCTCGGTACTATGATCTTGGGTCAAAATAATCAAACATATACTGTATATGCTGCTGATTATGATGAGGAAGCAGGTCAAGTATATCCCGGTTGGGATTTCGCAGTGTTCGAATTCCAAGGTGGAGGTAAAACATTTGACGGTTGCGCATTCATAGGTAAATCACCTGTGATTATTACAATTGACGGTAATCAAGCTGGTATGGTTGCTGAAATCGATCCCGAGGCATTCCAATTCCACGATGGTGACATTCTCATGGGTAGCTCTAAGGTTGACGTACTTGATACTCCCGTAGTACTTAAGAACGTTAATGTAAACCGCGAGAAAGTATTCCGTATTGCCGAGTAATTAACAATTCTTAGCAAATAAATGAAGCAGAGGCTACGCCCGATGGCGTAGCCTCTTTCTATATATGCAGCCACCGCCGCATCGCTAAGGTAAGTTGTATAAAAAATGTCAATCTCTTTGTGATTGTGTGATAGAATGTATATCTTTGCACATAGCACAGTCGTTGTAGTTCTGTGCAATCAGTGTAAAGAATCTATTGGCTTACCATATTATTTGTTATTGGCTCTATGGGTATGGAAAAAAATAAAACGAATGTTATACGACAATCGCGTAAGCATATTGTGCGAGGTGTGCGATTGATAAATCAGAGTCGTAAAGATGAGCCTCTTGTCGAGATAGAGAATAGTGAGGCGTTTAGAGACTTGGTTGTACCCGGTAGCAATCCTGCCATACGCAAGGCGCGCAATAAAGGTGTGGCTTATACTATCGTTGATAAGGTGGATATAATCGAGGTCAAAGGTCGCACGCGCTCGGTTGTGGGGCGGGTGGCAAAGTCGGATGTACATCTATCTAAGGGAATGATTTATAAATTGTCTAAATAACTATAGTGGTATGGCATCGAAACGTTTGCGTATTTTTGCCGGACCCAATGGGTCGGGTAAGTCTACTATATTTGCCTATATCGATAAGAAAATAGGATGCCCATATTTTGTTAATGCCGATGAGATAAATAAAGATTTGACGCAGAAGGGGGTGTTGTGTTTCGATAAGTATGCTGTAGTAGTTGATAAGGACGATTTAGTTGATGCATTGCAGCAATCTTCGTGGATAGAGCATATCAAGCTTAAGAATGAGCTGCTTGCTTCATTAAATGTGGCTGATAATAGATTGTATGTCGATTCGCAATGTGTCGATGCCTATTTCTCGGCCTTTGTAGCCGATTATGTCCGTGCTAATATGCTTAATATTGTCCATCAGTTTACTATCGAAACAGTTCTGTCGGATTATCGCAAGCTCGACTATATCAATTTAGCCAAAAAGTTGGGGTATAGAATATATCTTTATTTTGTGTCGACCAAGGATGTTGAGATAAACATTAGGCGAGTGGCTCAGAGAGTTGCTCAAGGAGGACATGATGTGCCGGAAGAGAAGATAAGAAAAAGATATGATAAGTCTTTAAGCTTGCTCTTTGATACGATAAAATTATGCGATAGGGCATATCTGTTTGATAATAGTGGAGAAGAATGGGTTTATCTGGCGGAGTTTGATCAAGATACCCTTATTCTTCATGAAGATATTATTCCGGCGTGGCTTCATGATAACTTGTTGCTGAAAATGCACACTGAGGTGTAAAAGCTATATTGCAGTTATTATTGTTGTTGTAGTGCTCACACACATATAAAAAATGTCAATCTCTTTGTGATTGTGTGATAGAATGTATATCTTTGCACTCTGAAAAATATTACAATTCTAACACCACATTATTATCTCTGATGATGAAGAAAATTTTTACTCTTTTTGCAGCTGCCGTTGTTTCGGTAATGTGCATGACCCTTTCGGCCGAGGTTGTTACTACTGAAGTCGCCAAGCAAACCGCCGATAATTTCTTGGCTCTTGACAACGAGTGGCATGGTATTGATGAGGCCAATGTGCGCCTTGTAGAGCATGACGGTGTGCCTGCTTACTATGTTGTAGAATATACTGCCGGTGGTTGGGCTGTTGTATCGGCTCAAACATCATCTGCTCCTGTTATTGGTTACAATACTGTAGGCGAGTTTGCCGCTCCCGGTGCTATGGGCGAGTTGCTTAACTTCAATGCTAAAATGATTACCGCTCGCGCTAAGGACGGTGTAGTAGAGCATGCCGAATGGAAACGTGTAATGCAACGCAAGCCTGCTGCCGATGTGGAGACAACTCCCGATATCGAACCCCTTATTACCGTAAACCTTAACCAACGCGATCCTTACAACAAGTATTGCCCCGAAATCAATGGCGAGAATGCTCTTGTAGGTTGTGTTGCTGTGGCCATGTCGCAAGCCATGATGGTGCAACGTTATCCCGACCGCCCTGTAGGTCAAAATTCATATAAATATCAAAACTTGAAACTTTCTATCGTATACGATAACGAGCCCGCTTACGACTGGGATGCCATGTACGATAGCGATAGAACAGGCAACTACGATGAGGTAGCTCGCTTGCTTTATCATGCAGGTGTGTCTATCAATATGCAATACAGCCTCTCTTTCTCAGGTGCTTACATCAATGATGCAGCTAAGGCGCTTGTTCGCAATTTCCAATTTGACAAGCAAAAGGCCAAAGCCGTATATCGCTATGAGCACAGCGATGCCGAGTGGTATGACATGATATTGACCGACCTCTTGAATGGTCGTGCTGTGATGTATCAAGGTGCTGCCGACGAGGAAGGTAATGGTGGTCACTGCTGGAACATCGATGGTTGGAAACAATCGACCCAAATGGTACACTGTAACTGGGGTTGGGGTGGCTACGGCGATGGTTACTTCAGCATCGATAACATGACCGACTCATATCAAGGTATCTCGTTCTTGTATCACCATGGCGCTGTTATAGGTATCGGTAAGCCTTCGTCTGCACCCTACGGCATTGAGTTGAGCTCAACTAAATTTGTTGCAGGTACTGAAGCCGGTGTGGCTCTTGCCGATGTAACTGTTATGTGTGAAGACCCCGAAGCTGCTATCTCTTTCGAATTGTTCGGCCCCAAGAACCTCTCGGGCAACTATTCGGCTTCGCCCTATGAGGTAGTAGATGGTAAGCTCGTTTCTACCAAGACTATCGAGGACAAAAACTCATTCAAAACATTGATAATAAAGGCTGCCAACACCAATACAGGTGAGACTTGTGAGCGTCAATTTACTATTCAGATTGTCGCAGACGATGCAGTTGAGAGTGTGATGAGCGACGCTATGCGCGTATATCCCTCGGTTGCAGCCGATGTGGTAACTATCGAAGTGCCCGTAGTAGGTGGTAACTATGCAATCTACTCGGTAGCCGGTGCACAAGTGCAAGCCGGTAATCTTGATACTTACAAGAACGATGTAAATGTGTCGGCTCTTGCTGCCGGTACTTACATCTTGCAATATGTACACAACGACGGTGTAGGTGTAAAGACATTCATCAAGAAATAATCTCATATAGGATATGTAGTAGAAGGGGTTGCTCACGTGTGAGTAACCCCTTTTTTAATTCACAAATATCAAAAAATGGAGTAAAAAAGAGGTGTATATTTGCATAATTTGATACATTTTCTTTTCTTTGTGCTCAAATGAAATAAATAACACAACAATTCCTTAATTTAAGACAGATGAAAAAGTTTTTTACGGTATTAGTATCTTGCTTGGTGGCATGTGTGTCGTTGATGTCGCAAGCTGAGATTATATCGCAAGAGGTAGCTGTGGCTACCGCCGAGAGTATTTTGATGAATGACCCGGAGTGGCAAGGTGCCGGTGGGGTTACTGTTGACCTTGTGGAACAAGATGGCGTACCCGCCTATTACATCATTGAATATAGTGAGGGCGGTTGGGCTATTATCTCGGCACAATCATCTTCTGAGCCTCTTATCGGTTATAACCATACAGGTGAGTATGTTGCTCCCGAGCCTATGCAATATGTGCTCAATATGAATGCCAAACGTATAGTAAGAGAGGCTGCATTGAGTACCGAAAGCCATGTAGCGTGGAGTGAGGAGATGCGTCGCATGCCTGCTGCCGATATTGAGTCGACTCCCGATGTGGCACCTCTTATTACCATCAACCTCAATCAAGGCGACCCCTACAACAAGGAGTGTCCTACTATCGATGGTCAAAGAGCATTGGTTGGTTGTGTGGCTGTAGGTATGGCTCAGGCCATGATGGTGGCACGTTTTCCCCTTCGACCCAACGGCAAGCACTCTTATAGCAGTAAGAATGCAGGCTTTATAAGCATAAACTATGACGAGGAGAAAGATTACGACTGGGATGCAATGTATGCCAGCGAAGAGACAGGCAATTACGACGAGATAGCACGCTTGGTGTATCACTGCGGTGTGTCGGTTAACATGGAGTATGGTATAGATGGCTCGGGTGCGATAACCCCCCTTGTAGCCGAGGCTTTGCCTCGTAACTTTGGTTACGATCCCGAACTTGTACGTTATGTAGACAAGCCCGCGACCGATGATGCATGGCTCGAAATATTGCTCGACGAGTTGATATTGGGTCGTGTTATTGTATATCGTGGTCAAAGTGAAGATAGCGGACACTGCTGGAACCTCGACGGTTGGAAACAATCGACCAAAACCGTGCACGTAAACTGGGGTTGGGGTGGCTATGGTAACGGTTACTACAAAATCAATGCCATGGAAGATAAATACCAAGGCATGAGCTTCCCTTACGACAACGGTGCTATCATAGGTGTGGGTGCTCCCACAACTGCTCCCTACGGTATAAACTTGAGCACTACAAAGTTTGTCCTCGGCACTGAAGCCGGCGTGGCACTTGCCGATGTTGTGGTAGCTTGTGAAGATGAAGAGGCTGAGTTTGTGTATGAACTCTTCGGTCCCAAGAACCTCTCGGGCAAATATTCGACATCGCCCTATGAAGTAGTAGATGGCAAACTTGTATCGACCAAAACCATTGCCGATAGCAATGCCTTCAAGTTCCTCATCATAAAGGTAACCAATGCCAATACCGGTGAGTCATACGAGCGTCAATTTACTATTCAAATTGTTGCAGACGGCGCGGTAGAGAGTGTAATGAGCAACGCTATGCGCGTATATCCCTCGGTTGCAACTGATGTGGTTACTATCGAAGTTCCCGTAGTAGGTGGCAACTATGCAATCTACTCGGTAGCTGGTGCACAAGTACAAGCCGGTGAGCTTGATGCCTACAAGAACGATGTAAATGTGTCGACTCTTGCTGCAGGTACTTACATCTTGCAATATGTACACAACGACGGTGTAGGAGTAAAGACCTTTATCAAGAAATAAGAGATATATTGATGATAATATAATGGGTGGATGCTTGTTAATGGAGCATCCACCTTTTTTGTTGTGACAAAAGTCAAAAAAGATGCAAAATTTATCATACAATTTGCATAATAAGGTATATTTTCTTTTCTTTGCAAGCGCAAAAAATATGACTGATATGAAAAAGTTCTTCACATTATTACTCACTGCTATTATGGTGTCGAGCACCATGATATTGCAAGCCGAAGTGATTTCGCCCGAAGTGGCCAAACAAACAGCCGATAACTATTTGACGCTCGATGACGAGTGGCGTGGTGCAGATGATGCAACCGTACGTCTTGTTGAGCGCGATGGTGTTGCTGCTTATTATGTGATTGAATATAATAATGGTGGTTGGGCTATAATATCGGCACAATCATCATCCGACCCTGTTATTGGTTATAATACCGTTGATAAGTTTGTTGCTCCCGCGCCTATGCAGGATGTTCTTTCGGTTTTTGCCGAGAATATCGTGAAGGTGGCTCAAACCGAAGGGGATGTGAAACATGAGGGCTGGGAACGAGCCAATCGTCGCAAGGCTCCTGCCGGCATAGATATGCCCGATGTCGCACCCCTTATCAAGATGGATCTTGATCAAGGTGCTCCTTACAACAAATATTGCCCCACAATTGATGGTCAACCCACACTTGTAGGTTGTGTGGCAGTAGGTATGGCACAGGCTTTGATGGTACAACACTTTCCGGTAGCTCCTCAAGGTAAAAACTCGTATAGCTGCTCAGGAGTGGGTGTGTTGAGTATTGACTATGAAAAAGAAGCCCCCTACGATTGGGAAGCTATGGATAACGGCGATACCGATGAGATAGCACGATTGTTATATCACTGTGGCGTGTCGGCCAATATGGAATATGGCGTAGATGGCTCAGGTACAGGCGAAGCGATTGTAAAAGATGCCTTGGTGCGCAACTTCTGTTTCGATCGCGATGCTCTCTCGTATGTGTTGAAGGATGAGGATCCTAACGGTTGGTTGGGATTGTTGGTCCAAGAACTTATCCTGGGTCGAGTAGTAATCTACTTCGGTTCGGGCGATATGGGTGGTCACTGCTGGAATCTCGACGGTTGGAAAAACGCTACTCAAAAAGTTCACGTCAATTGGGGTTGGGGTGGCTATGGTAACGGCTACTTCGATATTGAAATGATGGAAGATGCATATCAAGGCATGACTTTCCCTTATTACAATACAGCCGTTTTAGGCGTAGGTACACCTACAACAGCACCCTATGGATTGGAATTAAGTACTACAAAAGTTGTTCTTGGTACCGAGGCCGGAGTGGCTCTTGCCGATGTGATTGTATCGTGTGAGGATCCCGAAGCGGTATTCGAATATGAACTCTATGGCCCCAAGAACCTCTCTGGTAAATATTCGGAGTCGCCTTATCAAGTGGTAGATGGTAAACTTGTGTCTACCAAGGTAATCGAGGATAAGAATGCTTTCAAATCGTTGCTGTTAAAGGTTATCAATGCCAACACAGGCGAGTCGTTTGAGAAGCAATTTACTATTCAAATTGTCGCAGATGGCGCGGTTGAGAGTGTAATGAGCAACGCTATGCGTGTGTATCCCTCGGTAGCCAACGATGTAGTAACTATCGAAGTGCCTGTAGTGGGTGGTAGCTATGCAATCTACTCGGTAGCCGGTGCACAAGTGCAGGCCGGAGTACTCAATGGTTACAAAAACGAAGTGAATGTATCGGCTCTTGCATCGGGTGCATACATCTTGCAATATGTACACAACGATGGCATAGGTGTAAAGAACTTTATTAAGAAATAATATATAAAGAGATATGCCCGGGCTGCGTCGCAAAGGCGTAGCCCGCTTATTTATAAAAATGAACAATACTCGACACTATATTACAACACTGTCGTGGACTGCACGTGTGATGAGTGTAGCCCTTTGTTGCGTTATATTGTTAGTGGCCTGCTCGGGCAAGAAAACTGAGGTGGCTGATGGATATGAGAACGTCGATAGTATGCCCTCGATGTATACACGTGATGTAAACACGCTTATATCCGATTCGGGGGTGACACGATATCGCATCGAGACTCCGTTGTGGTACATGTATGAAGGCGAAACTACCGAAGAGCCCTATTGGTATTTCCCCGAGGGTATATATGTCGAGCAGTTCGACACCCTGTTTGCTACCGAAACGTTGATAGAGGGTGATACTGCAATCTATTACAAGAAACCTCAAATATGGCGTCTTGATGGTAATGTGCATATAGAAAATGCCGAGGGTAAGGAGTTCTATACGCAACAACTCTTTTGGGATCAAGGTGCGCGCGAAATATACTCCGACTCGGCTATCCGCATTGTCGATGGCGAAGAGGTTATAGAGGGCATCGGATTTAAGTCGAATGAGCAGATAACCAAGTATGTAATATTGAAAACTACCGGTATTTTTACCGTCGAACGCCAATCGGTACAACCCGATACGGTAGCATCCGATACCCTTCAATGATATTGTCACGACTCCTTATAGTGTGCATAACAGCCGAGAATGGTGCGAAAATGTAACTTTGAGTAAAATTTTTGCCATTATATTTCGGCTATCCGTGCTTTTTTTGTAAATTCGCACCCTTGATAAATAGTATATAAATAAAACTAAAATAGAAAAAACAAATGGCTACGTTAGAGAAAATCAGAAGCAAAGCTGCCATGCTTGTAGCAGTGATAGGTCTTGCTTTGCTTGCCTTTATCATCGGAGACTTCCTCAACTCAGGACAGTCTTTCTTTATGATGAATCAAAACAAAGTTGCAACAGTCAATGGTGAAAACATTGGTGTTGAGGAGTATCAAGAACGTGTAAATGCTCGCACTGAGCAAATGCAATCGATGTATCAACAAAGTGGCATGACAATGCCCGAGGGTATGTCGGCAACTATCCAAATGGATGTTTACAACCAAATGATTAACGAGCAACTCCTCGCAAGCGAGCTCGAAGCTGTAGGTCTTACAGTATCGGATGCCGAGCTTCAAGATATGCTCACAGGTAATCACATCCACGCCGAAATTACTCGCGCATTTACCGACCCCGCAACAGGTATTTTCGACCGTCAAGCTCTTGACAACTACTTGAGCGTTGTGTTTAGCCCCGAGGAAAACGGTTATACCGATCCTTCTCAATTGCAACAAATTGCCGTTCAACGTCAAGCATGGCTCGACATGGAGGCTCAAATCCGTCAATCTCGTGCTTATGAGAAATTTGCTACATTGCTCACAGCAGCTATGGCTCCTAACAAGATAGATGCTGAGATGGCGTTTGCAGCACAAACTCGCACAGTAGACGTTGCTTATGCTATGCAACCCTATACTTCAATTGCCGATTCTACTATTGCAGTATCTAATTCGGACTTGAAGGCTGAGTATGACAAAGTAAAAGCTCGCTATGAAATGCCCGAGACACGTACTATCCGTTACATCTCGGTAAATGTTGCTCCCTCTAAAGAGGACTATGCTAAGGTTGAGGAACAAATCAATATGTTGCAAGAGGTATTTGCTACAACTGATGATGTAGCAGCTATCGTGGATAACAACTCGGATATACCTTATGAGGATGTATATGTAACTGTAAGCACAATGTCGGACGACATGAAAGCCTTTGTTGAGTCTGCTAAGGTAGGTGATGCAACAGCTCCCGCATTTGCCGATGATACTTATACAATGTATCGCTTGATGGGTACTAAGACTGCTCCCGACTCAATCACAGTGAAGATTGCAAGCTTCCCCATGGGCGACAATAGCATCGATAGCGTATACAATGCCGTTGTAGCAGGCGCTGAGTTTGGTGCTGATGTAAATGTAATGGAAGACTTTGTAGTAACTGAAGATATGTATGCCGGTCTTGGTCGCGACTTCGTTGCCGATGTATTTGCTGCCGGTAATGGTTACTTCAAGACTTCAAGCCTTGGTGGTATTCAACACATTGCCAAAGTGGTAAAACGCTCGGCTCCCGTAGCTAAAGCTAAGGTTGCTACACTTACAATCGGTGTTGTTCCCAGCGTAGAGACAGAGACTGAACTTTACAACAACCTCTCGACTTATGTTGCTAAATACAACACAGTAGAGCAATTTGCCGACAGTGCATTTGTTGCCGGTTATACTACTATCCCTGCCGAGTGTCAAGCTGCTCAAACATCGGTTCAAGGTATCCAAAACAGCCGTCAAATCATTCACTGGGCATTCAACGCCAAGAAGGGTGATGTGTCGGAAATCTACGAAATCGGCGACCGTTATGTAGTGGCTATGCTTGAGAAGGTTGTGAAAGAGGGTTATCGTCCTATGGAAGAGATGGAGAACTTACTCAATACCAACGTTCGTCGTGCTAAGAAGAGTGAGGCTATTGCACAACAATTGTCGACAGTTTCGCCCGCTACAATCGAGGCTTATGCAACAGCCATGAATTCAAAGGTTGATACAGTTAAGTTCGTTTCTGTAGCTTCTCCCAGCATTGCAGGTTTGGGTTATGAGCCTATTGTTGCAGGTGCTGCTGCCGGTCTTGAAATGGGTGAGGTTTCGGCTCCCGTAGCCGGTAATCGTGGTGTGTATGTATTGCAAGTTGTAAACGAGAATGCTGCATCACGTCCTTATAACGAGCAAGCCGAAATGAGCCGTTTGGAGCAACAATATATGAATGTTGTAAACCAATTCCTTGAGGTTCTCAAAGAGAAGGCCGATATCGAAAATACTTTGGTTCGTTTCTTCTAATAAGAAAATTATAAGTTACACAAGAGCGTCTAACGGAACATTAGACGCTCTTTTTCTTCTATAAAAGAACTATAGTGTGTATGGAAAAACAACATCTTGTAGGAAAGACGCTTGAAGAGTTGCAAGAGGTAGCGGCACAGTGTGGCATGCCCTCGTTTGCGGGCAAGCAGATGGCTCAATGGATATATGAGCGTCGTGTAAACGATATTGATGCCATGACCAATATATCGAAGGTGCATCGTGCACGACTTGCCGAAACGTATGATGTGGGCTATTATGCACCGGCGCATGCCATGCAATCGGTGGATGGTACGGCTAAGTATCTCTACGATGTGGGTACAACGTCGGGAGTCGAGGCTGTTTATATCCCCGACCGTCAGCGTGCTACCTTGTGTGTATCGTCGCAGGTAGGTTGCAAGATGAATTGTTACTTCTGCATGACCGGTAAGCAAGGCTTTACGCGCAACCTTACTTCGCACGAGATTATCAATCAGATTATCTCTGTGCCTAAGAGCGAAACACTCACCAACTTGGTCTTTATGGGTATGGGTGAACCTCTCGATAATTACGATGAGTTGCTTAAGGTATTGTGCATCCTCACCGAGCCTTGGGGCTTGGCTTGGAGTCCTCGTCGCATTACGGTCTCTACAATCGGTTATCGTCCTGCATTACGTCGATTTATAGAGGAGACCGAGTGTCACTTGGCATTGAGTTTGCATGCTCCTTATCCCGAGCAACGTGCCGAGGTGATGCCCGTCGAAAAGGCATTTCCCGTTAAGGATTTGTTGGCCCTGCTTCGCGAGTACGATTGGAGTCATCAACGTCGATTGTCGTTTGAGTATATCGTATTTCGTGACTATAACGACTCTATCAAGCATGCCGATGCGTTGGTGAAGTTGTTGGGCGGTTTGCCTTGTCTGGTCAATCTTATACGTTTTCATGCTATTCCGGGTGTCGATTTGAAGACCTCCGATATGGCGCAGATAGAGGCTTTCAGAGACCGTCTCAACGAACGTGGTGTAACGGCGACCATACGAGCATCGCGCGGAGAGGATATTTTTGCGGCTTGCGGAATGTTATCTACTGCTAAAAAAAATTCTTAAATTATAAAACATTTGCAATTGTGTAGCTGTTGATAGATTGTATTTGTGTAAATTTTATTAACTTCGTGCTTTGAAACTTTTTGTATAGAAGCTATTCCAACAATTGTAATATATCAGCAATGAGTGTAAATAGAATGATAAAAGTTGGTATCACACAAGGCGACATCAATGGTGTAGGCTATGAGGTTATACTCAAGACACTTGCCGATGCGCGTTTTGTGGAGTTGTGCACGCCTGTTGTGTATGGCTCGGCCAAGGTTGCTGCCTATCATCGCAAAGCCTTGGAGATGGAGCCTGTAAACTTCAATATAGTTACCAATGCCTCTCAAGTAATCGATGGACAGAATAACTTGATAAATTGTATTGATGAGGAGGTAAAGGTCGAGATAGGACATGTTACCGAGCAGGTAGGAGCAGCTGCCTATGCTGCCTTGCAACGCGCTGTGGATGATCTCGCCGAGGGCCTCATTGATGTATTGGTTACTGCTCCTATCAACAAGCATACCATGCAGTCGGCCGAGTTTAACTTCCCCGGACACACCGAATATTTGCAAGAACGCTTGGGTGGAGAGGGTGATAAAGCCTTGATGATATTGCTTAACGACACCTTGCGCGTAGCACTCGTGACAGGACACATGCCCCTTGCGCAAATTTCTGCAGCTTTGTCGCAAGAATTGATAGTAGAGAAGTTGAAAATTTTCGAAGAATCACTACGTCATGACTTTGGTGTGCGTAAGCCACGTATTGCAGTCCTTTCGCTCAATCCTCATGCCGGTGAAAACGGATTGTTGGGTGCGGAGGAGAATGACATAATCATCCCTGCTATTGATGAGGCGAAGAAAGGCGGTATGCTCTGTTTTGGCCCTTATGCTGCCGACGGCTTCTTTGGTACAGAGCATTTCAAGAAATTTGATGGTGTGTTGGCAATGTATCACGATCAAGGTTTGGCTCCATTCAAGGCATTGGCTATGGAGAATGGTGTTAATTATACCGCCGGATTACCCTTTGTGCGCACATCGCCCGATCACGGCACAGCCTACGATATTGCCGGCAAAGGTATTGCCTCGGAGGAGTCTTTCCGCCAAGCTATTTACACAGCGATAGATATTTACCGCAATCGCATCAGTGATGATGAGGCTCATGCTTCACCCTTGCGTCGCCAATATGTCGATAAGAGTGGCGACCGTGAGGTGCTTGACTTGACAGGTGATGATGAATAATAAGAAAACGAACTATTTATAACAATATAATTATGGGAAACGAACAATCAGAGAGAATACAGACCTCATTTCTTAATAGAGCGGAGAAAGTGGCATTGGTGTGGTTGGCTGAGCGTCAGCCTCGTTGGATGACATCCGATATGCTCACCTATATAGGTGTTGTGGGTGCTTTGATTTGCGCTATCGGCTTTGCACTCGGTGTCGTTAATATCAACTATTTGTGGCTTTCTTCTTTTGGCTTGTTCATCAACTGGTATGGTGACAGCCTCGACGGAACTTTGGCTCGTGTACGCAATACACAACGACCCAAGTATGGTTTCTTTATCGACCACTCGCTCGATGTGGTTACTATCTGCCTTATGTGTGTGGGAGCAGGTCTTTCGCCCGTATTCCGCTTAGATATAGCGCTCATGGTTTTGGCTGCTTACTTAGGTCTCTCTATTTATACCTATATCGGTACTATTATCAAGGGTCAGTTCCTCTTGACTTATGGCGGTTTCGGTCCTACCGAATTGCGCCTGCTTATCATCTTGATGAATACTGTATATATGTACATTGAGCCCCTCAGAACTTGGTCGTGCACCGTATATACCCAAACATTCCATTTCTTTGATGTGCTGGGCCTTGTTATCGTGGTGTTGATGACTATTATGTGGTTGGCTAAGTTCCTCCAAGACCGCAAGCAGCTCTCGCAAATGGACCCCTTGAAGCCCTATAATCCTCAAGATAAGAAGTAATAACCGTAGATAAGTTGCGCGTATATATTCTATACATTTTAAGTCGATATCTTGGCACGGGTGTAGACACACTCGTGCTTTGGTTGTGTTCCGACTTTATCTTTAGTGGCAACTACTTTGGGCGCAATGTCTTGTCGCCCATGATTTCTTTTGAGTTTGCTGTGATGAGCAACTTTATATGCTCCTATTTCTTTATCTGGAACAATAGGGTAGAGGAGAAGAGTGTAAAAAGTTTTCTCAAGCATTTTCTTGTTTTCAACATAGCAGCCTTGTCGGGTTTTGCCGTCAAGATGCTTTTCTTGCTCCTTTTCGAGCGCATATATGGTTGGGATGTTATTGTGTGCAACCTTGTGGCACTGTGTATATCGGGTGTACTTAACTTCTTCGTTGAGAAGCTGATAGTATTCCGCAAACGCAAGGAACATCCCGAGCATGAATTACTTAATGTCGACGAATTGGCAAAGATGTCGCACATCTTTACCGGTCGTTGGGGCAGACTCTTGGCGCGAGCCGTTATCGCAGTTTGCGATGTATCGAAACTCAATGTCCTCTACGATCAAGTATACTTTGAGGAGGGCCCCGAGTGTGCAAGCAAACTCTTGCATTATATGGACTGTGACTATCGCGTAGGTAATGCCGAGCGTTTGTCGCAACTACCCGAGGGTGCTTTTATTGTCGTCAGCAATCAGCCCTATGGAGCCTTAGATGCCATTATTCTTATAGATATGATTGGTGGCAAACGCCCCGATTTCAAACTCTTGGCAAGCCAGATGTTCTCGCGCATCAAGCCCTTGAGCGATTCGTTTGTCTATATGGATAGGGGTGGAGCCAGAGAGCAATATGCCGAGGCTGCCCGGCATGTGGCGCAAGGAGCTCCCGTAGGCATATTCCCCTCGGGAGTAGGTTCGGACTATAAGTCGCGTCCGCGTCAGGTTATAGACCGCCCGTGGAACCTCAACACTATACGTTTCATACAAGAGGCCCATTTGCCCATTGTACCCATACGATTCTTAGACCGCAATTCGCGACTCTATTATTGGTTGGGCCATTTGGGCTTACCCATGCGATTGTTACGCCTCCCCTCGGAACTCTTCAACAAGAGCAAGGGAGTGCATCGCGTTGTGATAGGCGACACCATTACCCTTGCCGAACAAAGCCGGTACGTGCGTCCCACAGAGTTGCACGACCACCTGTGGCAAGCTATATATGACATGCCTGTACCCGAAGACTTCGTGCAACGCTCAACCCTCACTCAAGACTAAATCCTTCGGTTTTATATCCCTCTATATACAACAAGAGCCTATCCGCAATGGAGAGGCTCTTGTTTGCTTATGTGTGGTTGTTATTAACCTTTAATAGCTGCGATGCCGGGGAGAACTTTACCCTCGATGGCTTCGAGCAATGCACCACCACCTGTAGAGATGTATGATACTCGGTCGGCCATGCCGAATTTGTTGATACATGCTACCGAGTCGCCACCACCAATGAGTGAGAATGCACCCTCTTGGGTAGCTTCGGCAATTGCTTCGGCTACAGCACGTGAGCCACCTGAGAAGGTGTCAAACTCGAATACACCTGCAGGGCCGTTCCAAAGGATGGTCTTTGAGCCACGGATAGCGTTGGCAAACAATTCGCGAGTCTTAGGACCTGCATCCATACCTTCCCAACCCTCGGGGATGTTGTTTACATCGACAACCTGTGTGTTGGCGTCGTTTGAGAAGGCATCGCCTGCTACGCAGTCAACACCGAGCACGAGGTTTACACCCTTAGCCTTAGCTTGTGCCATGATGTCGAGAGCGAGGTCGAGCTTGTCGTCTTCGCATATTGAGTTACCGATGTGACCACCTTGTGCCTTGGCAAATGTGTAGGTCATACCACCGCAGAGGATAAGGTTGTCTACCTTGTCCATCAAATTCTCGATGATACCTATCTTGGTAGAAACCTTTGAGCCACCCATGATGGCGGTGAAAGGACGTTTGATGTTGCTCAATACATTGTCAACGGCCTCAACCTCTTTCTCCATGAGGTAGCCGAGCATCTTGTGGTCGGCATCGAAGTAGTCGGCGATGATGGCTGTAGAGGCGTGTTTGCGGTGAGCTGTACCAAATGCGTCGTTTACATAGCAGTCGGCATACGAAGCGAGGTGCTTGGCAAACTCTTTTTGGGGCTCTTTCATAGCAGCCTTTGCAGCTTTCTTCTCCTCGTCGGTAGCAAATTCGCCACGAGGTTTACCCTCTTCTTCGGCATAGAAGCGGAGGTTTTCGAGCAAGAGTACGTCGCCGGGTTTAAGAGCTGCAGCGGCTTCGTCTGCCTTCATGCAGTCGGGGGCAAATTGCACTTTTACGCCCAATTTTTCCGATACAGCGTCAACGATTTGGCTCAATGAGTATTTCATGTCGGGGTTTTTCTTGGGCTTGCCCATGTGCGACATGATGATGAGGCTACCGCCATCGGCGAGGATTTTCTTCAATGTGGGCAGTGCACCACGAATGCGAGTATCGTCGGTAATATTGCCTTTTTCGTCGAGGGGAACATTGAAATCGACGCGTACGATAGCTTTTTTGCCTGCAAAGTTGAATTTATCAATTGTTTGCATAAGATAAATTTTAATGTTTTGATAATTGAACAATTGAGATTAGATGTTGGTTTTCATGACCTCAAAGTGAGCTTGAGGATGCAAGCAAGCGGGACATGTTTTGGGCGCTTTTTTGCCTTCCATGATGAAACCACAATTGCGACATTGCCAAACGGTATTTTCGGCTTTCTCGAATACAGTACCATTCTCAATGTTGGCCAAGAATGCGAGATAACGCTCTTCGTGACCTTTCTCGGCGATGGAGATGTTGCGATACATAGCCGCAATTTCGGCGAAACCCTCTTCGGCTGCAATCTCGGCAAAGCGGGGATAGTCGGTTGTCCACTCTTCGTTCTCACCTGCGGCTGCTGCGCGAAGGTTGTCGGCAGTTGTGCCTATTACACCGGCGGGATATGATGCAGTAATCTCTACCATGCCACCTTCGAGGTATTTAAACATGCGTTTTGCGTGTTCTTTCTCTTGGTTGGCTGTCTCTTCAAAGATAGCTGCTATTTGTTCATAGCCTTCTTTCTTAGCTACGCTTGCAAAGTAGTTGTAGCGCATGCGTGCTTGACTCTCTCCTGCGAATGAAGTGAGGAGGTTTTTCTCTGTTTGTGTTCCTTTTACACTCTTCATGGTTTTCTTTTATTAAAAAGTTTGTTAAATAAGTTTCCTATCTCTTAGTATTTGTTCCATTTCTTGTTGTACGGCAAGGGCTTGTGCGCGAGATGCTTCGGCAAAGTTCTCACTACCGTCGGCATAGATGATTTGGCGTGATGAATTTACGATAAGACCACAGTGGTCGTTAAGGCCATACTTGGCAACTTCGCTGAGGCTGCCACCTTGTGCGCCCACACCGGGCACAAGCAAGAAGTGTTCGGGGGCAACGCGACGAATGTCCTCAAACAATGAACCTTGTGTAGCGCCTACTACAAACATCATGTTGTCGGTATTACCCCATGTTTGAGCTACGCGCAATACTTTCTCAAAGAGGCGCTCGCCGTTGGCATCGGCAGTGAGTTGGAAGTCGTGCGAGCCTTTGTTTGATGTCAATCCCAGAACAATCACCCAACGATTGTCGTAGTTGAGGAAGGGCTTAACGCTATCCTCGCCCATGTAAGGCGCTACGGTAACGGCATGTATGTCGAGGTGCTCAAAGAAGCTGCGAGCATACATTTCGCTGGTATTGCCTATGTCGCCACGCTTGGCGTCGGCTATGATGAGCATGTCGGGATAGTTGCTACGGATGTAGCGAACAGTATCTTCAAAGGCTTGCCATCCGGCCAGTCCAAGGCTCTCGTAGAAAGCCAAGTTGGGCTTGTATGCTACACACAGGTCGGCTGTAGCATCGATGATAGCCTTGTTGAAGGCAAAGATGGCATCCTCGCGACCTTGCAGGTGTGCGGGAATCTTGCGAATATCAGTGTCGAGACCTACGCAAAGAAATGATTTCTTGCGACGGATGTTCTCAAAAAGTTCTTGACGATTCATATTACCAATAGTTATAGTGTGATTAATATTTTTATAATTCGCTCTCTTTTAGTCGCTCGGCATTCTCGGCTACAATGAGGTGGTCTATACAATCCTGTATATCACCATCCATGAATGCCGGCAGGTTGTATATGGTGTAGCCTATGCGGTGGTCGGTGATGCGACCTTGCGGATAGTTGTAGGTGCGTATCTTGGCGCTACGGTCGCCGGTCGATACCATGGTCTTGCGTCGAGCGGCAATGTCGTCAATATATTTCTGGTGTTCCTTGTCGTAGATAAATGTGCGTAGGCGCGAGAGGGCACGTTACTTGTTCTTGGGTTGGTCGCGAGTCTCGGTACACTCTATAAGAATTTCTTCCGACACACCGGTGTTGGGGTTACGCCACACGTAGCGCAGACGAACACCCGATTCGACCTTGTTTACGTTCTGACCACCTGCACCACCCGAACGGAAGGTGTCCCATTTTATCTCGCCTTCGTTTATCTCTACATCAAACTCCTCGGCCTCGGGTAGCACAGCCACTGTAGCAGCCGACGTGTGTACGCGACCCTGTGTCTCGGTGGCGGGTACGCGTTGTACGCGGTGTACACCACTCTCGTACTTCATTGTGCCATATACATTGTCGCCACTTACGGCAAATATAATCTCTTTGTAGCCACCTGATGTGCCTTCGTTGAAGCTCGACACACTCAGATTCCAACCTTTGGTCTCGCAATATTTCGAATACATGCGGAAGAGGTCTCCTGCAAAGATGGCTGCTTCGTCACCACCGGTACCGCCACGTATTTCGACAATGGCATTCTTTCCGTCTTCGGGGTCGGCTGGTACAAGCAACAGCTTGATTTCTTCTTCCATGCCAGGTATCTGTTCTTGGCAGCTATCCAGCTCTTCCTTGGCCATTTCGCGCATCTCCGGGTCGTTTTCGGTGTCCAATATTTCGCGGGCCTCGGCTATAGAGTTTATCAAACCCTCGTAACGAATGGTGGCTATATTAATTTTTTCAAGGTCACTATATTCTTTAGTAAGTTTTACATAGCGCTTTTGATCGGCAATAACAGCCGGGTCGGTAATAAGTGTACCTACCTCTTCAAATCGCAACTGCAAGTCCTTAAGCTTGGCAAGTAATGAATTTTGACTCATTTTATAATGATTGATTAGCCTACAAATTTAATAAAAAAATGAGAATTTGCACTATCTATTCACAAAAAGCGTGTAGAGAGTCGAAAAATAGAGATGAAGAGGTATAGAACTATATGCTATGTGTGTAGATTGAGCAGAGTGTGTGCTGTGTAGGGGGGTAGAACTCGAGCCCATTCCTATATAAAACAACAACGGCAGGTCATTGACCTGCCGTTGCTATATTTTGCGAAGTATCGTTTCCGATTAGTTCATGGGTTCAACCGATACGTATGAACGGTTGTCTTTTTTCTTGCGGAAGATAACTGTACCATCAACGAGAGCGAAGAGAGTGTGGTCTTTACCCAAACCTACGTTCTCACCGGGATGGTGAACTGTACCTCTTTGACGAACCAAAATGTTGCCGGCTTTGGCGATTTGACCACCGTAAACCTTAACGCCGAGTCGTTTACTTTGTGATTCACGACCGTTCTTAGAACTACCTACACCTTTCTTATGTGCCATTTTTCTACAATTTTAAGGTTAAGCAACTATTTCTTTAACTAACACTTCGGTGAAGCATTGACGGTGACCGTTCAAGCGACGATAACCTTTGCGACGTTTCTTCTTGAAGACAATGATACGCTCACCCTTAACAAGACCGGGTTTGCCATAGTTGCCGTCGGGCGAAACTACTTCACATACTACTTTTGCACCCTCTACGGTAGGAGCACCTACGGTTACATCACCATCTTTGTCTACCAAGAGTACTTTGTCAAACTCGAGAACTGAACCATTCTCAGCGCCCAAGTAATGAACGAACAATTTCTTGCCGGCTTCGACTTTGAATTGTTGTCCCTGAATTTCTACGATTACGTACATTTTATTTATTAATCTTTCAGGTTATCTCTGCCGGGCGGTGTCTTCGTGACAACTCTTCTTTAGCCCGTAACAGAATTAGCGCACAAAAGTACTGCTTTTACTCTTTATAGCCAAATTTTTACGTTCCTTTTTCGATATTATTTTTTGACGGTCGAAAAATTTAGGAGCCCTATGCCTTGTTTTTTGCAAACTTTGTGTACCTTTGCACTCGCTAACAGCACTCGGGGTGTAGCACAGTTGGTTAGCGCGCCACGTTCGGGACGTGGAGGTCGGAAGTTCGAGTCTTCTCACCCCGACAAAAAAAGCGACAATCTTCAAGTTGTCGCTTTTTTTATGTCTTGTTGTTTATCAATCTTTTCGCGCCCATTTAATACCCCATATCAAATACACTGCTATACCTGCGCACATTATTGCTACAAGTGCCGGTATGGCTATCATTGCATACTGCTCGGGTAGCAACGGGGTGACGCAAAAGAGTGGTGTGAGCACTGCCATCACATATAATGCTGTCGATGTGAGACGTCGCAGACGTGCGATGTCATAGCGTTCTCGCTCCTCCTTCTTCGCTGTACCATAGCCTGCTATAAGCGAGTCGCCTTCGCCTCGTGCTATGGTGCGACCCAAGTAGATACACACAACTGAGATAGTGAGTATTATGGCCGACAGTATGACGATAATAATAATCATATATAATAGGTGTTACTCGCCTCGGGCTATGCGATTGCGTATGCGGCTGAGTGTCTCTTGCGAAATATTGAGGTATTGCGAAATGTACTTGAGAGGTATCTGAGCAATCGTGCTTTTGCCTCGCATCTTGATATATTGTTGGTAGCGAGTATAGGCATCGCCTATGCTTGTGAGGGTGCTGCGTTTCTCAAGTGTGTATAGTTGGTATAGTTGATAGTGACTTTGCCATCGCATCAAGTCGGGACACTCATCGCACAATGCCCAAAAATCGTCGAACGAGATGCTATATACCTCAACATCGCTGATGGCTTCGAACGATGTTTGTGATGGTTGTCCATACACAATTGAGGCCAATGATACAAATATATTGCCCGCTACACCAAACAATAAGGTAGCCTCATTGTCGCCGTCTTCATGAAAACAACGCACTACACCGTCTATTACTATATATATATACTTCGATTTCTCACCTTGTCGTATGATTTTTTCGCCCTTGCTATACTTCTCGCGTGTAAGGTGCAATCTTAGCTGTTCAATGGTGGAGTCTTCTATGTGGTATATGTCTCTAAAAGATTTTGCCAAATCCATTTTTTCTGTAATCTTTATTTGTTTCAAATGCTCTTTTGTAGCAAAGTTACGATATTTTTTTGTTATTAAATGATAATTTGACATAAGTCAAGAATATTTTGTAAAATAAAATATATTTTTGCGTCGACAATAAGTTTGGACATTGTAAAGGATTTATGAACTCTTGCCTTACAATGTAATAACAAAAGAGTGATTATAACAACCTTATGAAAAGATTTTTTACCTTAATGATGGCGATGTGCTTTTTTACAACAGCACTATTCGCGCAAGTGATTTTCACAGAAGAATTTGCTGCACAAGAAGACTTCGCAGCATGGACTGTAGTAGACGTTAATGAAGATGGCTCTACATGGAGCTTTGATTCAGCAGCCGAGCCTACACACGTATTCTACAGTTACAATTCGGCCAATGCAGCCAATGACTGGTTGATTTCTCCTGCTATAAAATCTACTACTACTGGAACTGTAGCTATCAGTTTTAAGACAAAAGGTAGCTCGTATGGCGAAAAACTTGAAGTCTTCTATGGCTCGACAGGAACAGTTGAAGGTATGACCAATCGTTTGAGCGAAGAGTTGGCTCTTAGCGATACTGAGACTGATTTGTTGTATCTTGTTAATGTAGTTGCCGATGAGGCTTTCTATCTTGGTTTCCGTGCTTGTAGTGATGCCGATAAATGGCGTTTGTATGTAGGTGATATCAAAGTCCAATTCTCGGCCAATCCCGTCGACCTTTGTGTTACAGAGTTTTTGTCACCCGCTTCGGGCTTCGAACTTGGTCAAGAGACCGTAACTGTTAAGGTAAAGAATGTCGGTTCGGTTGATGTAGAGTCATTTGACTTGATATTGACTGTCGACTCGACTGTTGTGGCAACCGAAACTATCAATCAAGCTCTTGCTTCAGGTGCCGAGATGGAGTATACATTCGAGGCCAAGGCCGACTTGTCACAACCTCGCAAGTTGTTTACTATCACTGCCGCTACTTCGCACCCCGATGATGTAAATGCTGCCAATAATGCTGCTTCGACAGAGGTATTGCACAAGGCTCCTGCAACTGTTCCTTATACAATGGGATTTGAGTTCGATGAGTATACCGAGGGTATTACATTCTTCAACCTTAATGAGGATGAGGGCGATTGGGAACTCTATGCCGATCCTTGGTGGAGCTTGGCTCACACAGGCGATGTGTGTCTTGCTTATAACTATGACAAGAACAACAATGGTAATGACTGGGCAATTCTTGAGCCTATTACAATTGAAGAACCCGGCTACTATGTACTCAAATTCTGGTATTCGGGCGACGATACTCACCCCGAGAAGTTGGGCGTATACTATGGTAACAACGCTACTCCCGAGGCCATGACCAATATGATTGTCGAATATGCACCGTTCTCTCGCAGTGCTTACGAAGAGAGTATCAATATATTCTACATCGAAGAGCCTCAAGACTTGTACATCGGTTTCTATGCGTTCAGCGACAAAGACGAGAACTGGTTGTGTGTTGACGATGTAACTCTCGAGAAAGTGTCAAGCGAGTCGGTTGACCTTGCAGTATCGAGCATAACTAACCCTGTTGAATATGTTCATGTGGGTACAAGCCCCATTATTAAGTTCAATGTGTGCAGCTATGGTATAAAAGATGCTGAAGCTACAGTTGTTGTGAAAATAGATGAACAATCGGTATATACCGAAACGGTAACCATCAAAGCACAAGAAAACAAGGCGTTTGCAATAAATGATGTTCTTCCTAACGTTATACCCGGTGTACACCAATTGTCGGTAGAGGTAATTTGTGATACCGATAAGTCGTTGGATAATAATACAAAGTCTTTGCAAATCAATGTAATGGGCGAGGCCTCGATGCGTTGGGATTTTGAAGATGGTAAATTGCCCGAAGAGTTTGTATACCGTGCCGAAGATGAAGGTACTGTTAATCCCAGTGCCGGTGAGGAGTTTAATGAAGCCGGTTGGGGTATCTTCAACATCCAAGAGCATGCACTCTATGGTGAGCATGTATTGGCCGGAACAACATGGCTCGAGGGTACTGACAAAGCCGACCGTTGGTGTGTACTTCCTCCGTTTAATGTAGGCGAAAATGCCCACCTTGTATGGGATGTAGCTTCGTTCAACCCCAACTTCCTTGAGACATACTCTATCATGATATCTACAAATGGTGACGATTCGTGGTACTACTTTACAGAGGAAGAGTATGTAGCCGAAAGTGCCGACTTTAAGACACGTGGTATCAGCCTCAGCTGGTATGCCAATACCGACTCGGTTTATATAGCATTCCGTCTCCGCTCAGAAAACTGCGAGCACCTCATCCTTGACAACATCAGTGTGTATGGTGCGGTAGCAAGTGAAGTTGAGAGCGTAGATGCAGTAAACCCCTGCATCATGACACAAAGAAATGAAATTATCGTAAATGGTGTAGATGTTACAGAGCTTGCAGTATATGATATGAGAGGTCGTATGGTTGCTCTAACAGCCGAAGAGACTCTCTCAACAGCAGGAATTGCTGCCGGTGTATACTTGGTTCGAGTAACGACTCCCGAAAAAGTTTATACAGAGAAGGTTGTTATAAGATAATTATAATTAGCTCATGATGGAAAGGGATGGGGCTGTGCCGATTAGGTACAGCCTCTTTCTTTATAAGGTAATGTGTCGTATGCTACTGTAAACGTGTATAAAGATATACCGGGCGAAAGAGATTGCTCTGTTTCATTTAATAATATTCAATAAAATCACGACGCTAAAAAACTTATAGTTATAAGTAGTAAATTTATAAAAAAGTATTATATTTGTCGTGTGAAATCTATTGCAGGGAATTTAGAATTTGATATATACATCTGCTTGTCAGGTTGTTATGGATCACTTGATTTTGTGAATTTATAGAAAATGTCAATAAAAATACAATAATAATTGTACATTTACACAAATTAACTAATTATTAACTAACACAAATTTAACAATGAAAAAAATCAGTTTTTTAGCTTTGGCAGCTTGTGCCATGCTAGGTTTTACGTCATGTGAGAAAAATGATACCCCCGATTCGGTTGAAGGTAAAAATCTATGGGGTGACGTATTGAGAGGCGACGATATGCAACTCCAATTCTATCCTGATCATTTTGCTTTTTATTGGGAATATACTTTTGATGCTGTTGCTAATCCCGAGATAGGTCTTATTATTGAAGGAGAGTTTCCCAATGCTCGTTTTTTGAGCTACAATGTATATGATGATGATGAACAAACAAGTTTCTGTACACAGAATTACAGCCTCATGGATGTAGAAATAGAGCCTGACAATGGCTATATCAATACTTTCCGTGAAGAGACAACAGCAACAAATCAAAAATATACTGTTTATGTACTTCCTACCGATGCTCCCGAGTCGATTGTAGCCGGCAAGGAGAACGTCTGCTGGTTTGATGCCGATGTAGAAAAAGTATGTACAATGCTCCGCTACTACATCCCTGTAGGTGGTGTAAATGGCGGTGTTGATATGCCCTCTATCAAGGCTATCGACTTGACTACAGGCCAAGAGGTGAATGCTCCCGAGCGTGTGCTCAGTGGCCTTCGTGGCGAAATGGAGCTTCCCAGTGCTGCATTTACTCCCTCGCCCACTGCTCTCTTCTTCCGTGCTCCCTTCTCTTATGCCTACCCCAACGGTCCCTCGGAATACTGCTACAGCCGCAATGTGTTGGAGACCGACGAAGTAATTGTTTTCAACTTCAAGGCTCCTTCTTATCCTTCAAGCGTATCTGAGTTTGAGACAGCCGATATGCGCTACTGGTCGGTATGTGTAGGTAATGAAGAGACATATACACCTCTTGCTATCAGTGACTACCAAACCAAGATTGATGCCAACGGATTTGCAAACTATATTCTTGCAGACAAAAACTCTGCCGACTATGCCGAAGTTAAGCGTGTCGCTGAGGAGAAAGGTTACAATATCCTTGAATGGGATGGTGAGGCATGGAGAAAAGGTGTGATGATTCTTTATCGCAACATGGTGTTTGACGAAGACTATGCTCACTCTATGCGCTTGCTCGACCCCGTTGGTGGTCCTGATGTTGACGTAATGTCTAATCCTGCCAAATATATCGCCGTATTGGGCCTTGGTGAGTGGGGTGCTACCGGTGCAAAAGTAAGCACAACTCAATTTATAGCTGCCGGTGGTAATATACCTTTCCGTCAACCTCTTCAATAATAAGTCACACTTGTTTCAGCAATATGAAATATTTATCAGTCCTTGCTTGCTTGGTGCTATTGAGCTTTACAAGCTGTATCAAGGATGAAAAACCCAATATTGAAGCCGACATTATCGAGGTGCTCTCCCCCCGGGAGGGCATCTTGAATGTTGTGTATAAGCCAACAAGTGTCGATATTTATATAGATCCGGCTCGCATTGACCCTCAGAACGTTTCTTTCAGCTATCGTATCTCGCAAGGTGCTACAATCTTACCCGACCCTCAAGGCGTGAGTGATTATTCTACATCGCAATCTTTTATTGTGACAAGCGAAGATGGTGTGTGGACCAAGACCTATCAAGTACGTGTCATATTCAGCGATATCCCTACCGAGTTTGACTTTGAAAATTGGTATCAACCCCAAGGCGAGAGATATAAAATGCCTGTAGATGTAAATTTAGAAACAGGCGATTCTCTCTTTATATGGTCGTGCGGGAATGAACCCTATGCTTTTATTACAAGCAAATATGATGATTATACCAAATTTCCTACCCAACCTACAAGCGAAGCGTGTAGCGGAAATTGTGCCGTGAAACTTGAAACAAAAGGTACAGGCGACTATTACAAGCCTATCGCTGCAGGAAACTTGTTTATCGGTCAGTTTGATGGCTCAAAATATGACCCTCTTGAGTCTACTCAATTTGGCTTGCCTTTTATGAAGAAACCTCTTCGCATCGTTGGTAAGTACAAATATCGTTCGGGCGGATTGACATATTACACACAGTCGGTCGATAGCTGTCGCATTCAGGCCATACTTTATAAAACCGACGACCAAGTGAAGCACCTCAATGGCTATACTATTAAGAGTAGCCCCAACATCGTGGCACGTGCCGAGATGACGGACGAAGGTGCCGACACTCCGGGTGATGGATATGTCGATTTCGACTTCGAATTTATATACACGCAAGAGGTGGATAAAGATGTCTTGAAGTCGGGCGGATACAACCTCGCTATTGTATTCTCGGCAAGTCGCAATGGTGATACTTACGATGGTGCTCGTGGTAGTGTCCTGCTCATTGACGATGTGAAAATCATTTGTGATACCAATTTTTAATCAAGATTCAGCATGAAAAGAATATCTCTTATAATTGCATTGGCTCTTGCCTTTGTCACGTTGGCTCATGCCAATGACTCTGTTGCCACAAATGATAGCGGAATGGAGTATAAGGTTGCTGTCGGATTTAATATTGGTGGAACATCTCCCATAGGGCTTCCTGCCGAAGTGCGAAGTATTAACAGTTATATGCCTACAGCCAATCTTTCCATTGCTGGATATGCTGTCAAGATGTTCAACTCGGCATGGGGTTTGAAGGCCGGATTGCGCTTTGAAAACAAAGGTATGGAAGCTGGTATCGGTGTGAAAAACTATAAAATGACTGTCAATGTCCAATCGGGCGACGAGGTGGGTGTAAAAACCGGTTATTTCACAGGCGATATAAAGAACAAGACCCGCATGGGATATGTATCGGTGCCGGTGAGTGCTGTGTATCGTCTCAATAAGCGTTGGGACTTCCACGCCGGTGTTTATGCCGCCTATGCTATCGATGCCAATTTTACAGGAGAAGTAGTACAAGGAAGAATTCGCGAAACACCCCTTACCCCCATCGTAAGTGTCAATCAGGCTGATTATGACTATTCCGGCGATTTGCAAAGGTGGGATGTGGGTGCCGAAATAGGTGCTTCTTGTAAGGTATATCGCAATCTTGCCATTGACGCTCATTTTACATGGGGCCTTATGAGTGTGCTTGACCCCGATAAAAGAAAGATGGATATGGACAATTATAACCTGTATCTCAACTTGGGTCTAAGTTATACCTTTTGACATTTACAAGTTTACTTGCATAACAAGACTTTTATAGGATTGTGTAATCCCGACCAAAATCTATAGATAAACGAGGCTGTACTGAGAATTTTTGGTACAGCCTCGTTAGGTATGTGCATATTGGTAAAACACCGAGTCATGCGAATGGGTGCAAAAAGCGGGTATAAAACTACTCGGTAGGAGCTTGATATCGATAAAAAACGGTAGAATTGTTGGTGGAGCGTGGTGGTGATGCACTCATTTGTATATATTCGATATATAATTTGCGTGTCTACTCGGTATATCTATATCGGTAATGTGTCGTTTTGCAATTATTGGCTATTTTCTACAACAATATTTTTACAAATATCAAAAATATATAATATTGTGTGTATAATTTGGCAATTTTTGATATTTATCAAATAGCGGTGTCAAATATTCATATTATATTTGCAATAACAAAAATCCTCATAACTCACTAACGATAGCAAAGAGTAGATTTACAATTATTTTCATAAGCACGAAACGGAGCCTGCTGTGATAGCAAGCTCCGTTTCATCGTTTATGGGGTTGGCGGTTTTATTCTTTGACAAACTCCATCATAGTCCAGCGCTTATCCTCGGCATGACGTACAAATCGAAGTCCTTGACGAGAGGCCTCTTCTTGTAGTATAGGCATGTCTTCGACATAGAAGCCACTCATGAATATTATCGAGCCTCGGTGCATGTGAGCGGCGTAGTTGCCCATATCGGCCAACAAGATGTTGCGGTTGATATTGGCAAGGATGTAGTCGAACTCCTCACCGTCGCGCAAGGCATCTGTTCCACCCAAGCGAATGTCGATGTCGGGGGTATTGTTGAGGCGGATATTCTCGCGTGCATTCTCGTATGCAAACTCGTCGATATCTATGCCGGTAACATCAGTGGCTCCGTGTTTGCGGGCAAGAATAGCCAACAATGCTGTGCCACAACCCATGTCGAGCACTCGCTTGCCGGTCATGTCGGTGGCAAGTATGGCGCGTAGCATGTGGCATGTTGTTTGATGATGACCTGTACCAAAGGCCATCTTCGGGTCGATGAGTATGTCGTATCGGGCTTGAGGTACATCGGTGTGGAATGTACTGTGTATTACACACTCGTTGTCTACTACGATGGGTTGGAAGTAGTTCTTTTCCCATTCGGCATTCCAGTCTTCGCCCTCGATTTTCTCGGTTGTATAACTGATGTCGTAGCCTTCGAGGGGAAATTCGGCTACGACTTGTGCCAACACGTCGGCATCGTATGCTCCATGAGGAACGTAGGCTGTCATGCCTTCTTCATCGGGAACAAAACTTTCAAACCCAACATCGGCAAGCATGGCTGCCAATACGTCGGTAGCCACCTCCTCGGCGGGTGTTACTGTAAATCGTACTTGTGTGTAATCGTTCATATATGTGTGTATTTAAATATTACATAAAACGTTTGACAAATCGTCGGGCAAACTTCAACCATTGCCACCCTCGGCCTATCCATCGAAAGAGCGAAAATCCGCTCTTGAAGCTATCCATTGCCAAGCCCGACAGGGCTATTGCCATGTTGCGTGGCGAGATAAGGTGACTTATCGTCTCGGCAATGCGCACCTCCTGATGGGCAATGTCTCGCTCAATCTGGTGGCGACGACTGCACAACTCGGCATAATCGCCACGATGAGGGCTGTGTACCGGAGTGTATCGGTAGTAACTCATATACTAATCTCTATTTCGGCTCTTCGTCATCAATCAATATACGAGTCATTACACGAGCTATAGGGTCGAGTATCCACTCTCGACGTTGTCTGTAGAGCAACAACACTGCAAGCAGTAGTGTCACGGCTACTATGGCGTGAGCTGCTATTGCTCCAACAAAAATTTGTAGCAAATGTACAAAAGAGTATGATAAGTAGCAAATGGCTATAGCAATAAAGAGTGCGGCCATGCACACGAAGGCCAAGATTGCAAGTAGATACACACACTTTTCTACAATTACAAACTTGGTGCGTTGCATTCTTAAATTGACATAGCGTCGCAACTCACTGATAAGCTCCTCGATTGACGAACGATGTTCCATTTTGGGTTGCTATTATGGTAAGGTTAAGGCAGTCGACGCTCATGAGCCGACTGCCTCTAAGACTATACGGAAGGGCTTTCGCACATGTCGGTGTTCTTGTCGCACTCGGCATCATGCGCAGTGCAGTCACACTCCTCGCAGCAACACGGTGCGCCACTCTTTTTCCACATCTTGCATACCATTCGACGCATATGCTTACCGTCGTATGGTGTCCATAATAAAGCTGCCGCAGCACCTATTGATGCTCCCCACAACATTGCAGCCATCCATTCTATCGCTTTCATATCGGTTAATTAAAAGATTAAATTGTACCCGAGGAGCAGTATTATAACAACTCGGTGTGCCGAAATGTTTTTTAATACCCGACCCCTAAACTTTACACACTATCGCATCGCAAATATCTACATATATACTACCTTTGCAACATGAACAGCAAGTCGCATATAATAGTAGAGCCTACAGCCGACGGGTCGGCAACCCTCTTTGTAGAAGAACTTGACGAGCACTATCACTCGGTAAAAGGTGCTCTCACCGAGTCGCAACACATATATCGTGATTGCGCCTTTATGCACCGAAGTGATGGAACACGCCTGCGATTGCTTGAAGTAGGATTTGGCACAGGACTCAATGCGGTAGTAACAGCCATGGCTGCCGATGCACAACATCCGGTACATTACATCAGCATCGAGAAATACCCGGTCGATGCACAGCTCCTATCGACCCTTGCCTATCATACCCAAGTAGACGAAAATTTGTTGCACGCCATACATGCGGCCGAGTGGAACACACCTGTAGCCATTACCCCATATTTTACGCTCGAAAAGCGTCATGCCGACTATCTTATCGACCCATTGCCTCAAGAAATAGATATAGTCTATTTCGATGCATTTGCGCCCGAGAAGCAACCCGATATGTGGAGTGAAGAAGCATTCGCGCGACTCTATGACACGCTCAACGCAGGAGCAGTACTCACAACCTATTGTGCCAAGGGGCACATACGCCGATTATTTACATCGCTGGGCTTTACCGTAGAGCGACTTTCCGGCCCCGTAGGAGGCAAAAGAGAGATACTGCGAGCCACTCGCACAGCGTAATGACTGTGTAAAAACACCCTTTAAGGCATTTACAGACGGTATATATAAGATTTTTTGAATATTTTTGTTGTAAATCTTTGTGTATTATAAAAAAATACCTACCTTTGCAACCGCAAAAGCGATGGTGCCATAGCTCAGTTGGTAGAGCAAAGGACTGAAAATCCTTGTGTCCCCGGTTCGATTCCTGGTGGCACCACGAAGAATCACAGCAAAAAGATGAAAACCTCTGAATTTCAACGAATTCAGAGGTTTTCTTTTTGT
>JAGBHF010000004.1 GCA_017935645.1 Bacteroidaceae bacterium | reverse complement strand
TAAAGCTGAAGCTGCACAACAAACACATCATTGCGACAACTTTCGATAGTAGATTTTTCTTCATAGGTATATAGAATTTGTTATAAATAATATATAATTTGCTCTGCAACGGGATTTATATTTAATATCTATATTTTACAGACAAAAATAATAACAGACTATAATTTACACAAGTTTTTTTGGCAACAATTTTACATTTGCGATAGGATAAAAGACAAAAAAGGTGCACCTCGGCGAGGTGCACCTTTGCTATAGTACAATGTATGTTGTTTTATCAGATACAGAGGTCTTTCTTCATAGCCTCGATCTTCTCATCGGCAAGGCGGTTGGCATTGTCATAGTCGGCATAGGTTGCCATGGGGATGCCACGCACTTCGATGTAGAACTTAATCTTAGGCTCAGTACCCGAAGGACGTACCGATACTTTATCGCCGGCAGCGGTGAAGTATTGCAACACGTTCGATGTACAAGGCATGTCGAGCTTGGTTACATTACCGTTGGCATCGGTTGCAGTGAGTGTTTGGTAATCTTTCACCATAGTAACGGGTGAGCCGGCAAGCGACTTGACGGGATTTTCGCGATAGGCTTTCATCAAGGCTTGTATCTCCTCGGCACCTTGTTTACCCTTGCGCACTACCGATATACCTTTCTCCTTTGAGAAACCGTACTTGATGTAGATGTCTTGTATCATTTGATACATAGTCATACCGCGATCCTTGGCCCAAGCGGCAATCTCGGCCATCAACGACATAGCCGATACAGCATCTTTGTCGCGTACAAAGTCTTGTGCCAAGAAGCCGTAGCTCTCCTCACCACCACCTATGTAGCGTTCTTTGCCTTCGAGGTCGCGAATGATGGCTGCAATCCACTTGAAGCCGGTATAGCAGTCATACATCTTTATATTATTGCGCTCGGCAATGGTCTTGATGGTCTCGGTAGTAACGATAGTCTTCACGATAAACTCATTGCCCTTGATAAGACCACGCTCTTGATAGGTAGTCATGATGTAGTTGAGCATGAGCATCACGATTTGATTACCATTTACAAGCACCCACTCGCCTTTGTCGTTCTTCACAGCGATACCAATGCGGTCGGCATCGGGGTCGCTGGCCATTACAAGCTCAGCGTTTGTTTCAATAGCACGTTTCACAGCCATGTCGAGTGCAGCAGGCTCCTCGGGGTTGGGTGATACTACTGTGGGGAAGTCGCCACTTACCACGTCTTGCTCGGGTACGTGAATGATGTTGGTGAAACCAAAGTTGGCCAACGAGGCAGGTATCAACTTCACACCTGTACCGTGGATGGGAGTGTACACGATGGGAATGTCGTGGTGCTTGGCAATAATATCGGGGCTGAGTGAGAGGGTCTTGATGCGATCTAGATAGATTTTATCCATCTCCTCACCTATTATCTCTATCAACTCGGGATTGCGCTCAAACTTAATCTCGGCTACCGAAGCTATCTTATTTACCTCATCGATAATACCGGTATCGTGCGGTGCAATTACTTGTGCGCCATCGCTCCAGTAGGCCTTATAGCCGTTATACTCTTTGGGGTTGTGCGATGCTGTAAGGTTGATACCGGCTTGGCAACCAAGTTCGCGAATGGCAAACGACACTTCGGGTGTAGGACGCAACGACTCGAAGAGATATACTTTGATACCGTTGGCTGAGAAGATGTCGGCCGAGATTTCGGCAAACTTGCGGCTGTTATTGCGACAGTCATGACCGATAGCTACCGAGATAAGGGGCATATCGGCAAAGTTTTTCTTCAGGTAGTTGGCAAGACCTTGTGTAGCCGAACCTACAGTGTAGATGTTCATACGGTTGGTACCTGCGCCCATAATACCACGCAAGCCACCTGTACCAAACTCCAAGTCACGATAGAAGCTCTCTATCAACTCGGTCTTATCTTCGTTATCGAGCATGGCTTGTACAGCCTCACGAGTCTCTTGGTCGTAACCCTCACCGAGCCACACTTGTGCACGTGCGGTTACTTCTTGCAACAATTGTTCGCTTTCCATATTATTATTTTGTGACATTACTATACTTATTTATTTGTTAAACAATTATACAACTATATTGCTTGCCTCTAAGGCATCAAAATATTGTATTTTCTATTATTTCACCTCTTTCATCAACAAGCGGTCGCCTGTTTGACGTACAATCCACTCGTAGTACTCCTTAGAGTAGCCGGGGAATAGAATCTTATCGGGCAGGCCGTACTCGTTGGTTACAAATGAGCCGTCGGGATTTTGACTCTTAACGTTACCGTCGAGGAATTTCACCATAAGGAATTCGCCCAACTCTTTCCATGCCGATGTGCTATACTCGGCAGCCTCGCAACTGTAAGTTGTAAGCATTTCACGTGCAGCTTCTTCGCTCACTGCATACAAGGCATTGGCCAACTCGTCAATAGTAGCCACCTCGGTTTCAAATTGGTCTTCGAGGTCATTTTGCACCTTGCGAATATCGCCAATCATAGGATTGTAACGATTGTAAGCCATGTTGGCTACCCAGTTGTGCACCCAGAAAGCCGATGTCCATGAGAAGTTGTACATATCGCCATTGTCGGGGCTGAAGCAGTTGGGAACGCTGTTGATGCTGCAATACATAGGTACATATACGGCTGTGTTGGCATCATCTACACCAAACCACAAGATACCACTGATAGCCTCGGGGAGATTGGGGCGGATTTGAGCCACCAAGGTGAAGGCTGTTTGTTGTGTAGCAATAGCACGCTCATTGAGATATTGTTTGCCATCTACCTCAAAGTACATGGGACGATAGCGATAGGGTGAGCCGAACGGGCCACCACCTACATCGGTGTGCATGTCATAAGGTGTACCATCGAAGTGGTCGCGCATGGCGTCCTTCATATCGTCGAGTGTGAGTTTGCGATCGGGACGCACGTAGAGAGGCATTACAGGGCCACCTTCGTTTTCGAGATACTTGAGGTACTTGCCCATCTTGCTGTTGAAGCGGTTGAAGAAGCTCCACACGCGAGCGTCGCAACCACGCAATGCACCATAATCGAGGGGAGCATAAGCCGATGAGAAGCTGAAGTTCTTGTCACTGCCTTTGTAGTAACCCATCTCACGAGCAAATGAGATTACGTCGGGCGAGTAGATGCAATTCTCTTTATCATTGAGAGGGAAGGTGTGAATACGTGCTTGGTTGGCATGACCCGAAATACAATCGTCGGGGATGCGAACAGCTACCCATACAGCGCCCTTGCGACCGGGACCTTTACCTATCAACTCGAGCACCCAAGCCTCATTCTTATCGGCGATAGAGAATGACTCGCCACTGCTGTAGTAACCATACTCGGCAACGAGGTCGGTCATCACCTTGATAGCCTCGCGAGCTGTGCGGGCACGCTCAAGACCCAATTGAATGAGTGTACCATAATCGATAATACCGGTAGTATCTACCAACTCGGGACGACCACCCCATGTTGACTCGGTAATAGCCAATGCATGTTCGTTCATATTACCTATTACGGCATAAGTGTGAGCAATCTGAGGTATTGAACCGAGAGGTTTACCCGAGTCCCAGTCGATAATTTCGCGCACATCACCCACTTCCCAATCACCGGCGGGAGTTGATGTGAGTGAACCATAGAGGCCGTGTGAGTCGGCCGAATAGGTAATCATTACGCTACCGTCTACTGTAGCATTACGACCGGCAATGAGTCCGGTACAAGCCATTGCCGCGACAGGTGCCAAAAGGGCTGCGGCAAGCATTGATGAAAATCTTTTCATAATCATGTCTGTGTTTTTCCGTTTTATAATTAAATCTTAATTGTTTGTTCTTTCTTTGTACTATTACCGCAATGGTCGGTAACTGTTACCGTTAGTTTGTGCGTCTTACCTTTTGCCAATGGCATATCGGCTATTTTGCACGAGAGGCGCGAACGCTTGGCATCGTATTCAAACAGGCAGAAAGCTCCATCCAACTCTACGCGATAGGTATTCACACCACTGCCTTTGTCGCTTATCTTAAAGTCGACCTTGCCGTTTGTCGCCCACGTTTCGGGCTTCAGGGCCACTACCTCCGGAGCCGTAAGGTCGGCTACAACACTATATCGGCCCAAATTGCGCACTCGTGCTACATACCAGCCTGCATCATAACGCCCTATCACCTGCGATTTCTTACCGTTGTAGTTGTGTTCCATGTAATACTTCTCGTCAGGGAGTGTGTCGCAAGTTATCTTTATTGCCAACTCACACCACGCGTGCAAGGGGACTTGTGCCGTGTGCAACGTATGTTGCGACGAATAGCCCTGCTCAATCACTTTACTACTATGCTCAAAGTAGAGGTCTTCGTACAGCGCCCCTGCGGGTATGTGCACATTCATCTCGTCGGTAGCATACTCATTATCATGTCGATAGTCGAAACAGACTCCGGCAGGCTCTTGTGCCGCATAATCCGTAGGCTTACCGTTCACAACAAACTTTACCGTCGACTTATTGCCATACAGGTCGCTCAACTCTATCTTGCAACGATAGGCTCGCTCCTCATCAACAATAAACGTACCATCGCCCGACATGAAATCGTATATCGTCGACAACTTGTTACCGGGCAATAGGGCTGTGCGCATAATGGTAGAACCTTTGTTACTCCGCAACTCCTTGTAGTCGATAAAGGAGTTGATATAACGTGTCTCAGCAAAGGTTATGCTATCTATTACCGAGTGGTATATGAGCGTATCATCTACCCAGCAACTCACTTGTCGCACACCGTATATGTTGTTGGTATTGCTCATGCGGTCGTAGGCCTTGATACCCAGCGATACCCTACCCCACGCCTCAAAGTCGGTCGACGTCTTGTAACTGTTGCCCGATACTCGCTCGGGTTGCAACACCTTCTTCGGAACCGGCACACCGTCTACTACCGCATCATGCAAGTAGAGTGCTACCAGACGAGGCTCGGGCGCTACACCGTCTTTGATAAGGTGACGATACCAAGGCAAGGGGTCGATGGGCGACTCCGACTCGGTGTGACGTATCTCGAAATGCAAGTGCGGACCTCCCGACGATCCACTATTGCCACTCTTGGCAATATACATACCGCGTGTAACGGGCAACATGCCCGGCGACAAGAGTGTATCGATGGCATAACTCTCACGCTCATACTGCATGCGTTGTATCGTGTCGGCTATCGCGCCTACAAAGTCATCAAGGTGGGCATACACTGTGGTATAACCCGAAGGATGATCAATATACAACGCCTTGCCATAGCCCCAGGGCGACACCGCTATGCGCGACACGTATCCCTCATCGGCGGCATATACTTTATAGCCTATACTGCCGCGTGTCTTAAAGTCAAGCCCCGAATGAAAATGATTGGCTCGCAATTCGCCGAAATTGGCACTCAACAACAGGTCGATACCCAACGGTGCAACAAACGTGGGTTGCGCTTGCTGTGCTCGAGCCAATATGATTGTTGCCATTAACAGGCTTACCAAAACTACTTTTTTCATCACGGGCATAATAGGTTACAAATTTAATAAAAACTATACAAATAACCTAAATTACCACCCAAAAATATAATAATAATACACGCGCACGCACATAGACCACATAACAACCTCATTACAAACCAAATAAAACGACATGAATAAAAAATACCAAAAATTTCTCGCCAAACTCTTGCACAATTCAATCACAAACACTACCTTTGCAACCGCAAAGCAAAAGAGCTATGCTATAAGATTGACATTGGTGCGTTAGTTCAGTTGGTTAGAATACATGCCTGTCACGCATGGGGTCACGGGTTCGAGTCCCGTACGCACCGCAACAAAAGCCTTTCAGTTTCTCTACTGAGAGGTTTTTTTGTAACAATCCATTTTTTCAAAAACACTTTAACCACACACAACAATGGAAAAGCTACGTGCATTTGTTGCCCCATTCAATAAAGTCCTGTTCTTGGTGTGCATGCTCCTCACCTTGCTACCCTTTATATCACCGGCCATAGCACTCTTTATGGGATTGGCTTATGCCCTTATCCTCACAAATCCCATGCCATCAATGGCCAAGAAGACTTCCAAATACCTCTTGCAAGTTGCAGTTGTATTCTTGGGCTTCGGCATGAATCTGCATCAATCTTTGGCATCGGGCAAGGAGGGTATGATATTTACCATCATATCGGTTGTATCGGTAATGATTATCGGATATTTGGTAGGAAAACTCATCAAGGTCGATGACAAGACTTCATACCTCATATCATCGGGTACAGCCATCTGTGGCGGTAGCGCTATCGCAGCCGTAGCTCCGGTTATTAAGGCCAATGACAACCAAATGTCGGTAGCCTTAGGTACGGTATTCATCCTCAATGCTATTGCCCTTTTTATATTCCCTCCCATTGGTCTTTGGTTGGGTATGACACAAGAGCAATTTGGCGAATGGGCTGCCATAGCCATTCACGACACAAGTTCGGTAGTAGGTGCAGGCGAAGCATACGACCGCGCATATTTTCCTGACAGCGAAGGCATAGCATTGCAGATAGCTACTCTTATCAAGTGTACACGCGCGCTATGGATTATCCCCTTGGCTATTATTACAACACTTATTTTCCGCGAGAAAAACAGCAAAATCAGCATCCCTTGGTTTATCCTGTTCTTTGTCTTGGCTATGGTCGCCAACACTTACCTACCCCTTCCTCAAGCCCTCACATCGGGTCTTGTATGGTTTGCCAAGAAAGGCTTGTGCATGACGCTATTCCTCATCGGTAGCGGACTGTCACTCAATGTACTTCGCTCGGTAGGCATCAAGCCTCTTATTCAGGGTGTGGTATTGTGGATAGTTATAGCATTGCTGAGTCTTGCCGTGATAATGTTGATGTAATGGCAGTGTGGTACTATTCGCCACGCGAAAGCCACTCATGCATATAGTCGATAAAGTCTTTCACCACATCCTTGGTTGTTGCAATATTACGCACAAAGGAGCATTGACGCATAAGCGCTCCACCCTCTATCTCAATAACCTTTAACTCGGCTACACGACTATCACGACGAAAAGCCTGCTCCGATACAAAGGCTAAACAATCGGCCGGCACAACATATCGCTTCAGAGCTTCGTCGCCATTGAGTTGCATCACAACATTGAGCGACGACATAGATATTCCGTGCAATACAAAGAATCGTTCAACAATCTTATATGAGTCGGTATCGGCATCCCCAAGCACCAACGGCATGGCAGCAAGTTCGGTGGGCTTGACAACATCAAGCGATGCCCAGCGCCCTCGAGCAGGAGCCACAAGCAATAGCTCGTCGTGCAGAAAGGGTGTATAGCGAAGTGACTCCCGGCGAGTGGAATTTTCTACCAAACCCAGGTCAACCTCTCCTTCTGCAACAAGTTTTTCTATCTCGGTGCTGTTGCCCTCTACAATCGACAGCTTTATCTGCTTGAACTTTGACGCAAACGAGGCCACACACGACGGCAATATATATTGTGCGATGGTGGCTGTAGCACCCAAGCGCAACACACCGCTGTGGCTACGATTGAGCAATCGCATATCGAAATCAAGTTGATGGTAACAATCCAATATCTTGTGAGCATGTTGCAAGAGCACACTACCGGCCTCGGTAAGCTCTATACCACCGGCAAGTCTGTTGAAAAGCGCAGCTCCCAACTCTTGCTCCAACTCTTGAATATGATGACTCACAGCCGGTTGCGTTATGCCCAACTCACGTGCAGCTTTGGTAAAACTCATATTATGCGCAACGCTGCAAAAGACTGTCAAACGAAAATCATTCATATCGCCTATTTTACCATCTGTTTGTTCCATATATCCCATGCCGCATCGGCCTGACCGTAAAGCATTGCAAGCCCGTTACACACCGTTGCTCCTTGCTCCGACGCCCGTTTCATAAAGAGTGTAGTCGCAGGATTATACACCACATCGTAGCACAAATGCCGCGACGTTAGCAGCTCGTAAGGTATAGGGGCGCAAGCATCTACATGAGGAAACATACCCAACGGGGTAGTATTGACTATAATCGTATGTTGCGCTATTACACCGACTGTGAGGTTATCATAACTCAACTCACCTTCGCGCGGTGTACGTGATACACGTTTCACAAGGATGCCCATATCGCTCAACGCAGCACACACAGCCTTCGCTGCACCACCCGTTCCCAACACAAGTGCATGGGTATGATGTGGCTTTAAAAGGGGTGTTATCGAGTTGCGAAATCCTATATAATCACTATTATAACCCACCATTCGCACAACATCATCCAATCGCTCTATGCGTATCACATTTACCGCACCGATAGCCTGTGCCACAGCATCTATATCATCCAGCAGGGGTATTATAGACTGTTTGTAAGGAATGGTTACATTCAACCCCTCCAACTCTTTATCACACTCTACTATCGAGCGCAACTGCGACAGGTCACTTAACTCATAGTTTTCGTACACAGCGTCCAATCCCCAACGAGCAAATCGCTCGTTGTGATAGGCACTCGAAAAAGAGTGTTGCAACGGGTATCCTAACAGGCCAAACTTGCGACTCATTGAGAATAGTATTACCGGGCATTATAATTCGACAAACGCAACACCTCGATGTAAGGAGTGGTATCAACAGCCAAGTCCTCAACCGTAAGCCCTTGTCTTTGCATATATTGTTGCACGATGCGCCATCCTACCCAACGTCCCACTCTGCTCGGCGAGTCTTGCGTGAGAGTTGACGTAAAGGGTGCTGGATTGATATACTTATTGATAATGATTCGATCGTAGGTAAAAAGGTCGCCTTGTTCGACTATCGTGCGCCATATTTTCTCCTCATTTTCCATACACCACGCCTCTTGCTCGGCTGTATAATGCAACACCGCAGTTACCGATGCATCATCCAACATACCGGCCAGCAGATGCGATACAAAACCTTCATATATCATCGTCTCAAGCAAGGTATTGTATTGGGTTTCAATAGTGTTACGCAACATCACTTCGCCCACATCGGTCAACAAGCACTCGCGGGCATGCGCCGCCAACTCATACTCGTGGTAACGAGAGGCATATAACGGATAGTCAGCACCCAGATAGCAATCGAGCGAAATCGATATAAGCGAATCCATCGCTACAACAGGTCTTCCGAGCGCCGATATATGACCCTGAAAGACATAGGGCTCTTTATGAGGGAAAAGTTGTTGGAAGCGTGCCGACATCATTGCCAATTGCTCCTCAACACCACTCATATCGGCATACTCTCGTTGGGTATCTTCATATATTTTCGACACAACACTATCAGCCACAAAGGCTCTCAAGCCGTCATAAAAATCGGGATAATCAGTAAGCCCCAACAAGCGATAGTTATATATCCCCCAAAAATACCCTGTACCGGACTTCAGCATGTCACGTTGCACCGAATCCGGCTCATTAATATACTGATAGATAAGCGAATCGAATCGAGCCACACTCACAGGCTCAACATTGCCTACCTTTACGTGATGTCGTTGCGACACGCCACACGATGCCAACAAAAGCAACACCGCTATACCGATAGAGAGCACATATTTTACTTTCATACCATCATATTTTACTTTCATACCATCATAAACTTATTAACTCGACAAATATACACAAAGGTGAGCGAAGATACAAATCAAAAGTTTGAAAATATAATTTCCGAATTACACCCCGAAATTTTAACTTTTTTAGTACATCGCACTCATTTCGCGCCTATCAAAAGGGCTACAATCTACATTTTTTTTATAATTTTGCACGGAATTTATTTCATAGAAATAACTATAAATGCTAAGTACCAAGACACTATCGACTGCTGTATCGACTATAGGCACACTCACGCTGCTCATAGTTCTATTGTTGTTGTCGCCAATGGCTACAGCACAACAAGCCGCAAATAACAAGTTTGTGGTTGTGCTCGATGCCGGACACGGTGGCAACGATGCAGGTGCTATAGGGGTCAAGGGCAAAGAGAAAAACATCAATCTGGGCGTGGTACTCAAGTTGGGAAAACTCATCGAAAGCAACATGCCCGATGTTACCGTAAAGTACACTCGCAAAAAGGATGTCTTTGTAGGATTGAAAGAACGCACCGAGTTTGCACACAAAAACAACGGTAATCTTTTCATATCGGTACACGCCAACTCGATATCCAAAAAGAATAAAAATCGCAAGACCATCAAAGGTGCATCGACCTATGTATTGGGTACAGCCAAGAATGCCAAGAACTTAGAGATAGCACAACGCGAAAACTCGGTAATCACACTCGAGGACGACTACAATAGCAAGTACGAAGGTTTCGACCCCACTTCGCCCGAGTCGTATATCATCTTTGAGACTATGCAAAATGCCTTCCTCGACCAGAGTGTCTCTTTTGCCGCATTGGTACAAAACGAGATGGTCGATGTTGCCAAGCGTGCCGACCGAGGTGTAAGACAAAACGGTTTCTATGTACTTGCCTACACCGGCATGCCATCGGTTCTTGTCGAATTGGACTTTATTTGCAACCCCACACAAGAGAAATATATGCTCTCGGAAAAGGGTCAAAACGAAATGGCACAAGCCATATATAACGCATTTGTAACCTACAAGGCAAGCTACGACGGCAAGAGCGAAGCGATAGCAGCTGTCCGTCAAGCACAAGCCGAAGCCGCCGACTACGACGAAGACAAACACGTCGAAGAGGAGTCGGACGAGAACAACACTTCGGCCGTTGAGTGTGGCGAAAACACAAGCAAGGAAACAACCGACAATACTGTCACAACCGAGCCTTCGGGCGAGCGCATATACAAAGTACAATTCATGGCACTCCCCAAGAAACTCGGAGCCAAAAGCAAGGAGTATAAAGGTCTGTCGCCCGTCGAGGTTTACTACGACAAGGGGTACTACAAGTATACCTATGGAGCTTCACGTACCCGCGAAGGCATTGAAGACGAATTTCGCAAAGCACGCAAGTTGTTTAAAGACGCCTTTATAATCGTTATGCAAGATGGCAAGCGAGTAGAGTAACACATATATAATAAATAAGGGAATTACGAATTAACAACAATCCGACCTTTGGGTCGCATTATTAAAAGACAGAAATAAGGATTATGAAAAAGTTTTGGACAAGAGAGGTAAAGATTGGTCTTTCGGCTATTATCTGCATCATTCTGATGTTTATTGTTATTCAATTTCTCAAAGGCATTGATGTAACCAAACCCGCCAACTACTACACCATAAGATTTGACAACGTAAGCGATGTAATGGTATCAACACCCGTCAATGTCAACGGCTACAAGGTAGGTGTTGTTCATGAGATGCAATACGATTACGCATCGAACCAAGGTGCATTGGTGATGATCAACCTCGACAAAGAGTTGCGCATACCCCGCGATAGCAAAGTGTCTATCAGCAAGACCATCATGGGCAATGCCAGCATCAACATCGACCTCAACCCCTACGTAAGCGTATACTATGAGTCGGGCGACACACTCGATGGTGCAACCGGTAGCGACCTCATGGGTAGCTTGGGCAACATGATGCCCGAGATAAGCGCTATTGTTTCTAAGATAGACAGCGTATTGAGTGGCGTAAACACCCTTGTCAACGACCCCGCATTACTCGCCTCTATTCAACGTCTTGACGGTATCACCGCCGACTTGCAAAGCATGACAAGCGCACTCGACAAGACCATGAAAAACGACCTGCCTCTTATTGTTGACAACGTTACCAATATAACCAACAATGTAGATACTCTTACCGCCACACTCAACACATTGCCCCTCGAGGCTACTTTGGCTCAAGTAACTACCTTGCTCAACAACGTAGAGCAGGCCACTGCCCAACTCAATCAAACCGACAACACTGCCGGTTCGTTGCTCAACGACAAGGAACTGTACGAGCGCTTGAATAAGACCGTAAACAGCCTCGACTCGCTCCTGATTGACATCCGTCTCAATCCCAAGAGATATATCAATGTCAAAGTATTTTAATCGTTGTAATTAGAGTTTTCTTATTTAGAAACAGTATAAATAAAATCGAGGAAACAAAAAGTTTTTACCCCCTCATTTTAAACCATTCTCAGCATACTTTTAGGAAACTTTGGGGCAGTTTTGCAAAAAGACTGCCCCATTCCTTTCCACCATAACACACTACTTATCAACACATTGTATAATTCACACATCACAGCCGCGACGGTTTTTATAGCGCTTTTGTAAGTTGTTGTAGGATAGCATCTTGTAACGAAACGAAAAAAGCAAATTTTTTGGCATTTGATTTTCAAAAAAAAATGTTAGAATTTTGTACACTGAAAAACACCCCCCAAAAAAGTAAACATAAAGCTACATAAGAATAATGAGTTTGGAACATGTCGCATTATGGGACAAATGCCTCAACATTATCCGGGACAATGTTGATGAGATAGTGTACGAAAAGTGGTTCGTACCCATCAAGTCATACTCGTTCGAAGAGAATGTTTTGGTACTGCAAGTCCCCTCACACTTTTTCCAAGAGCACATCGAGGAAAACTATATGGAGCTGTTGCGCCCGGTCATTACGCGCGTATATGGTCAACATATTAAATTATATTATAAGGTTACTGTTGTAGAGAATCCTACAGCAACTGTCAACATATCGTCTCCCGAGAAATCAATCCCGGTAGCTCGCAACATGCGTCAAGGTCTTCCCGTAGAACCCACCAACCCGTTCCAAGCTCAAGAATACGACGACCTCGCTTCGCAACTCAACCCCTACTACACCTTCAATAATTACTATTCAAGCGACAGTAACAAAGTAGCTCGTGTTACAGGCGAGGCAGTAGCAGCCTCTCCCGGCAATAACCCCTTCAACCCCATGTTTATCTATGGTGAATCGGGCGTGGGCAAGACTCACCTTGTACAAGCCATCGGTGCTAAGATTAAGGAGCAAAATCCTCGTTCGCGAGTATTGTATCTCTCGGCCAATTTGTTCCAACAACAATACACCACCGCTGTGCGCAACAATCAGGTAAACGACTTTATCAACTTCTACCAGAGTATCGATGTACTGCTCATGGACGATATTCAGGAGTTTGCCGGAAAGATACAGACACAAAACACTTTCTTCCACATATTCAACCACTTGCACCTCAACGGCAAGCAACTTGTGCTTACTTGCGACCGTCCTCCTGTTGAGCTCGAAGGCATCGTTCCGCGTCTGCTCACTCGCTTCAAGTGGGGCTTGCAAACCGAGGTTGAACGTCCCGACTACTCGTTGCGTCGCGATATTTTGCACAACAAGATTGAGCGTGACGGACTCTCTATCTCGGACGATGTGGTCGACTACATTGCCCGCAACGTCACCGACAACGTGCGCGACCTCGAAGGTACTATCGTTTCGCTCATGGCTCATGCCATGGCATTCAACCACGATGTTACACTCGACCTTGCCGAGCAAGTTGTGGCGCGTAGCGTGAAGATGGTCAAGAAGCAAGTTACCATCGACACCGTGCGCAACGCTGTGTGCACCTACTACAACATGAAGCCCGAGACGCTGGTAACGCGCTCTCGCAAACGCGAAATTGTTGTTGCCCGTCAGGTAGCTATGTACCTCACCAAGAAGCACACTTCTATGGCTTTGGCCGGTATTGGATCGTTGTTGGGTCGATACGACCACGCCACCGTATTGCATGCTTGCAAGACTATCGAGGGACAAATGCAAGTAGATAAAGAGTTGCAAAAGTCGCTCGACGAAATCGAGAAACTGCTCGTTGCTTAAGCAATAAATTCACACACTCATATTACCGGATACATCGAACAGACCGATGTATCCGTTTTTTTTATACCACAAAATAGGTGCCGGCTATTGCATAAAAATAATTTCAATTGTACATTTGTATCAACAAGCACTCTCAAGCAATGACAGCCAACACCATCACAGCTCCCATTATGCGCATCAGTCGCCACCGCCTATCGACCGACGGACGGGGTGTCACGACACTTGTGGGGTTGCATGGTTGTCCACTCACATGCCGTTATTGTCTCAACAACCGTTGTCACACACCCGACGGTGTGTGGCAAAATATGACTGCTCAAGAACTATACAATAAGGTGTGCATCGACCACATATATTTCCAATCGACCGGTGGCGGCATTACCTTTGGCGGTGGCGAGCCGGCATTGCACAGTACATTCATCCATGAGTTTGCCCAACTCAACACGCACAATTGGAACATCACGATAGAGAGTTCGCTCAATGTACCCACACATCACATCGAGTTGTTGACCCACGTGGTCGACGACTACATTATTGACATTAAGAGCCTCAACCCCAACATATACCGCCTATATACCGGCATGGATATAGACCTCGTGTTGCAAAACCTGCAATACCTCATCAGCAACAACAAGGCCCCACACATCACGGTACGAACACCTCTCATCCCCGGCTACAACGACACTCGGGAGGTAGAAACTACCACACAGATGTTGCGAGATATGGGCATTGAGCACTTTGACGCCTTCACCTATCACACCGATGTTGCACACCGCACGCAACCCGACGGAAAGAGGGGTAAAAGCACATGCAATGTTCTCAAGAGAATACGCTCTATCATAGCCGAGGCCAACAACATAACCTATACACCCACGCCTTGCACACACACCACTTGCACCACCGGCAACTGCCCCGTATGTGAGCAAGAATTGGCACAACTCACACAACACATTGCAGCAATCAAGAATCCTATTCTATAACCTCTTAAATGATATATCATGTTAATAAACGACCTTGACAAGCTCATGGAAGAGATGGGCGAGAAGCAACAACGAAACCGTCACATAGACCCCTCTATACACCACACAACAGGTATCCTGTTACCTGCCGAGGAGGAGAACAACACCTCAATAGAACCATGCACCGGATTGCTTGAGGAGTATAGCGCCTTGGTAGGCGACATAAGCGAGGCCGACGGTAATGATAGCGATAAAGACAATAAAGAATAAAAGGAAATATACCCGATGAAACATCAGCTCCTCACCTTTATTTTTAGCATCATCACACTGCTGTCGTATGCCTACCCCTACGAAGCAAACGACACCATAGCGCACGCACTCGACGAGGTGTCGGTGGTGAGTTTTTATCGTGTCAATCTGCGCACAGGTACTACCCTCTCGCGCGACGACATTACCATACAAAACAAAGGACAAGAACCCTCGTTTATCATGGCTCGCATGCCATCGGTCTTTGCATATAGCGACACCGGCAACGAGTATGGCTACTCCTACTTCCGCATGCGTGGTATGGATCAGACTCGCATCAACATCACCCTCGATGGCATGCCTCTCAACGACGGCGAGGACATGGGTGTATACTTCTCCAACTTCCCCGACCTGCTATCGAGCATGCACTCTATCAAGGTCGAGAATGGAGCTAGCATAGCCAACAACGGAGCTGCAGGATATGCCGGTAGCGTCAACTTTGAGTCAATCAACCTCGAACGCGACACCACTTCGAGTGCCTATGCCGGATATGGCAGCTTCAACACACTCAAGGTGGGAGCCGAGTACAATACCGGTCGCAAAGGCAATTTTGCCGGACACTTCAAGGTTACACATCAACAGAGCGATGGTTTCCGCGAACATGCCTACAACAATGCTCAGTCGGCTTTTGTCAAGTTGGGGTGGTACATCTCACCTCATCACAAGCTCGACTTGCTCTCATTCATCGGGCAGTCGCGCAATGGTATGGCATGGATAGGTGCTACGGCTCAGGAACTGTTGCAAAATCCCTCCACCAATGGTTGTAGCGAAGCTGAGATAGACCATTACATACAGAACATCAACAAATTGCAATACCAAGGCATACTCAGCGACAACATCACCCTCACTGCAGCCGCCTACTACAACTATGCCGATGGATACTACACATTCGACGTTGACAACTACATGATTAAGGTGTACGACCCTGCTTGGCAACCCACCGGCGAGATAGACCGTTACGACCAACGATTTCACTACATCGGGGGTAATGTCGCCGCCAAGTTTTACCTCAATCCGTTCGAGATTACCACGGGTGTCAATGCCTCGACATTCAATCGTCGTCACGTGGGCAGCAACAACCTGCAAGAGGAATTGTTGTGGGATAACACCGGCTACAAAAACGACATAAGCGCCTTTGTAAAAGGCTCATACACCTACCGCTGGCTCACCATAGGGGCCAATATTCAATACCGTCATGCCGACTTCGACTATCGTGGCGACCTACCCTTCGAACGCATCAATTGGGACTTTCTCAACTGGTCGGGCAATATACGTTGGCAATTCAACAACCGCCATGCCATCTATGCAAGCGCCACTCAGACTCACCGTGAGCCTACTCGCAGCGACATGTTTGGTGGCGAAGAGAACTTTATCACACTCTACACCACACAAGCCGAGAGTGTGATTGACTATGAAGTTGGTTACAACATCACATTGAGCAACTTTACAACCAACATCAACCTCTACTACATGGACTTTGCCAACGAACTTATACTCAACGGTGCTATGGGCACAAACGGACAACCCATCCATGTCAACGCTGCGCAAAGCTATCGTACAGGTATCGAGTTATCGGTGCAATACTACCCCATCAAGAACTTGCGACTGGCCAACAACAGCAGCTACTCTATCAACCAAGTACAGCACGAGGGTGAGACACTCACGCACATTCTCAGCCCCACATGGCTTGTCAATCAAGAGGTTGGCTACAACATTGCAGGCTTCGACATTGCCCTCTCTATGCGCTACCGCAGCGCCATGTACTTCGACCTTACCAACCTTTACAGCATCACACCGTCATTGCGATTTAACGCATCGGTAGCCTACACTTACCGCAACATCACTGCCGGGGTACACCTCAACAACATCTTCAATGAGCGCAGCTACTCCAACGGTATGATGGGTGCTACAGCCCCGCTCTACTTCATCGACTCGCCCCGCAACTTCTGGGTCGACGTTAGAGTAAGGTTTTAATTCACCAAAATATTGAAATCAATCTAATCAAATACAAAATAGGTTAAATTCAATCATTTATGCGTAAAAAGATTGTTTTTGACGAATATTATCTTTTTATTTGCGATAGAAACATTTCTTTAACCAACTAAACACACAACGCACCATGAAAAGAATTTTTACACTCATGCTTATAGCTATATGTAGCATAGGCATTGCCTCGGCACAGAGGATCACCACAGTTTACCTCAACAATGGCAGCATTATTAAAGGCGAATTGGTAGAGTACACCCCCGGCGAAAAGCTCTCGATTCAAACAGCCGACGGTAGTCTGTTTGTATATAATCCCGATGAAATAAAAAGCCTTGAATTACCCGCAACAGCCCCCAATGCCGAAGTGACAAACAAGCACTTGGCACCTCGTGGCTATCGCGGATTTGTAGAGTTTTCGCCTCACTTTTTGGGCAATTTTGCCTTCGATTTGCACACCATCCATGGTTATCAATTCAAGCACGGACTCTTTGTGGGTGGTGGTATAGGTTATTATCTCCGATTTGACAATATCTATACACAGTATCTTCCGGTATATGCGGCAATACAAAGTAACGTTGGCGAGAAATTGGCCCAATTCACCTATGGTGGTCGTTTAGGTTTTGTTGTATATTCCAAGTCCGATTACATAAACGATGTAGGTAGACCTGTGCTTGTTGAAGGATTCTACGGATATTATGGACAGTTCAACTTGGGTCTTCGTTTGGGTTTCTCTCAAGATTTTGCCATGAGTATCAAGCCCGAAACCGAGTTAATGATAGGCTTAGGAATCAATATCAATTTAGGCCTGAAAATAGGTTTTGAGTTCTAACAATTAACACATCGCATCATGAAAAGAATTATCACATTAATGACAGTCATGGCTTGTTTCATAGGCATAGCCTCGGCTCAAGATATAGTATACCTCAACAATGGTAGTATTATCAAAGGAGAGTTGACCGAAATCATCCTCAACGAGAAAGTCTCTATCAAGACACAAGATGGTAGCTCGTTTGTATTCAGTGCTTCGGAAGTGAAGAGTGTAGGCAAAGACCAGGATTACATTTCTACCCAAGCAACCGAAACCCGATATATCGCACCCACCGGTTATCGTGGATTTGTCGACATCACTGCGTTCAGCCTTTCGGCCCAAAAAGCACTATCATTCAAAGTCTCGACAACTCATGGTTATCAATTCAATCAATACGCTTTTCTGGGTGGTGGTGTAGGATTGGATCTAAGTTATTCTGCCAACAACGCATTTTCTATTCCGGTATTTGCCGAGTACCGTGGCAATGCCGGTAAAGGTACTATACAATTTACCTACGGAGCGCGATTGGGTATGGAGTACGGCACATACTACGAAACTATTTACGATGAAGTAGCCAATACAGTAACCGACGTATTCACAGCAGGTTTAGGAGTTTATTCGGGTTTACGCATTGGTATGCGCATTGCCTACTCACCTCATTTTGCCTTCAACATTTCATCCATGACAACCCTCACCTACGGCGCATTTTCCGATTTTGCTACCGGACTCAGCATAGGATTTGAGTTCTGATACACACCCTCAACCATACCGCGAAGCGCAACACCATCGTCACAACCGATAGTCGTTGCGCTTCGTTGTATATATCGGCATATATCAAGCAAACCGTTCAAATTAAACCAACCAACCTATCACAAAGGTCGCCTTTAACGCAATTTTTAATTAATTTGACAATGTTTTTAATAAAAAACTTGTCAATTTGAAAACTATTATATTAATTTGCAAAATATAAACAGCAATAACACATTTTTTGCAAACAAATTCCGAAAACAATGAAAAAATTTCTAACGTTCACTCTATTAATATTATGTTTTGCTACAATAGCCGAGGCACACGAAGTAGTAGAATTCAAGAATGACAGTGTCGGATACTACGACAACGCACCCAAGAGAAACCTTGCACCCAAGGGTTATCGCGGATTTGTAGACTACACCCCGCTTACTGCCACATTCATCAACGAGGGTATTGCGGGCAACATCACCACCACACACGGCTACCAATTCAATCACAACCACTTTGCCGGAATAGGTGTCGGATTTCACATCAATCTTGGCAACCAAGGGTTGGGTGTTGCACTCCCCGTCTATGCCGTCTACAAAGGTAATTGGGGCGAAAAACTTGCTCAACTCACCTACGGAGCGCGTGCAGGTGTGTCATATGCCGACTATGGCAACTTCAACAGCGAAACAAGCACACACAACGGAGTTGCCGCCCTCGCCTATTTCAATGCAAGCATCGGACTCCGATTGGGCATCAGTCGCTATTTTGCCATCAATATCACCCCCGAGGCCGACCTCTTTACCGGTCGATACAGCATAGTCGGTGTGGGTCTGCGCATAGGTGTAGAGTTCTAAGGTTCAGCGATTTATCATTCAAGAGAGTTGCCCGGTGCAGCTCTCTTTTTTTGTCATCATATTTCAATGATTCTATAGCACTATTTTTTCTCACGACAACACAGCATTTTCACGCAAAAAATCGTAACTTTGTAGTTTAAAAGTCAAAGGTAAATAAGATGGATTTTACACTACAACATACAGCCCAAGGAACCAATGCCCGCGCCGGTATCATCAAGACCGATCATGGCGAGATAAAAACCCCTATATTTATGCCCGTAGGCACTGTGGGTGCGGTCAAAGCAGTACACATGCGCGAGGTGCGCGATGACATCAAAGCCCAAATTATTTTGGGTAACACCTACCACCTCTACCTACGTCCCGGATTGGATATACTGCAACGTGCCGGAGGTCTTCACAAGTTCAACGGTTGGGATCGCCCCATACTCACCGATAGCGGCGGATTTCAGGTGTTTTCTCTATCCGACATTCGCAAGCTCACCGAGGAAGGTGCTCACTTCCGCTCGCACATCGACGGCTCGAAGCACCTCTTTACACCCGAGAATAATGTCGACACGCAACGCATCATCGGTGCCGATATCATGATGGCTCTCGACGAGTGTACACCCGGCGATGCCGACTACAGCTATGCCAAGAAGTCGTTGGCTCTGACTCAACGTTGGCTCACACGCGGTTGGAAACGCTACAACGAAACCGAAGGTCTCTATGGCTACAAGCAAGCCTACTTCCCTATCGTTCAGGGTTGTGTATATCCCGACTTGCGCCGTGAAGCTGCCAAGTTCGTTGCCGACCTTGGAGCCGACGGTAATGCCATCGGCGGACTTGCCGTAGGTGAGCCTACCGATAAGATGTACGAAATGATTGAGGTAGTCAACGATATACTTCCCACCGACAAGCCTCGCTACCTCATGGGTGTGGGCACACCTGCCAACATTCTCGAAGGTATCGATCGTGGCGTGGATATGTTCGATTGTGTAATGCCCACCCGCAATGGTCGCAACGGTATGATATTTACCTCTCGCGGTATCATGAACATGCGCAACAAAAAATGGGCCGACGACTTCTCTCCGCTCGACGAAGAGGGCACATCCTATGTCGATACGATATATTCAAAGGCCTACGTGCGCCACTTGTTCATAGCCGACGAAATTTTAGCCATGCAGATTGCCTCGGTACACAACCTCGCCTTCTACGTGTGGTTGTCGCAAGAGGCTCGCAAGCATATCATCGACGGCACTTTTGCATCATGGAAACGTGAAATGTTGGAACGCGTAACTACCCGTTTGTAATACTTTGTAATGAAGCTGAAGTCTCCTTTCAAAATAATCGACTGGTATATCATCAAGAAGTTCCTCGGTTCGTACTTCTTCTCGATTATACTCATATTGGCTATCACGGTCGTATTTGATACGAACGAGAAGCTCGATGCCTTCATGAAAGCACCGTTGCGAGCCATTGTGTTCGACTATTTTGCCAGCTTTCTTCCTTACTTTGCCAATCTCTTCAGCCCGCTATTTGTTTTCATTGCCGTCATCTTCTTCACCTCCAAGATGGCCGGCAACAGCGAGATTATAGCCATCCTGTCGAGTGGCATGAGCTTCAAGCGACTATTCATCCCCTATATGTTCTCGGCGGCTATCATCGCCTCGCTCAACATTCTACTCAGTTGCTATATCATCCCGCCATCCAACATTACGCGCATCGAGTTTACCAATACCTACGTGCGCAACAAGCGGGTCGATTATGGTAGCAACATACAGTTCAAGGTCGAGCCCAATGTTATTGCCTACATAGCCCGTTACGACAACAGCAACAAGATGGGATACCGCTTCTCGTTGGAAAAATTTGAGGGCAAGACGCTCAAATCGCGACTCACGGCTCAGACCATCACCTACGACTCGGCCTATCAGTGGCACGTCAACAACTATGTCATTCGCAACCTCGACGGCATGCGCGAGACCATTACAAAGGGCAGCCGACTGGATACGATTATCAACGTAACTCCTTCCGACTTCCTTATATCGCCCACCGACTGCGAGACAATGACTTCGCCCCAACTCAAGGAGTACATTGCCCGCCAACGCGAACGAGGTGTAGGCAACATCAAGAGCTTCGAGATTGAGTACCATAAGCGCTATGCCATGATAGGCGCGGCCTTTATCCTCACCGCCATAGGCATGTCGCTCGCTTCGCGCAAGACCAAGGGCGGAATGGGTATAAACATCGGACTCGGATTGCTACTCAGCTTCTCCTACATCTTCTTCTCGACCATTACATCCACCTTCGCCGTGAGTGGTGCCACATCGCCATTCATTGCCATGTGGATACCCAATATCATGTACACCATTATAGCTGTGATACTATATCGAACAGCGCCTAAATAACCCCATAGAAATAACAAAACAAGAAATAAAATTATGGAAAAGAAATTCAAACGCACACTTGTCACTACAGCACTGCCCTATGCCAATGGACCGGTGCACATCGGACACTTGGCAGGCGTATATGTTCCTGCCGATATATACACCCGTTACTTGCGTCTCAAAGGCGAAGAAGTAATCATGATTGGTGGCTCGGACGAGCACGGTGTACCCATTACCATCAAGGCCCGCAAGGAGGGTGTCACTCCCCAAGATGTTGTCGACCGCTATCACAAGATTATCAAAGACTCGTTTGCCGAGTTTGGTATCTCGTTCGACATATACTCTCGCACATCGAGCAAGATTCACTACGAGACTGCATCGGACTTTTTCCGCAAGCTCTACGACAAGGGCGAGTTTATCGAGAAAGTATCGCAACAATACTACGATGAGGAGGCTCAACAATTCCTTGCCGACCGTTACATTACAGGTACATGCCCCCACTGCCACAACGAGCGTGCCTATGGCGACCAATGCGAGGCGTGCGGTACATCACTCAACGCTACCGACTTGATTAATCCCAAGTCGGCCATCAGCGGTATCCAACCCGTATTGCGCGAAACCAAACACTGGTATCTCCCCCTCGACAAGTGGGAGCCTTACTTGCGTCAATGGATTCTCGAAGGTCACAAAGAATGGCGTCCTAACGTATACGGACAATGCAAGTCATGGATAGACATGGGCTTGCAACCGCGTGCCGTGAGCCGCGACCTCGATTGGGGTGTACCCGTTCCCGTCGAAGGCGCCGACGGTAAGGTGCTCTACGTGTGGTTCGATGCTCCTATCGGCTATATTTCGAACACCAAGGAACTCCTACCCGACTCATGGGAGAAATGGTGGAAAGACCCCGAAACCAAGATGATACACTTCATCGGTAAAGACAACATCGTATTCCACTGCATCGTATTCCCCGCCATGCTCAAGGCCGAAGGTAGCTACAACCTCCCCGAGAACGTTCCTGCCAACGAGTTCTTGAATCTCGAAGGCGACAAGATATCAACCTCGCGCAATTGGGCGGTATGGTTGCATGAGTACTTGGTTGACTTCCCCGGCAAGCAAGACGTGTTGCGATATGTCCTCACTGCCAACGCTCCCGAGACCAAAGACAACGACTTTACTTGGCGCGACTTCCAGGCTCGCAACAACAACGAGTTGGTAGCCATCCTCGGTAACTTTATCAACCGCTCGGTTGTGTTGACACACAAATACTTCGAGGGCAAAGTACCGGCAGCCGGCGAACTCACCGACTACGACCGCGAAACACTTGCCGAGTTTGCCAACGTTAAGGCAACGGTTGAGAATCTCCTCGAAAACTACCGCTTCCGCGACGCACAAAAAGAGGCCATGAACCTCGCCCGCATCGGTAACAAATACTTGGCCGATACCGAGCCTTGGAAACTTGCCAAGACCGACATGGAGCGTGTGGCAACCATCCTCAACCTCGCATTGCAAATATCAGCCAACTTGGCTATTGCCTTCGAGCCTTTCTTGCCCTTCTCGGCTGCCAAGTTGCGCAACATGTTGAGCATGGGCGAGTTTAGCTGGGAACAATTGGGTCGCACCGATCTCCTTGCCGCAGGCACTCAATTGGCTGCCGCTGAGTTGCTCTTCGAGAAAATCGAAGATGCCACCATCGAGGCACAATTGCAAAAACTTGAGGATACCAAGAAGGCCAATCAATTGGCCGAGCACAAGGCCAACCCCATCCGCGAGAATATCGAATTTGATGACTTCACCAAGCTCGACATCCGCGTAGGTAAGGTTCTTGAATGTACCAAAGTACCCAAAGCCGACAAGTTGCTCCAATTCCGCATCGACGACGGATTGGGTGGCCGCACCATCGTATCGGGTATTGCCAAGCATTATGCACCCGAGGAGTTGGTAGGCAAAAACGTATGTTTCGTTGCCAACCTCGCACCTCGCAAGTTGCGTGGCATCGAGTCGCAAGGTATGATTCTCAGCGCCGAAGATGCCGACGGTCGTTTGGTTGTCATCACACCTGCCGACGAAGTGAAGCCCGGCTCGGAAGTAAAATAACATCGTAATACATAGGCAGAGGGTGTAACACAACATCCTCTGCCATAATTATTTACAAAACGTCATGAAACCCACCATTTACCTCTACAACTTACGCAACGACAAGGGGCGCCAGATAGAGATGCTGTGCCTCAGCGCCAACATTGCCTGTCGACACGTCAATTCCGACGAATATGGTAAACGAATAGGCTATATAGCCGAGATTGATGGTTTTAGCCCCGAAGATAAGGTTGCCGCTACCAAGACCTTTTCCGACGAGATGCTCATATTCAAGGGCTTTGACCAAGAGCTGTTGACCAACTTCTTGGCTATGTATCGCACAGCCGGCATTGCAGTCATTCCTCTTAAAGCCGGACTTACACCCACCAACATCAATTGGTGTTCGTATGAGCTACATGCCGAGTTGCAACAAGAACATCAAGAATTTCTCAAACTAAAAAAGTAACCCCTTGGAAGAGAAAGAGTTTCGCAAGAAGTCACGAAGCGCATTTGTGTGGAACATGTTCGACCGCATAGGCTCGCAGCTTATGTCGGCCATCATTGGTATTACGCTGGCCCGACTATTGGGCGCTGCCGAATACGGACTCACCGGCGCATTGGCTATCTTCATCGCTCTCTCTCAAGCGCTCACCGACAGCGGATTTTCGGCGGCTCTTGTTCGCAAACAACACATTACCGAGGCCGACTACAACACGGTATTTTATTACAACCTATTGATATCGGTCATACTCTACATTGCCGGATACTTTGCGGCACCGGCCATAGCACAATTCTTTGGCGAGCCCATTCTCATTCCGGTTGCCCGCGTTCTATTTACCGTCTTTATATTCAATGCGCTCTGTCTTATACAGAATGCCAAGATGGTAAAAGAGATAAACTTTAGCAAAGTAGCCACTATCAACGTATGTGCTATCGTAATATCGGGTGTCATTGCCTTGATAATGGCTCTCTACGGATACGGTGTGTGGGCTCTGGTTGCCCAACTAACCATACAGGCATTCGTCAAGATGATAATGCAATGGATATGGGGCGGATGGAGACCTCGCGCCATCTTCTCTTGGCAATCGTTTCGCGAACTATTTGCCTTCAGCTCCAATATCATGTTGGCCAATATACTCAACGTTCTCTTCCTCAACATCTACTCGGCCATTATCGGTAGGCTATACTCAAGCCGCGAGTTGGGCTACTATAGTCAAGCCAACAAGTGGAGCGACATGGGCGTAGCAACCCTATACGGTATTATCCTCAACAGCACCTACACCCTATTCAGTGCTATACAAAACGACCCCGAGCGATTGCTACGCAGCTATCGCAAGTCGATGAAACTCACAGCCTTTATCACATTTCCCACTTTGCTGGGGCTATCTTTGGCATCACGACCATTCATTCTCATCCTATTGGGCGATAAGTGGGAGACATCCATACCCATGTTCTCACTCCTTCTCATTGCCGGTATCTTCACCGTACTCACCTCGCTCAATGGCAATTTCATACGCATCGAGGGCAGTTCGGGGTTGGTATTGCGATTGGAGATATTCAAGGTCGCTCTATTTGCCGCAGTCTTGGCATTTACTTGGCATCTTCCCATTATACAACTATTGTGGGGGATGGTAGCAACACGCGCCATTGTATACTTCGTGAGCATTGTCACCATAGGACGTCGCATCGGATATGCTTGGCATCAACAGATTATCGACATCCTGCCATCGTGCGCCACTGCATTACTCATGATTTGCTTTGCCTACCCTATACAGTTGTTTATCAGCAATATTTACCTATTGTTTTTCACTCAGGTTGTCGTATGCTTGGTTTTCTACTTAGCTATCAACCGCTACATACAGAGTGATATTCTCAACGAACTTATCAGTGCAATAAAGAAATCCAAACGTTAGGAAATCGTTTGCACAATTTTTTGTTTAAAAAAAAGCCGTTTCTCGTGGCTACAATAGCTATAATCTCTATTTTTGTAAACAACAACATAAAGCTCTCGTTCAATAAAACAATTGATTATTCATGGTAGTATGACTGTCCACATGGTAATGTCGACAGTCATTTTTATAACAAATATGTTTGCAACAGAAAAACGTTTTTTTTCATGATAGTTTGTATGAGAATACAGACGAAATTTTTTAAGGTAACATTAAATCGCTGCCTACGTTGTGACAACGTAGGTAGTTTTTTATCTAAACATTATGATACCTCAACTATAATCATTAATTTTGTACACAATAGAAAAACAAATAAAAACATCATTACAAATTTATAATAACATGAGCGTAATCGTATCTCCCTCTATTCTCACAGCCGACTTTGGCCATCTTGCCGATGAGTTGCAATCTATGTCGGCTTGCGATTGGATACATATCGACGTGATGGACGGTGTATTTGTTCCCAACATCTCTATCGGTTTCCCCATCATTAAGGCAGTAAAAGACAACACCGACAAGGTTCTTGACGTACACTTGATGATTGTCGACCCCGATCGCTATATCGACCGTTGCAAGGAGTTCGGTGCCGATATCGTTACCGTTCACTTCGAGGCATGCCGTCACCTTCATCGCACGGTTGCCGCCATCAAGGCTGCCGGTATGAAAGCCGGTGTATCTCTCAATCCTCACGTACCGGTGAGTGTGCTTGAAGAGATTCTTCCCTATGTCGACTTGGTTCTTATCATGTCGGTTAACCCCGGATATGGTGGTCAGGCATTTATCGAGTCGTCGGTTGAGAAAGTACGCAAGCTCAAGAAGATGATTGACGATGGTGGTTATAATGTTACTATCGAAATTGATGGTGGCGTTAACGAGCGCACAGGTCGTTTACTTGTCGATGCAGGTGCCGACGCTCTTGTTGCAGGCAACTACGTCGTTAGTGCTGCCGACCGCACTGCGGCCATTCAATCACTGCAAAATCTTAAATAACAAATACATCATTACATAATAAGCCTGCCCAATTATACACGATTGAGCAGGCTTATCTTTTATCACACAACATGCAAGGAATAGACTTTGTAGCCATAGACTTTGAGACTGCTACCGGCCGTCGCGACTCGATATGCGAAGCCGGCATATGTGTCGTGCGTAATGGAATTATTACCGATACACGCTCATGGCTCGTACAACCACCCAACAACTATTACAACTACTACAACACACAAATACACGGCATACGCCCACAGGATACTGCCCATGCACCACAGTTCCCACAGGTGTGGCGTGAGATACTGCCTTACCTGCACGCAACACCCATATTGGTTGCCCACAATGCCGCATTCGACATGAGTTGCATACGCAGTGCCTTGAGCCTCTACGGGCTTGATGTGCCGCCCATTACCTACTATTGCACCCTGCGTGCTGCACGCAAACTTTATAACTTCGAGTGCAACAAGTTGGATGCTCTGTGCCACACATTCGACATTCCCTGTCACAACCACCACCGTGCCGGCGACGATGCCGAGATGTGCGCCCGACTCTTCTTGCGACAACTCAAGGATGCCGGTTGGTGCATGCCGCACGAAATGGTTTTCTGTCAAGGCACTTTGTAACACACAACACTATCATAAGAACAGCGCGAGGCGGTATCACCATTGACACCGCCTCGCGACATTTTTATGTTATATCATCTATTTTACTACTACTTTACGCACTGCATTATCCATATTCAAGGAATCGTCGCCTATTCAACCTCCCCGATTATTTCTTTTACCAAGACTCCCGTGCCGATGAATTTTTCTCCGTAGTCCTTTTTGAACTTACGGAAATAGGCTTTGTGCCCGGCGCTGATATAGAACCACACTCCGTCGTGCTGATAGAGATACTTCACGGAAGCTGAAGGCTTATCTGTAGTTGGAGCCTGCTTCACTTCTTCGCCCCTCTGGTTATCAAACATGCCTTTCTGGTAATAAACTACTCCACCAT
>JAGBHF010000059.1 GCA_017935645.1 Bacteroidaceae bacterium | reverse complement strand
CCACTTACCGCTATCTTTAGATAAGACAGGATGCTGTTCGGAAAAAAACTCAAGCAAACTTGGTTTTTCTTCGCTCACCTTTCACTATCTTTTGATAAGATAGGATGCGGTTCGGAAAAAAACTCAAGTAAACTTGGTTTTTCTTCGCTCACCTTTTTCACTATCTTTTGATAAGATAGGATGCGGTTCGGAAAAAAAACTCAAGTAAACTTGGTTTTTCTTCGCTCACCTTTCACTATCTTTGTACACCCATGAGACTGATAATAGACCAGGGCAATAGTGCAACAAAGTTACACTTTGCCACAAGCAACGAAATTGTAGAAACTGTTGTAATCGAGAGCGAGGAGATGCTCGAACTCGTGCGCAGTCGTATAGCCGACAACTCGTTTGAGGCAGCCATATACAGCTCGGTGCGTCGCGAGTACGACAAGCGACTTATCAACGTAATGAGCCGCAAGATACCTCATATAGTGTGCATGGGTCGCACCACTCACCTACCCATAGGCATCGAGTATCGTACCCCCGACACACTGGGTCACGACCGCATAGCGGCTGCTGTGGGCGCCTGGAGCCTGCAACCCAACAAACCGCTGCTGGTGGTAGATGCCGGCACTGCCATTACCTACGACATGGTGTCGGCCAAGGGCAAGTTCATGGGTGGAAACATTGCCGCAGGCATCGAGATGCGACTGAAAGCCCTACACGAACACACCGGTCGCCTACCCTTGGTAAAGAGTGACGGAGAACTACCCCTGCTCGGATACGACACCGAAACAGCCTTACGCGCCGGAGCATTGCAAGGTGCAGCCTACGAATTGGAGGGCTATATAAATGCCTGTGAAGCCGAAAATCCGGGTCTTTTGGTTTTCTTAACGGGTGGCGACGCCGAGCGTTTGGCTACTATAATAAAAAGAACTATCTTTGTCGATAGAAATTTAGTCCCTAAAGGTTTAAACCGAATACTTGAATACAATGTCGAATTATAGACTCTTACTTGCCACATTGCTATGCGCAATAATGATACCCGCAGTGGCACAAACCCCCTACTCACAATATGGATACGGAACCATAGACAACAACGCCACCGGCAATCAACGCGCCATGGGTAGCACGGGTATAGGCGTACGCAACAATACACAGATAAACATGATGAACCCTGCATCGTACACAGCATGCGACTCGCTGACCTTCATGTTTGACTTTTCAATCGACTACAAAGGTAGCTGGTATAACGAGGGTAACGCACACGCACAGAGCCAAGGCGGAGGACTCAACTACGTGGCCATGCAATTCCTCTTGGGCAAAAACGTTGGCGCGAGTATTGGTCTCACTCCCATCTCGCACGTACAATATACCTATGGCAACAGCATTCCCAATGGTAGCTATACCCGCATAGGCGAAGGCGGACTGTCGCAACTCTATGCCGGCGTGGCTTACCAACCATTCAAGTGGGTGTCGTTGGGTGTAAATGTGGGTTATATGTTCGGTCGAGTACAAAACTTTGTACAAGTAGCCACTACGCCCACCACCGGTATATACTACAAAACTATTTCGGTTAACGATGTTCGTATGCAAGCCGGTATACAATTCCCCATCGACATAGACAACAAGAACAACATCACAGCCGGATTTACCTACACATTGGGCAAGCCCACCGAGGGTGAAGCATTGGTATACGACACATTCAACGACACTATCGCATTCAAAATGCACGACTACTACTCGATGCCTCACTGTTTTGGTGCAGGATTGAGCTACAACCACGACAAACGACTCACCATAGCAGTAGACGGAAGATACGACATGTGGAAAGATGCCAAATACTACAACCCCAACACCATATCGTACGAAGAGATGAACAACCGCATGCGCCTATCGGCCGGTGTAGAGTATCGCCCCAAGTTGGTATCAAGCAGTTACTTCGACTACATTCGCTACCGTTTTGGCGGATACTATGAGGAGTCATATATCAAGGTAGGCAAAAACAGCGTGCGCGAGTTTGGCGTCAGTTGCGGTTTCGGCTTCCCGCTTCGCAGCGACAAGTCGATACTCAACATCAGCTTGGAATATTCACACCGCTATGGTCACCCCAATCCTCTGGTCAAAGAAGACCACCTCGCCGTTGTCGTGTCGATGACCTTCAACGAAATGTGGTTCTGGCAACGCAAGTTTGAATAACCCATTCTCTTACACAAGATACAAATAAGCCACCCGCAATTCGCGGGTGGCTTATTTACTATATTATATAATGTGTATACTTAATAGAGTCCGTAGGTAATAGAGAGCACTTGGAATTCGGTGCGGCGATTGATTTGGTGGGCAACCTCTTGATCCTCCTCCGAGAGCGTAAGGATAAACTCCTCGGTAAGCACATCACCTTCCTTGAACTGTGGATATTGCGTAGCAAGTTTCTTGGTGATAAGTTTTGGTACACTTTCGCCATAGCCTACCGCCCTGACACGGTCAGGAGCAATACCCTGCTGTACAAGATAATCTACCACCGATTGCGCTCGGCGTTGCGAAAGGTCCTCATTATAAGCGTCACGACCCCGGAAGTCGGTGTGCGATGCCAGCTCGATACTGATATTGGGGTTGTCATTGAGAATTGTTATCAATTCACGGTCGAGAGCCTCCTCCGACTCGGGACGCAAGGTTGCCTTGTCAAAGTCATAGAAGATATTCTCGAGGATAACCGGCTTAGTAACCGAAGCAAGGACAAAGTCGACCACATACTCGGCATCGACCTCGGCAGTATCACTCATAAACTCCTGTTTACCGTTAAGATAACCACGACAACCAGCCATCATCACATAGCGCACACCACGATTGAGCGAGAAACGGAATGTTCCATCTTTGCGACCACTCTCCTTCTGATTGGAGCCATCGTCGCCCACAATGCGAATAACAGCATCGGGGATAGGCTCATCATCTTTGTCAAGCACCATACCCGATATAGTCACCTTGATAGAGGGCTTTTCGAAACTGTATATTTTGTCATATCCGCGACCATCGTTACGGTTGGACGAGAAAAATCCGCTCTCCTCGACGCCAAACGTGATACCAAAATCGTCGGCCGACGAGTTCATGGGATACTTCATATTCTCCACACGCCACACTCCTGCTGTGTCGAGGCGCGCCACAAAAAGGTCGAGT
>JAGBHF010000058.1 GCA_017935645.1 Bacteroidaceae bacterium | reverse complement strand
TATCGTACTGGGTATAACAGGCAGTATTGCTGCCTATAAGGCAGCCTATTTGCTCCGTGCCTTTGTCAAGAAAGGTGCTGAGGTACAAGTGGTGATAACACCGGCCGGAAAGGAGTTTATTACTCCTGTTACGTTATCGGCATTGAGTGGTAAGCCTGTTGTGAGCGAATTTTTTACTGCCAATGATGGTACATGGCACAGCCATGTCGACTTGGGCCTATGGGCCGATGCTATGGTTATTGCTCCGGCAACAGCCTCGTCGATAGGTAAAATGGCTCATGGCGTAGCCGATAATATGCTCATTACGACATACTTGTCAAGTAAGGCGCCTGTGTTTATCGCTCCGGCTATGGACTTGGATATGTTTGCTCACCCCTCAACTCAGCACAATCTCGACTTGTTGCGTTCCTACGGCAATCATATTATAGAGCCTGCTTCGGGTGAGTTGGCAAGTCACCTGGAGGGTAAGGGTCGCATGGAAGAGCCCGACCGTATTGTTGCCATTATTGAGGATTTTTTTGCTTCGCAACAGGCGTTGGCTAAAAAAAAAGTGATGATAACAGCCGGGCCGACTTATGAAAAGCTCGACCCTGTACGTTTTATAGGTAACTATTCATCGGGCAAGATGGGTTTTGCCATCGCCGAGGCGTGTGCTCAAGCCGGTGCTGATGTGGTACTTATTGCAGGCCCTGTAACGCTAAAGACTACACATCCTGCCATCAAACGCATTGATGTGGAGAGTGCCGATGAAATGTATAACGCTGCTGTAGAGGTGTTTGAGGAGTGCGACGCAGCAATCATGTGTGCAGCTGTTGCCGACTATAAGCCCGCAGTGTGTTGCGACAAGAAGATGAAGCGTTCGGCCGATGACTTGACCTTGCAGCTCGTGCCCAACCGTGATATTGCAGCTGCTTTGGGTGCAAAGAAACGCGATGACCAGTGTATGGTGGGATTTGCTCTGGAAACAAATGATGAGGAGGCCAATGCACAAAGTAAATTGGCTAAAAAGAACCTCGATTTTGTTGTGCTTAATTCGTTGCAAAATCCCGGTGCAGGTTTCCGTCACGATACCAATCGTGTTACCATTATCGAACGCAATGGCAATGTTACCGATTATCCTTGCAAGCTCAAGAGTGAGGTTGCTACCGATATTGTTTCGTTGCTGGCTCAATATGTAAACCGTAAGTAAAAAGTGTAAGATGAAACGTTATATTGCATTGTTCCTCCTATTACTGTCGGCGTTGCCTATGTTGGTAGCGCAGGAATTCAATTGTCGTGTCGTTGTCAATAGCGACAAGATACAAGGTACCAACAAGGAGGTATTCAATACATTGCAGACGGCTATAACCGAGTATATGAACGATACCAAGTTCTCGTCGGTACAGCTATCGGCTGTCGAGCGTATTGAATGTACATTGCAATTTATTGTATCGGAATATACCGACGAGCGTATGGTGTGTCAGTTACAGATACAATCGCGCCGACCGGTTTACAATAGCTCCTATACCACTACTCTCATCAACTTTCAAGACAATGAGGTAGAATTTAATTACAAAGAGTACGACCCATTGGTATTCTCAACATCGACCTACGAGAATAATCTCACTTGTATCCTCAATTTCTATGCTTACTTGATATTGGGTATTGACTTCGATAGCTTTATCCTATATGGTGGTGACTCGTTCTTTGAGATGGCACGTACAATGGTACAGCTGGGGCAGTCGACACAAGAGCCCGGATGGAAGGCGTTTGAGAACAACCGCAATCGCAGCGCCATGTTGTCGGCCTTTGTTGAGCCTGCCACCAAGCCCTTCCGTGAAATGTGGTACAACTATCACCGCAAAGGCATGGATGAGATGGTGTTGGGTGTAGCCAAGGCTCGTGCTACCGTAGGTAAGTCGTTGGAGGTGCTCAAGACGCTCTATAGTACCAACTCTACATCGGTATTGTTCCCGATGTTTAAGGAGGCCAAGTTTGACGAAATTATCAGTTTGTATTCCAAGGCAAGTTCTACCGAAAAGAACGATATGTATGACTTACTTATAGATATATATCCCTCGGAGAATCGTATACTCGAAAAGATAAAAGAGGAGAGCCGATAGTTTTATGATAAGAAAGTTAGTTATTCGCAACTATGCGCTGATAGATAGTCTTGATATAGACTTTGCGCAAGGTTTTTCGGTTATTACCGGTGAAACCGGTGCGGGTAAATCTATTATATTGGGCGCATTGTCGCTCATCCTGGGGCAACGTGTAGATACAAAGGTTGTTACTGACACTGCGGTTAAGACACTCGTAGAGGGTACGTTTGATGTAGCAACCTATCATTTGAAACCTTTTTTTGAGGAGAATGATTTGGAGTATGATGATGAGTGCATCATCCGTCGTGAGATAGCCCCCTCAGGTAAGTCGCGCGCATTCATTAACGATACCCCTGTTACGGTTGCTCAGCTTAAGCAGTTGGGCGACCAACTTATTGATATTCACTCGCAACATCAAAATCTGTTGTTGGCCGATAGTGGCTTCCAGTTGCGCATGGTCGATGTGTTGGCTCACAACACACAAGAATTGCGTGCTTACCAAGAAGCTCATCAACGTTGTGTGACACTTGCCGCTGAGTTGGAAACTGCTCGTCGTCAGCTGGCTGATGCGCATGCCGATGAGGATTATATCCGTTTTCAGTATGCACAGTTGCAAGAGGCACGTTTGGTTGCCGGAGAGCAGGAAGACTTGGAGCTTGAGCAAGAGCGACTTACTCATGCCGGCGACATCAAGGAGACTCTTTATGAAATAACATCGTTGTTGGAGGGTAACGATATGAGTGTATTGGCGGCTCTTAACACGATGTTGTCGCGTGCGCGTTCGTTACACAGCTATTTCCCCGATGCACAACAGGCGATAGAGCGTCTGGATAGTGCATACATCGACCTGAAGGACCTCAATGCAACGTTTGCCGACTGGAATGAATCGTTGGTTGTCGACCCCGAAAGACTCGCATGGGTTGAGGAGCGACTTGATACCATATTTACCCTTCAACAGAAACACCGCGTAAAGAGTGTCGACGAGTTGATTGCTCTGCGCGATGAGTATGCTGCCAAGCTCGATAGCATAGACAACAGTGACGCTGATATAGAGAAAATCGAACGCCAACTTGCCGAGGCCGAGCGTGAACGCGAAACAAAGGCGAAAGAGTTGACCGCTACGCGCATCTCTTCGGCACGCAATCTCTCTTCGCTCTTGGTCGAGGAGTTGCGCCCGTTGGGCATGCCTCACGTGCAGATAGTGGTAGATGTTGAGCCTTGCAATTACTATAAAATGGGTGCCGAGCAGGTTGTAATACGATTCTCGGCAAATAAGAATCAAGCACTGCAACCGGTGTCGGATGTGGCCTCGGGAGGTGAGATATCGCGACTGATGCTTTGCATCAAGTCTCTTGTTGCCGATGCCTTGTCTTTGCCCACTATTATCTTTGATGAGATAGACACCGGAGTGTCGGGCGATATTGCAGCGCGCATGGGTGCTATAATGCGTCGTATGTCGCAGTATATGCAGGTTATTGCCATTACACACTTGCCACAGGTGGCGGCTATAGGCAATCATCAGTATCGAGTATATAAGGACAATAGTGGTGAAAGTACGCACACCCATTTAGTTCAACTTAATGAGGAAGAGCGTGTTGAGGAAGTGGCTCGTATGCTCAGTGGTACAACTCTTACCGAGGCGGCTCTCAACAATGCACGTGTTCTACTTGCATCGCAAGAGCAATAATATAGATTATGGAGAAAAGTGATTACATATTTGGCATACGTGCCGTTATTGAGGCTATTGAGGCCGGAAAAGAGATAGACAAAATCATGGTCAAAAAGGACCTGCAAGGCGACCTTGCGCAAGAGTTGTTTGCTACAGCGCGTCAAGTAGGTGCTCCTATTCAACGTGTTCCTGTCGAGCGCATCAATCGCATTACTCGCAAGAATCATCAGGGTGTTGTTGCTTTTGTATCGGCTGTTGAGTATTATACACTCGATACCTTGGTTCCTCAGCTGTATGAAGCGGGCGAAGTTCCCTTTGTGGTATTGCTCGACGGTGTAACCGATGTGCGCAACTTTGGTGCTATTGCCCGTACATGTGAGTGTGTGGGAGCGCATGCAATTGTTATTCCTGCCCGTGGCAGTGTATCGGTCAATGCCGATGCTGTAAAGACCTCGGCCGGAGCATTGCATACATTGCCGGTATGTCGCGAGCGCAGTGTACTTGATGCTGTAAAATACTTGCACGATAGTGGCTTTACGATAGTGGCTGCCTCGGAAAAGTCGGTTAAGAATTATACTCAAGTTGACTATACAGCTCCTGTAGCTATTGTTATGGGAGCCGAAGATACCGGTGTATCGCCTGCAGTGTTGCGCTATTGTGATGAAATGGTAGCCATACCGATGCGAGGAAACATTGGTTCGCTCAATGTTTCGGTTGCTGCCGGTGTGATGATGTACGAGGTAGTACGTCAGAGAGGTTGATATACACATATAATATATATAAGGGAGAGACACTTGCTATATTCGGTGTCTCTCCCTTATTATATCGGTGTGTAAGTTATCTTACTCACAGCAATGAATGTCGCGGATGAGGAGTTGTATATCGTCTCCGCCTCGTTGATTATCCTCTATTGTATAGCATATATCAAATGGTTTGCCGCTCTTTATATAATCAAAGTATTTCTTCTTGTTGAATGCAATACCATTGAGTATATGCCCCGATTTGCTATCGATAAGTTCAAGTTTGAGGTGTTCTTGTTGTCGACCTACCAATCTCGATGTGCCAAAGTCGCACACTGCGGGCGTGAAGAACGTGGGCTTGTTATTACCCGGGCCAAAGGGGTTGAACTGGCGCAAGAGTGTGATAAACTCGGGTGTGATTTCCGAGAAGTCGAGTTCGGTATCGATGTCAATCTGAGGTGTGGTCTGTGTGGGTTGAATATTCTCCGATACGTATGCCTCAAATCGTTGTGTAAACTCTTTGATATGCTCCTCTTTGAGCGAAAGACCTACGGCGTAAGTGTGTCCTCCAAAGTTTTCCAACAAATCGCGACACGACTCTACAGCCTTGTATATGTCAAATCCTTGCACCGAACGAGCCGAGCCGGTAGCCAAGCCATTCGATAGGGTGAGCACCACTGCGGGGCGATAATACAGCTCGGTAAATCGTGATGCGACAATACCAATAATACCTTTGTGCCAATCCTTGTTGTAAATGACAATAGAGCGACGATTGGTGAGGTCAATGCGACTTTGCAGTATCTCGTTGGCCTCTTCGGTGATGCGCTTATCAAGTTCTTTGCGGTCTTCGTTGTATTGATCTATCTCGCAACTCTTGCGGTAGGCTTCGTTATAGTCGCGCGACACGAGCAAGTCGACAGCTTCGCGACCCGATTGTACACGACCCGATGCATTGATGCGAGGGCCTATCTTGAAGATAATGTCGCTGATATTGATATTTTTCTTGTTTTGCAACTGGCATACACGGATAATAGCTCTCAATCCTACGCTGGGATTGCTGTTGAGACGACGCAAACCGTGATAGGTGAGTATGCGATTTTCGCCTGTGATAGGTACAATATCCGATACGATACTTACAGCAACAAGGTCGAGCAGAGGCTCTAAGTCGCTGGCGATATCAAGGCCATTACTAATGGCAAAACCTTGCATAAATTTGTATCCGACACCACAGCCCGACAGGTGCTTGTAGGGGTATGGCTCATCCTCCAATTTAGGATTAAGGATAGCTGTTGCATCGGGTAGTTGCGCATCGGGCACATGGTGATCGCAAATGATAAAGTCGATACCCTTGGTGCGGGCATAGGCAATGCGCTCGACAGCCTTTATGCCACAGTCGAGTGTGATAATCAGTGAGATGCCGTTTTCGGCTGCATAGTTAATACTCTTGGTCGATATGCCATATCCCTCCTCATATCTATCGGGTATGTAGTAGTCGATGCCCGAATAGTAGTTGAGCAGGTATCTGTACACCAATGCTACGGCGGTAGTTCCATCTACATCGTAGTCGCCGTAGATCATAATCTTTTCTTTTGCCCCAATAGCTGCGTTGAGCCTATTGACGGCCTTGTGCATATCCTTCATCAAGAAAGGATCGTGCAGGTCGCTCATGAGGGGCTTGAAAAACTTCTCCGTTTCTGCGACAGAAGTTACCCCTCTCTGTGCAAGTAACTTACATATCGTTGGGCACTGAGGGTATCTCTCCTCCAGTGTCTTGCTTATAAGCTCTTGTTCCGATGTTAGGGGCAAGTAGTTCCATTTGTTAGTCATTTATATGTTTTTTTATTTTTTATCTGTCTCAGAAGGCTTCTGTCGTACAGTTGCCTTGTCGGTGGGAGATGGTGCTCTTTACTCGGTATTGATGTCAAGCGTAGAACTTTGGTTTAGGGTGTTTTCCATCTCAAGGGAGGGTTGCGGTGCTTATTATCGAGGTGTCAACTACTCGTTGCCTCACACCTATACTCCGGTATATATATTGTGGGGCAGCATATCCGCCGATACTTTCTGCCCATATTACAATTATTGCCGTAAAGTTACAAAAACATATCTAATATATGGAATAGATACCTCTAATATTTTGTGTGGATGTGTTAATTTTTCAGTATTAAAAATATTTTTTCAATGGCGTGAACTTATTTGGTAGTTGGCTGTTTAATATGTAAAGTCCAATAAAATAAGTTTTATTTATGAAATATTCATTGCCAACCCTGCCATACAATGATGCGGCGCTTGAACCGATATTGAGTTGCGAGACTATCGAAGTACATTATCGACGTCATGAACAGGCTTATCTGAATAACCTTAATGACATGATAGCCGGTACCGACTATGAAGATATGTCGTTGGAAGATGTAATTCGTTCGTCGAGCGGAGCTCTGTTTAACAACGCCTCGCAGGCATGGAATCATATATTCTATTTCAACACCTTATCGCCCAGAGCGCAACATCGTCCCACATGCGGCTTGCTGAGGGCTATAGAGCGACATTGGGAGACGTTTGAAAATTTCTGCGAAATTTTTGTGCAATCCGGTGTCTCTTTATTTGGCTCGGGATGGGTGTGGTTGTGTAGCGACGACCATGGACATTTGGGTATCAGAGCATTGAGCAATGCGGGAAATCCTCTTGTCGAAGGGTTGACTCCGCTACTCACGTTTGATGTGTGGGAGCATGCCTATTATATCGACTATCGCAATCGTAGAGACTCTTATTTGCAGCGCCTATGGGAAATTGTAGATTGGAGTGTGGTTGAGGGTAGGTATAAGTTTTAGAAAATCTTATCTACATCCATGCGTGAGCATGGTCTCTATATAGCACTTATAAGCATAATGTGATGAATTCCTAAGGGTGGTATGTTGCGTGAGTAACATCCCATCCGTCTTTTTTATATAAAGCGGGTGGTATTACTTCTTGGACTTCTTGGCGCGTAGGTCTTCGGCAATGGCCCAATGGTTGGCAGCCATGTCGGTGAGTCCCAGTCGCATCAAGGTGTCGCCCAACCGTTCGTGAGCCGTTGCATGTTGAGGCTTTTGTGCCACAGCCTTGGCAAAGTCCGATGCCGCTCCTTCATATTCGTGACACTCATATCGTAGTTTGCCTCTATTGTATAAAGCCTTGAAGTTGAGAGGGCTGAGTTTTATAGCCTCGTTGAAGCATGCCATAGCGGCAATACCCTCGTTGGTGTCGGCAAGTGTTACGCCTTTGCGCACCCATGCATCTACCAAAGTAGGGTCGAGAGTAAGTGCTTTATCGAAGTTGGCAAGAGCTGCACGGTAGTCGCGAGCTTTAACGACACACTCATTACCCATCAAGTAGTATTCGTAGGCATATTGTCGCAAGGCTTCATTGCGTTCGTTGTTGGCTTGTCGCAGGCGGGCGTTCTCTTGTTTAAGGCGTCTTATGATGCCCAGCTTGTTGCGTATGTATCGCCGTACTACGGGTTTTTCAATATCGTATCGTAGGTGTATTGCCTTGAAAAACTCATCGAGAAACAGTTCCATGTTGTCGTGGTCAAAGGCCTCTATGGCAGCGTGATAGCGGCGGTCGGCTTCGGCCTGTTGTAGGGCGTGGTCTATCAGTTTCTGATTGTTGAACATTTGGCTGAATCGCACCACCTCGGCATTAACAAATATATCGCGGGTAGTAATGGGGCGGGTAAGCGTGATGCCACTGAGTGAAGTGCATCGGCTCAGTGCTACGTAGGTCTGTCCACCGGCAAAAGCCCCTCCTGTAAAGTCTATTACTACGCGATTGAAAGTAAGACCCTGGCTCTTGTGTACGGTAATGGCCCACGCCAGTCGCAAAGGGTATTGTTTGTATGTGCCTAATACCTTCTCTTCGATACGCTTTTCTTTTTCGTTGTAGCTATACCTGATATTTTCCCACAAGGCAGGTTCTACAATATGTTCGTCACCATCTTCGAGTATGATACTTATACGCCGGTCGTCTGTTATATCCGATACGATGCCCAGAGAGCCGTTTACCCAGCGATGTTCGGTGTCGTTCTTGATAAACATGACCTGTGCTCCAATTTTCAGTTCGAGTCGCTCGGGTGTAGGTAAGCTGTTGGTGGGGAAATCGCCTGTTATTTCGCCATCGAAGGCTATGGCATGCCCGTCGAGTGCGTCGAGGTGTTGTTCGTTGATGCTGTCTACCTGGTCGCGTCGGGTAGCGAGTGTTATCGAGAACTCCTCTTCGTTATCGGGTGTTGACATAGCTCTATATCTACTATTCAACTGAGCCAACTCAGCACTACCGGCCTTGTTGCAACGTATTTTATCGAGAAGATTGATGAATTCGGGATCACTTTGCCTGTAGGCCTTGCGCAGTTCTATGGGCACAAGCGATATTTCGCGAAAGACCTTGGCCGAAAAGAAGAACGGTGTGGCATAAAATCGAGCCAAGATGTCGCGAGTGTCGACAGTAACTACCGGTTCGAGTTGATATATGTCGCCTACCAATAGCAATTGTTTGCCACCGAAAGGTGTGCGCATGTTGCCCGAGAATACACGCAATACACGATCCATGAAGTCAATCATATCGGCTCGCACCATCGATATTTCGTCTATGATTATTAACTCCACCTCTTTAAGCAATTTACGTTGCGTCTTGTTGTATTTTAACAAGTCGTATATGCGGTTGTTCTGCACACTTAAGTCGGGGTCATCGGGCATGATAGGGCGAAAGGGCATCTTGAAGAATGAGTGTATCGTACTGCCACCGGCGTTGATGGCGGCAATACCGGTAGGTGCCAATACAACATGCTTCTTGCGTGTATGCTCGCAGATGTATCGCAAAAATGTCGATTTTCCTGTACCGGCCTTACCTGTGAGAAACACCGATTGGTGCGTATATTGCAGTAGGGCAAACGCATCTTGAAACTCGGCATTGTCGGTGTCGATAACTCTTTCGGGCTGGTTGTACATGGTCGTGTTCTTCTCTTAAATTGCGACAAACAAATGTACGATTATTTTATCGATTGAGTCAAATATTATACCATAAAATAGGCTGTGCCTCATAATTAATTTGACACAGCCTACGTTGTATTCTTATCTCGTTGGTTATCAGAAGCGATATCCCAATGTCAATTTAACAGAGTGATTATTCATGTTGAGAATAGTGAGTTGCGGATTCATTATTGCACCTTCGTAGGCAAATATGCTGTAATCTTGTGTGCGGAAAACATAGGCTGCATCGAAGAAGATGTTGTTGATGCGATAGCCCAGTCCGCAACTGATGTTGTGCACATCACCCGGTACTTGGTAGTGGCATATAGTACCCTCGGCAATAAGTGGTGTATTTGTACCATTGAAGTAGCTGCTGCCAAGTGGTGAGGTCTCGTAAGAATAGCCTGCACGGGCACTAAATAGGGGGGTGATGCGGTATTCGGCTCCTACACGAATGTTGTGAATACCCTTTACTTGGCTTTGCATGACATCGTTGGTGTAGCTATAGTCGGCATAGATGTCCGAGTAGTACATGTCTTTCGCAGCTGTGTATTCGTAGTCGACACTTATTATACCTCCCTTGTTGAATACAAATGCCAAGCTACCCATGACGTGCCAAGGTGATGTAAACTTGTAATTGATTTGACCTATGTCGGTCTGGTTGTCAATATCATCGGCGCGACCAGCGAGGGGTTGTCCGTCGACTTTGTTAAATCTGTAATCGACAGCAGCGCTATATGTGTCGCTCATAAGATAGTAGGTAGGTGTGTGGAAAGCAACACCCATGCGAAGGAAGTTGACAGGGCGGTATATAAGACCCAACTTAAGTCCTGTTCCGTAACCTTTGGTAAGCAGGTAATTGCTTAACTCATAGCTGCCATCTGTTACACTTGTCTTTACATTACGGTTGTAGTTGTTATTGACATTAATGTTTTGCAAATTCTCACCATAGTAGCTCTGTTGGTGATAGCTGATATTTGTTACATTAACGCTCAAACCCCAGTAGAACACGTCGCGGATGTTTCCACTCACATTGAAGTCATATTCGTCAATACTACCGGTTGTAATGTTGGTAAGGTAGGCATTGCCACTGCTTTGTTGTGTGTTGAATATTGCTTCGTAATGGTTGGGAGTAACTGCCGAGGGTGAGTGATATATCAAGTTGGTGTTATAACCCAATACCGACAACCAAGGCATATTCTTATAAGGATTGTACGAAGAGCCTATCGCCAAGTCGGCAGGACCACAATCAAGCGCCGAAGCCTTCGATGCAATTAATTGTGTGAGCGAAGTGTGAATATTGCTCCAGTCGGCGCGATATTCATTGTTGAAGTTTGCTACACTGTTATATGCAAATCCGAAGTTGAGGTTGCGTAGGGCACCATTCTTGAAGTTGATGACACCTATTACACCCATGTTGTCGCCTGTGAAGTAAAAATCGTTGTTGCGATTGTTACGTGATGAGTTGACCTGATTGTCGTAGAAGTTAAAACCTGCAGTAACCGAGAGTTCCGAACTGCGATATACACCTATACCGGCGGGATTTTGTTTCATTGAAGTCATATCACCTCCCAATGCGCCAAAGGCTCCTGCCATAGCCGAGTAGCGTGCAGTACCCTTGGTTTGTGAAGATATTGAGTTCAACGCATCCAATACGCTTTGTCCCGACATAGATAGTGATGCGGTGAGTAGAAGTGTTGTGATAAGATATATTCTTTTCATAGCTTATAATGCTGGTGTGTTATCTCTGTTATCTGCGATTTCCTCCGCCACGGCTGCTGCTGCCACCGCCACGACTGCCACCTGAAGGTGTGCTACTGCCACGGCTACTGCTCGATGAGCGTGATGTGCCAACACTGCTACCTCGGCTGCTACTTGATGATGCACGCGATGGGCTCACACTACTGCTTCGTGACGATGAGCGCGATGAGTTGACACTACTGCTGTTGCTGCGACCACTGCTCGATGAACGTGATGGGGTCACGTTGCTATTGCTACGATTGTTGGTTATAGTGGTGCGGTTGTTTACAGTACCGCGATTGTTGTTTTTTAAGTTAATGTTTGAACGGTTATTATCGACCTTGACATTATTGGTGCGACTATTTGCCGAACGGTTTGAAACACTGTTTGTAGTGTTAATCTTATTATTGTCGCCATTAACCACAACACGGTTGCCACGATTAGATGTTACATTGCGGCGGTCGTCTTTCTTACTTGTGGCGTCATAGTTGCCACCATAACGGTTGTTGTCTCTGTCAGGACGATGTGAGTCGTCATAATAGTCATGACGTCCATGATCGTCGTGTCTACCGGGGCCGCGTCCGTTGTGGTTGTAGTCGGGCCCGTGATGATGTCCGTGGTAATGGGGATCATAGTATCCGTAATGGTGGTGGTGATGATGATGATGTCCGTGATAATAGGGATCGTAGTAGTGATAGTAGGGGTCGTACCATCCGTAGTGATGACCGGGATAGTACCAAGGATCATACCAAGGACTGTACCATCCGTAGTAGCTCCATGATCTCCAAGCCCAACTTGTGTAAGAGTAGGGTGACCATGTGTAGCTCCAATACCAAGGATTGGTCCAAGTAGGTGTAACCCATGCGTATGAGCCGTCGATATATACATTCCAGTCGTTACTATCAAGCATATAGATGGTGCTGTAGGCAGGGTCGCTAATGCTCACTGTGTAACGCGGGTTGTAGAAACGGTGTATCTGTACAGTATACTCATAGTCGCTTTGCGAGCCATTAAATCCGTTGAGGTAGTAACCATCCTCCATCTGTATGTAGAGGGTGTCACCCGGAGCTACATCCTCGCTGGTGTATACAAATGTATTCTCTATCTGAGTGCCTTCTTCGGCTACCGGTGCATCATACGATGCATAGCCATAACGACGGTTGTACTCATCCACATCACGCTCTTGGCTATAATTAGATTGTTGTGTAGCCTGAGTGCTTGTTGATGTAGGTGTAGCGGTTATGGTAATAACCTCTTTTTCCAATTGAGCCTTTTCTATAACCTGATTTTTATCGCCCGGGGTATAGTATATGTCATCCTCGATATAGTAGTTTTGAGCCATCGAGTTTTGGAACAGGCTCATGAAAAGTATCAATGTAGCGATGGGTAAAAATTTGTTTTTCATTATTTAATCCTCCTATCTACTCTATTCGTTTTATTGTTAAGACAACTTCTGCATCCAAAGGTTTAATTGTTGATATATATATTGTTGGACAAAGAATATT
>JAGBHF010000003.1 GCA_017935645.1 Bacteroidaceae bacterium | reverse complement strand
TAATGGTGTTGCCACCGTTGTGGCCGATAATCTTCAGCCCGAGACAAGCTATCAGATTGTTGCCGTTGCCAAGAATGTAACCAAAATGGCAGGCTCGAATACACTCTATATGACAACCAAATCTCTCGAAGACCTTATCGTATCGGCCGAGATTGTACAAGTCGATCACGAAAAGATGAATTTCCGCGTAAACTCTACTAATGCCGAGAAAATCTCTTATGTCGTGATGCTTGCCTCTAAGGAGACACCTTCTGTGTCGTATGTTCTGCTCAATGGCGAGTCGATCGAGGTGGGAAGTAAAGAGTCGGTCGAGGTAACCGGCTTGGAGTCTTCTACCGATTATAAACTTCTTGTTGCTGCCGAAGGTGCAGGCCAGACAACAATGATAGAGCCTATAGCCTTTAAAACAGAAGATGACCCCACGTTGGTTATCAAGCACGAGTATACCCGTGCCCGTGGTACTAAGTATAGTTCGTCTTACTTTATGATGTTCTCGTATGAAGATCCTGCCGAGGAAGATAACTTTGCTTATAATGATATGACGTTGAGTCTCGATTTCTATGGCGATCCTACAAAGGACTATCTTCCTGCCGGTACTTATGAAGTTAAGGAGTCGACCGACCCCGATTGTATCAGTTCTTATCGCTATTCTACATATGGATATGACAATGGTGTACAGCTCAAGAGTGGTCATGCTATAGTGAGCATCGATCCCGAAACAAAAGCCTATTCATTCGAGATAGACCTTTATCTAAAGGATGGTCGTCACTTGCAAGCTACATATAATGGCGATGTGGACAATATGCCGGTTATTGATGTTACAACTATTACCACAACATTCAGTACAGCATCGGCCTCTACAACCGATGATGGCCAAAATTGGATATTAAATCTTGCCGATGTCGATGGTAATAAGGCTCAGTTTAATATTTGTAACGCATTCAAGTCGCCCTATCTTGTCAATAATGCATATACTATCAATACATCGGAAGAGGCTGATGCCGATGAGATAGTTCCTTCTCAATTTGATGCTGCAACATCGTTCTTTACGGTTGCCGGTGAGTCGGAGGCATCAAAATTCCTTACCGGTACGCTACACGTAGACATTGACTGGAATATGCAAAAGTATATGTTGGCTTTCTATGGCACTTTGGAGGGCAACTATGTTGTGGAAGCTAAGTATGAAGGTGCTATTGATGGCATTTCACTCGCGCAATCGGATGAGATTATCGAGGTGATACTCAATTCGGCTTCGGCAACCATGTATGGCGACAATACCAATTGGTATATGACTTTTGCTCAAACAGTAGATGGCGTAGAGAATTACAAACTAGTATTGGATATGTATTCTCCGGCGTCGGAGTACCTTCCTGCGGGTTATTATCGCTTGAATAATAGCGAAGATGGTCGTTATCTGGGTGTAGACGGTACTTCATTAAGAGTAGCCGGAGAAAATCAATACAGTGCGACAGATGCCAATGCTTCGGTGAGTATAGATATGGCTGCCAAGACCTATTCTTTTGACATATCTTTCAAGATTGAGGATGGACGTATCTTCAAGCTCTCGTATACCGGCGAAGTAAATGGCATGCCTATTACCGACCCACAAGATGTGCCCGATGATATCCAATGGACTACTTTTTCAGCGCGTAAATGGTATTCGGACAATTGGGCATTGACAATAAAGAGTGCCGATGAACAATATACTATGGTATTTGACATGCGCACCGGTGACAGTGAGGCCAATTATATTGTTTCAGGAGAGTATGCTATAGGCACATCGGGTCAATATATAGATGGCTATTATAGTGAATTTAATGGCAATAAGAATGCCTATAAAGAGGCCCTATTGAATATCGTATATAACGAGACCGAGCAAACTTACGATATAAATTTCAATGTAACACTCAACGACGATCGTAATTTTACAGGTACGTATAGTGGCGTTGTAGCGGGTTCGCCTGCCGAGTAATCATAACACAATACATATAGATTATGACAAAAAATATTTGGTTAAAGATAATGTGTTCTGTGGCTACTCTTGCACTCTTTGCGGGGTGCAAGGGTGATGAGCCACTTGCCTACCCACAAGAGAGTGAACTCACTCTCTTGCAGACCGTCGTAGAGGTAAGTGCCGATGGTGGACACTTTGAAGTCGGATATGAACTGAAAAATCCTTCGACCGATGGCAAACTTACGATAAACAGTGAGGGTCATGATTGGGTGAAGAATATCGTGGTAAAAGATAGTGCCATAGCCTTTGATGTAGATGAGAGCTATGAAAAAAGTGAACGAAGCAGTCGCATCGAGTTGCTATATCCGGGTGTGTACCCTAATCCTACAATTTTAGTGAAACAAAGTGTTGGAAAAGAGTACCCTATCAAAATAGACCTCGTATCGGCTACTGCAACAACTATTACGCTCGATGTTATCCCTCAGGATAAGAATATGCCTTATGTGTTTATTCTTGGTAATGGTGAGTATATCAAGTCCAATGGTCTTATGGAAGATGATGAGGCTCTCTGGGCAAGTGATATGGAGATTTTTGAGAGCTTTGCCACAGCCTTCGGAGGTAATGTGTCGGATGCTGTCAAAGCCTTTATGTACGAGGGTGAGCTTTTGTCTCACCAAATCCGAGAGGTTACTCCCAATACCGAGTATGTAGCCTATGCCTATGGTTTCGACAATGAAACAATGAAGCCTACGACCGAAATATCGCGTCTTCTCGTTAAGACTTCCGATATTAACGAATACACTCTGCATTTTGATTTTGAAGTAGAGGTTAATGGCCCCAATGTGACGATAGACGTTACTCCACAAGGTTATGATGGCTATTTCTTCTATGGCGTGTTCTGGGCTAAGGATGTACCTCCCGGTACATCGCCCGAGCGATTGCGTGCTCTGTGTGAGGCCGATTGGGAGCAGTATAAAGGTCAATACTCTTCATTCTTTGATAGCACCGAAGAGGGCTTGCATTTTATATTCAATGAGTTGGCCTATAAGGGAACGGCTCATTTGGAGACCGAGCTTGATGCCAATACCGAGTTTGTATTATGGGCTTTTGGTATGAATGATGAAGCGTTGCTCAATACCATGCCCGAGACATATTACTTCTCTACCGGTGATGTTATCGCCTCGAACAATCAATTTACGCTTACGGTCGAAAATCTTCATCCCCGCAAGGCTACAGTGAATGTGACAACAACCAATGACGACCCCTATATTGCAACACTTGTTCCCTCCGACCGCTTTGCCAATATGAGTGATGACGATATAGTTCAATATATTATCAACAACTTTAATGTCCAATATGCGTCGGGCGATATGAGTGAGACAGCGACAGGTCTTATGCCATCGACCGATTACGAATTGCTCGTGTTTGGATGTCAAGCAGGAGCTCCAACCACTGCTTTGCAACGCTTGAAGTTTACAACTCCCCAAGTCGTTTATGCCAACCTTGACTTCTCTTTGGATATAGGCTATTACTATAATGGTACCGAAGTAGCTATGATTAATCCCGATTATGCTGTCTTTGCCGATTATGCTATAGTCAATATAATGGCCAATGTCGATGATGAGGCTGTAAACTTCTATTTCACAGCGTTAGATGCCAATACTTTCGCTTCATATAGTTACGAAGAGATTGTTGCAGGTCTTGTGTCGGAAGGTGCGGCAGAAGTAGAAGGCAGCTATGCATGGGAATTTGACGTGCCCTATATATTCTTTGGTGTTGCCGAGGATAGCGATGGCAATTATACCGAGCTATGGACTTCCGAGGAGATTGTCTTTACAATGGATGGTTGTTCTCCTGCCGAAGAGTTTTTCGAGGGAATGGAAGGAGCACCTTTACGCCACAATAAAGGTCGTACTATAGTACCGTTGAATACAATGTTGTCGGTAGAACAATAACAAGATAAAGCTTGACAAAGCCCACAAAAGCAACGCGACGGTAGGTAATCTACCGTCGCGTTTACTTTTATAATGAAGAGAGTGTGCGAATTACTCCTCGTCTTCTTCTTTCATGTTGTGGAATACGTTTTGTACGTCTTCGTCATCCTCAAGACGCTCAATGAGTTTCTCGATAGAGGCGCGTTGTTCGGCATCGAGTTCCTTAACGTCGTTGGGGATACGCTCAAACTCTGAGCTTACGATTTCAAAACCGTTTTCCTCCAAGTATTTTTGAATTTCGCTATTCGACTCGAATGCACCGTAGAGTACAATCTCTTCGTCATCAGCCTCAAGTTCGTCTACACCGTAGTCGATAAGTTCGAGTTCGAGATCCTCAATCGATACACCATCTTTGGGCTTGATGTGGAATACACATTTGTGCTCAAACATGAATGAAAGAGAACCTGTTGTACCCAATGAACCACCGGCCTTGTTGAAGTAGCTGCGTACGTTGGCTACTGTACGAGTGTGGTTGTCGGTAGCTGTTTCTACAACGATAGCAATACCGTGAGGGCCGTATCCTTCGTAGATTATCTCCTTGTAGTCGCCGGCATCTTTGTCGGTAGCTTTCTTGATGGCACGCTCAACATTCTCTTTAGGCATGTTGGCTGCCTTGGCATTTTGCATCAACGCACGCAAGCGGGGGTTACCATCGGGGTCGGGACCACCTGCTTTTACGGCGATTGTAATTTCTTTACCAATCTTGGTAAATGTGCGGGACATGTTGCCCCAACGTTTCATTTTTCTGGCTTTGCGGTATTCAAACGCTCTTCCCATAGTTCTGTTTCTTTATAGTGTTTCTATTTTTTTTGAAAATTCTCTTTATCGCAATTGTGCGTCAAATTGCTTGGTCATGGCTGCAATTATGCGTGTCATGACGTTGTCAATTTGTTTGTCGTTGAGTGTCTTCTCGGCATCTTGCAAGAGGAACGATACGGCATACGATTTCTTTCCGGCAGGAAGTTTGTCGCCTTCATATACGTCAAAGAGGGTGACTTCCTTGAGCAACTTGCGCTCGGTTTCGTAAGCTACGCGCTCAATGTCGGCAAAAGCTACGCTCTCGTCAACGAGCAATGCGAGGTCGCGTTTTACGGCTTGGTACTTGGGCAACTCGGTGTAAGTTACTTTGTTGCGCAAGGCATAGCGCATGAGGTTGTCCCAGTTAAGCTCGGCAAAGTATACCTCGATATCAATATCGAATTTCTTGGCAACTTTCTTTGAAAGGATACCCACCATACCCAACAGTTTGCCGGCACGGTTGGTTATTTGCAAGGCGGCGCTGAATATGCCATTGCTTATCTGAGTCATTGTGATATCCTTGGCGGGAACACCCATGCGGGTAAAGATGTTCTCAACATAGGCTTTCAACTCATATACCGAGGCCTTTTCGTCGGGATGTGCCCAACTTCCTGAAACGCGGTTGCCTGTGAGCCACAAGCCCAGATGTTTCTCTTCGCTATAAGGCGCTGTGATAGCCTTTTCGGTCGACACCTCGGCATTGTAGAAATAGCAATTGCCAAACTCATACATGCGCAAGTTGGGGCGACGACGGTTGATGTTGCGAGCAAGACTCTCAAGACCACCGAAGAGCAATGTTTGACGCATCACGCACAAGTCGTTGCTTAGGGGGTTGAGCAAGCGGGCGCAACGAGTGTCGGGGTACTCCTCGCAACCTTCGTAGTACGATATGGCCGAGAGTGAGTTGCACATAATCTCGTTAAATCCGCAGCCTGTCAGTTGCTCCGAGATGAGGTTTTGCAAGCGGTGGTTTTCGTCGGTCGCCGTCTTGTATGAGAGGTTTGAGTGTACGGCATCGGTAAACTCAACATTGTTATATCCATATATACGCAAGATGTCCTCTATTACGTCGACATCGCGTTGTACATCTACACGGTAAGTAGGCACGAGCAACTCCAACTTCTCGCTATCTTCAGCCACAACCTCTATTTCGAGGCTTTGTAGTATGTCTTTGATAGTATTGGCGGGAATCTCTTTACCGATGAGCTTGTTAGCCTTGTCGTAAGTAAGTGTTACGGGGAAGGCGGGGAAGCCTTCGGGGTGTGTGTCGATAATATCGCCACATACTACACCACCGGCCAACTCTTGAACCATCAGTGCTGCACGTTTCAATACGTATATGAGGTTGTTGTTGTCAATGCCACGCTCAAAGCGGAACGATGCATCGGTATTGAGTGCTTGGCGACGTGCAGTCTTGCGCACCCATGTGGGGTGGAAGTAGGCCGACTCCAAGAAAATGTCGGTTGTCTTTTCTGTTACACCCGACTTCAAGCCTCCAAATACTCCGGCTATACACATGGGCTCCTCGGCGTTGCATATCATGAGGTCTTGTGCGGTAAGGGTGCGTTCTACCTCGTCAAGTGTAACAAACTTGCTACCCTCAACAGCGGTGCGTACAACAACTTTGCCTCCTTTTATTTCATTGAGGTCGAAGCAGTGCAAGGGTTGACCTGTTGCATGCAAGAGGTAGTTGGTAATATCCACAATGTTGTTGATGGGGTGCAAGCCTATTGCTGTAAGGGCATTGCGCAACCACTCGGGGCTCTCGGCTACCTTTACATTGCGGATGGTTACACCGGCATAGCGGGGGCAAGCCTCTTCGTTGAGTACTTCAACGGTAATAGCACCCTCCTGTTGGTCTACCTTGAATGCATCTACCGAGGGGCGTTCGAGATGAACCTTTTTACCATTTTGCTTAAGGTAAGCAGCCAAGTCGCGAGCTACACCATAGTGCGATGCGGCATCGATGCGGTTGGGGGTGATATCTACTTCGAGAACGTAGTCGCTCTTGATGTTGTAGTATTCTTTGGCGGGAGTGCCGGGTACGGCGCTTTCGGGCAGTGTAATAATGCCGTCGTGCGATGTGCCTATACCTATTTCGTCCTCGGCACATATCATACCGAACGACTCTTCTCCGCGAATTTTTGATTTCTTGATAGTAAAACTTTCATCACCACTGTACAATGTTGTGCCTACAGTAGCAACAACAACGTGCTGACCGGCGGCTACGTTGGCAGCACCGCACACAATCTGTGTGGGATTGCCATCACCGAGATCTACTGTGGTAATGTGCAAGTGATCGCTGTTGGGGTGATCGACACATGTGAGTACCTTGCCTATCACAAGACCCTCAAGACCTCCTTTTATGGTTTGAACCTCCTCGATTCCACCGGTCTCAAGACCTATCGATGTGAGAGCTGCCGAAGTCTCTTCGGGGGTGAGATCGAAGTCTAAATATTTTTTTAGCCAATTGTATGAAATATTCATAGTATGATAGTTTGTTTATTTCATTGATTATGTGTGATATAAATCGCCATTTCTTTAACAAGGAAAGCGATTTGCAAAAATCCGCCCAAAGATAGTGAAAATTTTTGATAAAACTTACACTATATCACTGCTAATTGGGCGCATTTTTGATGCCGATATTTACTCTGCGTGCTGTGCTTGTGACGATGCCATATTAAAAACCATGCGAGAGTAGCTTGGATAACTGCTCTCGCATGGTTGCGATAGTGTGATGTCTGTGATGTTATAATGCTTTATAACGCTGTTATTTTATTTCTTGATAACTTTGGTCGAGCCTACGATCTCCTTGCCTGTAGTGACAATGGCGATGTACACTCCGGGTGCTATATCGGGTTTTATCTCAATGGTTTGACCTTCGGTAATGTTGACTTGTCGGTGCATTACCTCCTTACCATCGAGGTCGAGTAGGCTGATGTCGTATATACCGGCTTTCTCGGGTTGCAGATATAAGCTGTCTTCGAATGGGTTGGGGTAGACGTATTTGATGCAATTGTCTACCTCTGTTCCTACTACGTTGGCTTGTATTCGACCGTCAATATTGGCTACATATACATACTTATATTCGGCATTATCTTCACCTACAATGTTGTTGAGATTGAGCTTGATAGTATATATCTTGTAGTTGTTGATACCCGGGTCGGGGAACTTAAAGTCGGCATATCCGTAAAGGTGCTTGCCATCTTCCGACAATGCTGCTTGTCTATTGTTTAATAACTCTACAGCACTACCTGTTATCTCGGTATAGTTGTGTGGTGTATTGTCGGCTACGATGGTCGAGTTTACGCCACCCTTTATTTGATAAGATGCTTGAGGTGTGAGTCCATAAGCCTTATCCTGAGTAAATCCAAGATAACCGGCTGTCTCGTGCAACTCGGGTATCACGCTGTTGCCGTTGGATGATATGTAGTAGTGTTGCATGCGAGCATCGGGATATGCGCTTACGCCGTTGGCATATCCATTGTTATACTCATTTTCAAAGTCCCAAAATCCAACAAGACCCTCTACCTCGTCGGGATTTTCGATTGTTCCCATTGACTTGATAACTCCGGCCTCATCGAGCGAAATGTTGTAAAGTTGGAAGTTGTCGATAGCTCCGTCAAAACCTGCAAATCGACCCTTTCCTGCTATACCACCTACGGCGATTGTTGCATTAGAGTCAAAGTCTGTCCATCCCGCTTCTTTCGGCTCGGTAACAGATGCTGTTGCAAGAGGTACTCCATTGACATAGAGTGTAAACTTGCTATCGGCAAAGAAATACTCATCGAAGAAATCTATCTCGTATATCTTCTCTTCTTCAAATACATAGGCCAAGTGATACCACACATCTTCCTCAAAATGGAATGTGGGTTTGCCATTTTCTACATAATTATATGTGTATGTCTCGTCCTCGACCGAACGTATATTCAAGGCTGTCATATTGCCATCTTGGTCGAGTTCGTTCCATAGCCATCCCCACAAGCTCTTGGGCCACGGGTCTTTATCATTGCGAATACTCAACAACCAGGCATTGTAGTCGATATTGCTCATCTTTATCCAGAATGCGATAGAGAAATTAAGTTCGGAATAAGTGGTTGTTATTCGGTCAATACCCGAGCCCGATGTTTCGGTTTTTTCTTTTTGAACAATACCTACATCCTTGGCCACAACGCTGAGTGATTGTTGTTGCAGATCGACAGCTTTCGACACATTGTTCTGTGCATCGGCATTTATAGCGTAGTGCATGCGCAAGATGTCGTTGCCACGTATTTTTATACCAGCACCGGGCAGGGTAGCATCTGTCTCTTTAAGATTGCTTTCGCATCCCTCTTCATCTACCATTATAAAGTTGCTCTCTTTACAATCGTCGAGGAGGAATTGTGTTGCGGTCTCGGCTGTAACTTCCGAGATGGCTTCATCTGTTCCATCTGTATCGAGGGCGACAAACTTCTCGATATGAGGTGCTGCTATTATGGCATTATCGTAGACATGAATAATAGATGTGAGTGTGCGTGTAATTCCATCGGCTTCGGTTACATGAATGTCGTAGAAACCGGCCGGGAGAGAATTGATATCAACCGATGTTGATGCTACTGATGCACAAGCGTCGATGTGTGTCGCATTTTCGGCAACTACAACCGTTACAGGAGTATCGAAGCGACTGTTGTGATATGGACCGGTGATGCTCCATTCTTTTGCTGCAGGGTGGAGCGGGTCGGCATATCCTACTGTAAATGTTGAGCCATCGGTAATATATGACGATGATATATTGATTTCGTTATTGTATTCGTATACCGATTCTTCTCCGTCAACAATTACCTCTATTTCGTCACTCCATGCAATATCCGATAATGTAGCCATATCTACACCTACGGCTTGTACACCTATTTGCAGTTGTGCTCCCAACTCTTTTGCTATGAGTGTGTTGAGCGGAGCTGAGAAGAATACGGCTGCCCATGAGGTTGTACTTCCCATCAACGTTGTCTGCTTGCTGCCGTCGCCATAGCTTACTTGGGCATAGATGTTGTAGAATGCCGCGTTGTGGTCGATGTTGTAGTGTCCGTTGTTGTTGCCTTCGGCACTATTCATGTCGAAGATAACCTTGGCATCTATACCGTTTTGGTGAATGGCGAGTATCTTGCTACGAGTAATAGCCGGCATGTCGGGGGCTGTATAGGTGCCACGTTTAATCGATATCTCACCTATGTTTATATCCAAATTCTCGGCATCGTTAAATTGTAATGCAATTAACGCAAGTTCGTTGCTGTTGCTTACGACAAATTGTTTCTCAATCCAAGTGCCGTATATGTTATTGTCGGCATCAAAAAGGATGTAGTCCGAGCTCCATTCGTTACACTCTGCTCCCATACCCATAAGAAGTGAGCATTGGGCATTACCTTTGTTGACCTTATAGCGTACGGTAACAATATCATCTGTTTCTAAGGCAAATTTTGTCTTGAATAGATGCAATACACTGTTTCCTTGTTCAGTACCCATAATACGCAGTGATGAGCCACCAAACCATGCATCGTTCCAGTCCAACAAGGCTGTCATGCCGGTGGGTAGGTCTTGTGTGGTGCGTCCAAGAGTCTCTTTCGACCACCACCAACGCCATGTGGGCATATAGTCCTGAATACCGATATTGAACCATTCGGCATTGTGTTGTCTCTTGCCTTGCCAGTTGAAGAATGTGCCGTTACCCAAGTTGAAATAGCTGACAAAAGCTTCTTGAGACAAATCCCAACTTAAGGTACTTTGAGCCGCAACAAATTTTGACATACCGAAAAACTCGGTGTCGAGCGTGTTAATAAGACTCTCGTTGATTTCAAGATTTTCGTCTATGGCATATACCGGATTGTAGTAACTGTTTGTAAACCAGTGCTCCAATAGCTTTTGATAGGTGTGCTGTATTTGCTCGGGGGTAGAGCCTTGGTCAAACCTGTCTTCCCAGAACGCGTTGCAATCATGTCCCGACCATATACCTATCGATACTGCTTTCTTGGTTAGATATTGCCAGCGACCATTTACCTCGCCTTTACCGGTAAGATGTGGCTCGTGACCTTGCAAATTAACTGACGCATATACATCGAAAGGGCTGCGATTGAGAGTTGTAGCTACATATTGCAATGTAGGTGGCAGGTATTCGTTGTTGTTGTTATTGTAGTTGGCATTCCAATTGTAGTTGAGGAAGAATGAACTTTTCTTATCATCTTCACCACCAAAGAAAATATCAGTTAACTCCGATACACCGTTGTCAAAACGGGGGCTTCCGGCTTCTGTCACACCATCATACCATATATTCTCGGCCGAAAACGACTTCATGTCGCCCGTATATTTTTCGTCAAAATGCTTTGCGATAGCCTCGTTCAATTGTACAATCTCTTTCACTCCACGAGCCTCATATCCTCCCGCAAACTCCGAGTTGTAGCCTATACCGTCTATTCCATAATAATCGAGGTAGGCCAATACCTTGTTGCGACTCTCCTCTGTACCGCCAAGTTCTATATAGGCATCACCCCAACCGTTTGTATCCATGTTGGCACCATAGGCTGTAGTGGATTGTGTAGCTACAGCCACACCGTTTTTGTGGGCAACGTCGGCAAAGTTACCGGGCATGCGCATGAAATGGTCGCTCCATGTTCCCCATGTCGATATGTATTGCCACATCGAGAAAACCTCGCTGTTGAATATACCATTGGGTAAAATCTCAAAAGGAGAAACCTCGTTGTATGAGTAGCTATATCCGTAGGGTATCCAATTGAGTATCTTTTTACTATAATTTGAATAGTCTTTGTCGCGATTGTACGAAGCATTACCATCCCACTCCCACCAAGGTATAAATTCTTGATTGATCTGAGTGTGTTTATTGACAAATCGGGCCTTGGGTTTTACACGTGAGATATAAAAGTTGTCGTCTTCACTCCATTCAGAGCCTTCGCTCCAGTCGGCAATGCGAAAGTTTGAACCGGATGTTCCGGGGTTGATTTGTCCCGATTTCAGGTGTTGTGCATGCGTTGATAACATCACGCATAGCATGATAAACAGGGCAGATACAATTCTTTTCATAACAATGATTTATGTGTGTTTATTCTTTTTCTATCCATTTGCAACCTTGTACGGTATCTCTTTCTCTCATGCGTCGCAACAGTCGTGCTGTAAATTCGTGATTTTTTACACCCCAATGTGGGGCTATGAGTAGTTCGGCTGGCGATTGCGATACAAATCGTTCTATTACAATATCGGGTCGCAGTAGTTCGGCAAAGTCTATGGCGAGGTCGATGTAAGTGTCAATATCGGGTATGTCGAAATGTTGGGGATGTGCTTCATATTCGTTGCCCATAACTGTGCCTCGGATGAGTTGCAGTTGGTGCAACTTGATGGTGTGTAGGGGCAATTGCGACAGACGAGTAGCATGCGATAGCATATCGTCGCGCGATTCGCCCGGCAGTCCTAATATAAGGTGTGCTCCGGTGATGATGCCTGCTTGTGCTGTGCGGGTAATGGCATCGACAGCCGAGGCATAATCGTGACCGCGATTGATGCGTTGCAATGTAGTGTCAAGAGTGCTTTCTACGCCATACTCGACGGTAACAAAGGTGCGTTGTGCCAGTTGTGTAAGATAGTCGAGTAGCGGCTGAGGCATGCAATCGGGGCGTGTGCCTATAATAATACCCACAACATTCTCTACCGATAGAGCCTCTTCATAACGGGCAATAAGTCGGTCGAGATTGTCGTAGGTGCTTGTATAGGCTTGAAAATAGGCGAGGTAGCGCATTGTGGGATATTTGCGAGAAAAGAAGTGTATACCCTCTTGCAACTGTTCCGTTACGCTCAACTCGCTGCGACAATAATCGGGGTTGAAGGTCTGATTGTTGCAAAATGTGCAACCTCCACGTCCCACGCTACCGTCACGATTAGGGCAGGTAAAGCCCCCGTTGATTGAAATCTTCTGGACTTTACCTGCAAAGTGTTGTTGTAGGAAAGAGCCGTAGTCGTTATAGCGTGCTTTTTCCATTCTTGTTTTATCCTTTGTATTGGTTGTAGAACTCAACTACAGCAACAATGCCTCGCTCGTACATTTCGAGTGCAAAACTTTCGTTGGGCGAGTGGATGGCATTTTTCTCAAGACCAAATCCCATCAATACCGACTTCAGTCCGAGTACGCGCTCGAAGATAGGTATTACACCTATACTACCACCACGACGCACAGCCAAGGGTTGTTGACCGAATGCCAGTGCAAAACCCTTTTCGGCAGCCTTGTATGCCGGTATGCCTATGGGGCACACGTAGCTCTCGCTACCGTGCATGGGGGTTACTTTCACATCGACGGTTGCGGGTGCAATCGCAGCGATGTAGTCGATAAATTGTTGGGTGATTTTGTGGTAGTCTTGGTTGGGGATGAGGCGACATGACACCTTGGCGTGTGCCTTAGAAGGAAGGACAGTCTTTGAGCCTTCACCGGTGTAACCACCCCATATACCGCAGATGTCGAATGTGGGACGTGAAGCGGCACGCTCGATGGTCGAATAACCTTTCTCACCCGAAAGGGCTTTCACACCTATGGCATCGCAATAGGCTTTCTCGTCGTAAGGTACAGCTGCCATCATGGCACGCTCCTCGGGCGATAGCTCCTCGGCGTCATCATAGAAGTGAGGTATGGTAATGCGACCGTCGGCATCGGTAATACCGGCAAGCATCTTGCACAATACATTGATAGGATTGGCTACTGCACCACCAAAGTGTCCTGAGTGAAGGTCGCGGCAAGGACCTGTAACTTCAATTTCCCAATAAGCAAGTCCGCGTAAGCCGGTAGTCAATGAGGGGTGTTCACGACCTACCATGCTGGTGTCCGAAACAAGGATCACATCGCCTGTGAGCAACTCGCGGTTGTTGGCGCAGAACTCTTCCAAGCCCGGCGAGCCTACCTCTTCACCACCTTCAAAGAGGAATTTTACGTTGCAGTGCAACATGTTGCGTTTGAGAGCTATCTCGAATGCTTTTACTTGGATAAAGGCTTGACCCTTGTCGTCGTCGGTGCCACGACCCCATAAGCGTCCGTCACGTACCTCGGGCTCAAATGGGTCGCTGTTCCACAGCTCCAACGGCTCGGCAGGCATTACATCATAGTGACCATATACAATAACGGTGGGCCACTCGGGATTGATGATTTTCTCACCGTATACAACCGGATTGTAGCCTGTTTCCATCAGTTGAGCACGGTCGGCTCCTGCGGCAACAAGCAACTCGCACCAGCGGTTGGCACACGCATACATGTCGTTGCGATGTTCGGGCTTGGCACTGATTGAAGGGATGCGTAACAATGAATATAATTCGTCACGAAAACGCTCTTTGTTTTGTTCGATGTAATGGAGTGTTTCTTGCATAATTCTGTATTAATAAGGTTTATATAATTAGATTTATTTCAGTTGAACGGCTTTATTGCGGAGGTAGTGGTCGAGTAGTACCATGGCGACTGATGCCTCAACAATGGGTATAGCGCGAGGTACTACACAAGGGTCGTGGCGTCCTTGGTTGTTGAGTAGCGTTGCTTCGCCTTGGTCAGTAATGCTTTCAATAGGTTGTAACAAAGTGGGCGTGGGCTTGAATGCTACTCGGAAATATATGTCGGCACCATTTGAGATACCACCTTGTATGCCTCCCGAGTGGTTTGTTCGGGTAGTAATGTTGCCGTCACAATTGTCATATATATCGCACACTTGTGAGCCGCGTTGTGATGCTCCTGCAAATCCCATACCATATTCAAAACCCTTAACGGCGTTGATATTGAGCATTGCCTTGCCTATATCGGCATGCAACTTGTCGTATATGGGTTCGCCCCATCCGGCAGGTACGCCCTGTACTACGCAGGTGACAATGCCTCCTATCGAATCGCCTTCGCTGCGTACCTCTTTGATAAGGTTTTCCATGCGTGTGGCAACATCGTTGTCGGGGCAACGAACAGCATTGTTGTCGATAGCATTAAGATCGTAGGCTGTATAATCGTGTGGTAGCGATATTGTTCCTACTTGTGAGGTGTAGGCTCTGATTGTTACACCCATTTGAGCCAATATTTGCATGGCGATAGCTCCTGCTACACAGGTGGCTATGGTGACACGTGCTGATGCACGACCTCCTCCACGATGGTCGCGATGACCATACTTGGCGGTATAAGTATAATCGGCATGCGAGGGTCGGAATATGTGTCGCGTAGCTTCATAATCGCTACTGCGTGCGTCGTTGTTACGCACAATAAATCCGATGGGAGTTCCGGTAGTTACACCTTCGTATATACCCGACAAAAACTCAACTCTGTCATTCTCGTTGCGAGTTGTTGTAATGGCCGATTGTCCCGGTCGACGGCGTGCCAAGAATGCTTGTACAGCCTCGGTATCAAGCGCAATGCCGGCAGGAATGCCCTCTATTACACCTCCAATGGCGCTTCCGTGCGATTCGCCGTACGATGTGAGTCGATATATCAATCCGGTTGTGTTCATTATGATAAAAAATTGCGAAAGTAAAGATAAGGATTTTTGTCGATATAATACATTATATATTGCGATTTTTTGAAATTTTACCGAAAGAGCTTTGGGTTTTTGTGCTTTTTTCGCTTATTGTTTTCACTATCTTTTGATAAGATAGAATGCTGTTCGGGAAAAAACTCAAGTAAACTTGGTTTTTCTTCGCTCACCTTTCACTATCTTTAGATAAGATAGGATGCGATTCGGAAAAAAACTCAAGTAAACTTGGTTTTTCTTCGCTTACCTTTCACTATCTTTGCACACAATCATGACAAGAAAGAAGAAGAAAACCAAGCGCAACCGACGTCGTTGGCAGATACGCTTTTTTAAGATTTTACTTTTTGCTCTTGCTATAGCTCTGCCCTGTGTGTGGCTTGTGGGTGGGGGTAAGAGCGAGAGCGAACCTATGCGCGTGTCACGAATTTTTGCCGATCACCTCATTCATGCTCGTTACGATGAGGCATCTCTCTTGGCTACGCCCCGGTCGGCCGACGATGTTGCTTTCTATGCCGATTGGGTAGGGGAGCAAGCTCATGAAATGATAAACGGAAACCTTCGTTTTAAAATTACCCATGCTCAACTGCTCATGCCTTCCGATACGGTCAATATCGTGCATGGCAAGGTGTTGGTGATGAATGAGTTGGGCGAGGAAAAAATGCTGCATCGTCTTGAACTTAAGATGATATATCAACACGAAAAATGGTTGGTCGATTTCGATAAATCGCAAGTAAGTTGGTAAGAGTTATAGCTGATTTTTTATTAGATTTCGATAAAAAAAACTCTCAAAATCTTGGCAAAAGTAAACTTTTTAGTTAACTTTGCCGTTGTGAATATGAATATATGGCACACCGAGAAATAATATTCTATAAACATTATTTTAATGAGTTTTATGTAGCTAAAAGTGAAAAGGTTAGAAGGAAAATTGCACAAACCTTGGTTTGGCTACAAACTTTAGATCGATTGCCTATTACAATACTTAAAAGTATTGAAGGCAAAAAAGGATTGTTTGAAATAAGAATAGAATTGGGTGGCGATATATTCCGTGTGTTCTGCTGTTTCGATGAAGGTCCTTTAGTAATCCTATTTAATGGATTTCAAAAGAAAACGCAAAAAACACCTTCGCGTGAAATCGAGAAAGCCGAAAGATTAATGAAAGAATATTTTAAATCTAAAGAGTCAAAAGAATGAGTGTTATGGATGAAGCAAAAAAGGAAGCCCTGATGAATTGTGGCACTCTTGATGAATTGCTAAATGTTGAGTTTGGAGAAGTCGGTACTTCGTCTCGTGAAGAGTTTGACAAAGAAACTCAAGCATTCTGTCTTGCTCAAACTCTTAAAGAAGAACGCAAGCGTGCCGGGCTTACCCAACAAGAACTTGCTGATAGAATTGGTACAAAAAAGACTTATATCTCTCGACTTGAAAATGGTAAAGCTGATATTCAGCTAAGTACACTTTTTCGTATTTTTGAAGGATTAGGTCGTCGTGTAAGTCTTACAATTTTATAGCTATACACCAGGTACTAAGTTTTTAGCGATAAATTGTACATCTTATATTCTAATCGGATACCAATAATTACCTTCTCTTATTTTCTCCGCTTTTTAACCAATTCCTGAGTTTTACCCCATATGTGTGAGCATTGTTTGCGATAGTAGTACAATAGTAAAACTATTATTATAACTATCGTTGCGGCGGAAATATATGGATGTAAGCTCCATAGAGCCGATATGATATCGTAATATGAGCCTTTGGAGAATACCCAGATGAGGAGTAGTACAAGTTGCAGTAGTAGCATAGTTATGGCTCCGGCACAGTTGTATATAATGGATAATATGCGAGGAATGTGCTCGGTGTGTTTGTTGATATCTTCAAAGATATGGTTCTCGGTTTGACGATACCAATGTGCATACCAAGGCATGTTTTCGGCTGCACGCATAATCTCTATACACACCATTATGCTACCCATGTTGTCCTTAAACCATATATCGCGCATGCTGTCTGTTGCAAAGTGCTTTCTTATAGAGTCAGGGTTTACAACTACGTCAATGTCGTTGTCGTTGGTGTTGATGTAGTATAAAAGGTCTTCATCTTCTACGAGTTTGTGTCTTGTGTGCATATCCTCAACTTTCTCGGGATCGATACATTGGGCCTTTGATATGTATGATTCGATTACCGAGTCGGTAAGGTAAATATCATTGACGGCAAAAAATATTTCGCCGTTTTCTTCAATGTTGATATACTTTTTGCTATCTCTTTGAGGTGAAATTTGGTGGATATTACCTTTTGTGGGATTTTCTCGCACGATGTTGCGGTCGTTTACTTGCCACAGCAGTGTGCCAAATTGACAATCCTTCCCGTTGTATAGCAACGTCGAATTGGTGTCGGGGGTTAACTCGCTATTTACCATGCGACTATCGTAGTATGGGTAGCGCAGTTGTGTGTTGTTCTTTACGGCCTTGTATATCCCCTTAAAGTCGCTGTGAAAACCACCCGATTGCGATATGCGTATCTTGTCGCCCTTTTGAAGATACACACCGGTGCTCGACCAGCACTCGCTGGTGTTGAAAAAGAATATTACTTGTTCGCGACTGCACGAGCGTTGTGGGATGATTGACCCCGACTCGGTGACAATAGGTGGGTTATTGTATAGTAATATGTTCTTGACGAGAAACACACTGCCTACCAATAGTGCTACGGCGCATATTGCTGTGCCGATAACAACGGAGCAAAAGGTGAGTATACGTGATACCGACCGTGTGTGTCGGCTCTCGCTCTTGTCGTCGATGAGGTCGACAAAGAAGTTGCTGTCGTTGAGTAAGATGTGCTTCTTACCCGACTCTATAGCTTGCCGAACGGTCTCTTTGATACCGGTGTTTCGTTCCTTCTGGGCCATAATTCTTAGTTCTTGTTTTTTTGTTTTTCTATGACTATGAGGAATGAACCCACATTATCATCAAACCATGCATTGTAGTAGTTGTTGTCGCGGTAGTAGTGCATTTCGTTGTAGAAAGGCAATGCGTTGTCGTGACTTACATCGAGATGCTTGTATAGGGTCGAGTCGAGTGCAACGGGATGTTTTCCTACGTTTACCGATTCTTTGTTGTATTTAATCCAATTCTTGCAGTTGTTGGCAAAATTTCTATCCTCGACTATCTCTGTTATTTCGTCGATATTATTTGTGTCGTTAATGAGCGACTCCAATGTGGCAACTTTTCTCATGAATGTGTTGTACTCGCTCTCGCTTAGGTTTAGCTTCTTCTTGATAAGTGTGTTGTTGTATGCTTGTATCGATGACACGCAGTTGTGCGTGAGTACTATATCGTTTACGGTAAAGTGTAGTATGCCATCTTGCACTATGCGTAGGTCGGTGCGTTCTTTGCCTATAAAATAGTAGTTGTTGTAGCTCGTGTAGTTTTCGTCTTGTGAGCAATCATCGGCATAGTTGGGGCTGATGAACTTGTTGTTATAAAAATGGTCGTCATATATAACAACATCTTCGGGTATAACCTGCATAATGAGTGCATCGGACGCTCGCTCGGGCATGATGCGAAACTTGCTTCGATTGCTGTTGCGGCTGTGACCCTCTGTTCCGGCCCAGTTGTGTGTGAGTTGTTGATTGTTTTCGACTTGCTCTATGAGATGGTGTATAGCGGTATTACTCTTGCCCGATGCACGAATGGTAAGAATGTCGCCCTTCTCAACCCGTATGCCCGAGTTGGCCCACATCTCGGCTGTATTGAAAAGCCAATAGGTGAGTTCGACATCTTCGTTTTCCATTGTCGTGGCACCAAACATGTTGGTTTTAATCTCGTTGTAGGGGTAGAAACTCTTGATAGAGATAATGACAAAAGCCAATGCGGCAAAGATAGCTATAGTGAGTACGATGATAGCACCCATAGCCTTCAGTGCCTTGCGTGGATTGTCTAATATTTCAAGTAGTGTTTGGTATTGTCTTACGTCAATAATAATGTCGGGCTTATCGGCCGAAGATTGTGTTGCATCGATATGATTATCGGTATCTATTCCTTCTGATTGAGGCTTTTCAATGTCTTCTTTCATAGTGTTGGGTTGTGCGTGTGGTTGTTTGTTGTTGTATTCATTTCATTCACTTACAAATGTATAAACTTTTTGTTGTAAATAGTTAATGCTTACCTGATATTCTTGTGTTTTTTGTCATTATTATGTGCCGAAAATATATAACAACTATTCTTGAATAAGGCTGTCGGATAGAAAAATAGGGGTAAATATTTGTTTTTTAATTTTTTTAAGAAAAACTTTTCTCATTACAGCGAGATAAATACCGACCTTTGCACCACAAATGTAAAACACACAAACCAATGAAAAAATTTTTAGTATCAATCAGTTTAGGTCTTTTTGCATTAATGACAACACAATGCACAACCAACAACAATCAAATCGACCCTTTCTGTGGTGAGTATGACACCCCTCACAACACATTCCCGTTCGATAAGATTAGCAACAAACTTTATGAGCCTGCGTTCCAAAAAGGTGTTGAACTTCAAGTTGAAGAAATCAATGCTATTGTAAACCAACGCTCTATTCCTACTTTCGAGAATACTATCGTAGCTCTCGAAGAGAGTGGTAGCTACCTCAATCGTGTAGCAAGTGTATTCTTTGCATTGCAAGGTGCCGAGAGTGACGATGAGATGATGGAAATTTCTCAACGTATTCAACCTCTTCTCTCGGAGCACAGCAATAACATCAGCCTCAATGAGCAACTCTTTGAGCGCATTAAGTATGTTTACGACCGTCGCGCCGAGTTGGATCTCACTCCCGAGCAATTGATGCTTGTTGAGAGAACATACGACTCGTTTGCTACCAGTGGTGCCAACCTTGAGGGTGAGGCTCGTGAGCGTTATCGCGAATTGTCGGTTGAATTGAGCAATCTTACTCTCGCTTTCAGCCAAAATGCTCTTCGTGCCACAAACGCTTACTCTCGTGAGCTCTCTGAAGAGGAGTTGGCAGGTCTTCCCCAAAGTGCTATCGATGCTGCTGCCGCCATGGCTGCAAGCAAGGGTAAAGAAGGTAGCTACATGGTTGACCTTTCGTACCCCAGCTATAGCGCTATCATGAAGTATTCTTCTATTCGTGAACTCCGCGAAGAGTTGTATCGTGCTTACTCTTCTCGTTCTATCGGTGGTGAGTTTGATAACCTTCCCATTCTTGCTCGCATTGCCGAGGTACGCCTCGAGATTGCCAAGCTTTTCGGTTGCAACACATTTGCCGAGTATAAGCTCAAGAATACAATGGCAGGTACTACCGATGCCGTTTACAACCTCTTGAACCAACTCCTCGCTGCTTACAAGCCCGTAGCAATGGACGAGGTTGCCGAGCTCCAAAAATTTGCCGCTGAGAAAGAGGGTGCCGATTTCGAATTGAAAGCTTGGGACTTCTCATACTATGCCGACCAATTGAAGTTGCTCAAATATGATCTTAACGACGAGATGTTGCGTCCTTACTTCAAGTTGGAAAACGTAATTGATGGCGTATTTGGTCTTGCTACCAAGCTCTATGGTCTCCAATTTACCGAGAACAAAGACATCCCCGTATATCACGAAGAAGCCAGCGCTTATGAGGTAACTGATGCCAACGGTGAGTACATTGGTGTTCTTTACACCGACTTCTTCCCCCGTCCCGGCAAGCGCCAAGGTGCTTGGATGACTGAGTTCAAGGGTCAATGGATGGAAAATGATACAGTTGACAGCCGTCCTCACGTAACTATCGTGATGAACTTCACTCGTCCTACTGCAACAGCTCCCTCATTGCTCACATTCGGTGAGGTTGAGACTTTCCTCCACGAGTTTGGTCACGCTCTTCATGGTCTTCTCTCTAATGTTACTTACAACTCACTCTCGGGTACCAATGTATACCGCGATTTCGTAGAGTTGCCCTCTCAATTCAACGAGAACTACCTCACCGAGAAAGAGTTCCTCGATGGCTTTGCTCGTCACTATGAGACAGGCGAAACTATCCCCGCCGAGTTGGTTGAGAAGATTATTGCTTCAAGCCAATACCACGCTGCCTACGCTTGCATCCGTCAATTGTCATTCGGTATGCTCGATATGGCATGGCACACTACAACAGCACTTGTTGAGGATCCCTTGGCATTTGAGACAGCTGCTTTGGCTTCAACTCAAGTACTCCCCGTTGTAGAGGGTACAGCACTCAGTCCTCAATTTGGTCACATCTTCTCAGGTGGCTATGCTGCCGGTTACTACAGCTACAAGTGGGCTGAGGTACTTGATGCCGATGCATTCGCTGCATTCAAGGAGAAAGGTATCTACGACCAAGAGACAGCTCGTTCATTCCGCGAGAACGTACTCTCTCGTGGTGGTACAGAGAACCCCATGGTGCTTTACAAACGCTTCCGTGGTCATGAGCCCTCAATCGATGCCCTCATGCGTCGCGACGGTATCGTGAAATAAGAAATATACATCAGTATATATAACAAAGGTTGCATCCAATTTTGCGATGCAACCTTTGTTTTTATATCGATAAAGCCGAGAAAAGTGATAATATATAGTGATATATAAAAAAACGATATGTCTGATTTTGACATATCGTTTGTGCTTAACAGTACACCCATGGGGAGTCGAACCCCAATCGTCGGAACCGGAATCCGGTATTCTATCCATTGAACTATGGGTGCTTACATTACATACTCTTAAGCCTTGCTTGCCGAGTGTTGCAAAAGTACTAATTATTTTGTAGCTTTGCAAGTGTGCGAGGGTCATTGTAGCTTATTCTATGTTATTATTACCACTCGCTGATGCTGAATTTGTTAACATTACATAGGCCTATGGATGTTCGTATAGAAGAGAGTTGGAAGTATCGCCTGCAAGAGGAGTTCGATAAGCCCTATTTTGCACAACTCACTCAATTTGTGCGCGGAGAGTATGCTTCGGGTACGGTATATCCGCCCGGACGTGAAATGTTTGCCGCCTTTGATGCGTGCCCCTTCGAGCAGGTGCGGGTGGTTATTTTGGGTCAAGACCCTTATCATGAGCCCGGACAAGCACATGGCTTGTGTTTCTCGGTAAACGATGGTGTACAGTTTCCGCCATCGCTGGTTAATATATTCAAGGAGATTGAGAGTGACTTGGGCAAACCTATTCCTCGCAGTGGCAACCTTATGCGCTGGGCTCAACAAGGCGTATTGTTGCTCAATGCAACCTTGACTGTGCGTGCCCACCAAGCCGGCTCGCATCAAAATAAAGGTTGGGAGGCTTTTACCGATGCTGTTATTCGCCGATTGGCTACTGAACGTGAGCATATTGTCTTTATCCTATGGGGCTCTTATGCGCAACGTAAAGGTGCTTTTATTGACCGCAATCGTCACTGTGTGTTACAGTCGCCTCATCCCTCTCCACTGTCGGCTTATCGTGGATTCTTTGGTAATAAACACTTTAGTCGTACCAATGAATATTTGGTACAACATGGATATAAACCTATTGATTGGTAGTAAATTATGGAAAAAAGACAATTAAATATCGATGTAGAGGCTCGCGCTGCACGTGCGCGTGAGGCTTTTGAGCAAGGGTACAACTGCTCGCAAGCCGTTGTTGTTGCTTATGCCGATGTATTGGGGCAGGATGCCGATGTGTTGGCATCGTTGGTACAACCCCTCGGTGGCGGTATGGGTCGACTTCGCGAAGTGTGTGGTGCAGTAAGTGGCATGTTTATGGTGAGTAGTGTGGCATATCAAGGTGCTCCTACAACCGATAGAGAGGTGCGTACCCGTATATATGGCGGTGTGCAGAAGTTGGCTGAGCGTTATAGAGGCGAATGTGGCAGTATCGTGTGTCGTGAACTCTTGGGCTTGAAGCAACAGAGTGATGTTCCTGTACCCGAAGAGCGCACACCCGAATATTACAAGCGTCGTCCGTGCTCGGAGTATGTGGCACTTGCAGCCCGGATAGTGGGCGAGTATCTCAATGCGGCTCAGGATTGATTACGGCCTGATACCGATAGTGTAAAACAAAAGTCTGTAGCATAATCTCCGTTGGATTGTGTTACAGACTTGCTTGTATGCGGGTAGCCGATGTGGGCCTATTACTTCTTCTGTGCCACCCACTCTTGTGCCGCTGTGTGGCCTTGCTCGGCTGCTTGGGTGTACCAGTGTGTAGCCTCATCTATATCTGCTTCACACCCCAAGCCATTCTCGCACAATATAGCTGTGATGTATTGCGATTCGGCATCTCCGTTTTGGGCGGCTTTTTTGAAACATTGAGCAGCCAATTCTGTATTCTCCTCTACGCCGACACCATTGAGGTGACAATACCCCATGTTGTATAGGGCATCGGTGTGACCTTGACGAGCCGCCTTCTGATAGTATGCGGCTTCTTCCTCGAAGTTTTGCTCTACACCGTGGCCATTATGATAGCATCGTGCCATGTAGTATTGAGCATCGGCAAAGCCTTGTTCGGCACTCTTTTCAAACCACTCAACGGCCTTTGTGTATTCGCCTTTGTTATATAGCTCAATGCCTATAATGGTTTGAGCCTTAGGGTGTCCCTTCTCGGCGGCAAGCAGGTAGTGTTTCTGAGCCTCTTCGGCATTTGCCGGTACACCCCATCCGTTTTCATGGTACATACCTATCTGGAACATGGCATCGGGGTCATTCTGTTTGGCGGCAAGTTCCATCCAATGCAAGCTCTCGGCATAGTCCTGTTTTACGCCTATACCTTGTTGGTAGAAAAGTGCAATGTTGAATATGGCTGTTACATCGCCTTGCTTGGCGGCCTTGAGCCACCAACGAGCTGCCTCGGCGTTATCGGCTTTTACACCGGTTCCATTGTTATAGCATACGCCCAAGTTGTATTGGGCATCAATGTTGCCCAACTCGGCTGCCTCTTTCCATACTTTTATGGCTGCGGCATAATCCTTTTTTGCGCCTTTATCGCCACTTATATATGATTCGCCCATGCGCAACAGCGCTTCGGCACGTTCTTTTTTATCCATTGTTGTGTAGTTTCTTAGATGAATACAAAGGTAAAGTTTATCTTATAGAATTGCAAGGAGGTTGTGGCATTTCGCTTGCTTATTATGCTGCGTCACTGTGTTGCAGTGTGCAGAATCCTATGCGATTGCGTGTCTTTTTCTCGACCGCTGCCACAGGTGTGTGAGTAGTAGCAATATCACAAGCCTCAATTGTGGTATATACACTTTTGTCGTTGCTATTGGCAAGTTTCATTACGCGTGCTGCCATGGCAGGTAGTACGCGGTGTGTGATGTACTGTTTTATCCAACGGGCATTGCTAAACTCCTGGTCACATGCTTGTAGCTTTTCGTCGATAATCTCACGTAAAAGTTTGTCGGCTTCGGGTGTAAGTGTGTATTCTTGTTCTTGCAACATATTGTATGCTATTTGCATCAACTCGTTGCTCGAATAGTCCTCGAAGTGCCATTGATGAGGGAAACGACCTCTTAGTCCCGTATTGATACTCAGCATGGTGTCCATCTCGTTTTTATATCCGGCCATGATTACCAATATGTCGGCATTATCGTCGGCAAGCGTAGTGAGCAGTGACTCGATGGCATGTCTGCCATAGTCTCTATTGTCGTCCGAGCTGCGACAAAGGGTGTATGCCTCGTCGATGAAGAGTACTTTACCTTTGGCGTTTTGCAGAATGTTTCTCATATTATCCTCGGTATCGCCTATATATTTGCCCAATAGCGTAGCGCGTTCGGTTACGATTACTTCGCCATTCGATAACAATCCTAGACTGTGAAATATCTTACCTATCATCTTGGCAACTGTGGTTTTTCCTGTTCCCGGATTGCCGGTAAATATCATGTGGTGGCAACCTGTACTGCCGGAAGGAAGCCCCATCTGCATGCGGCGTTGATTGAATTGCAATTGTGTGGCAAGAGTAATTATCTCCTTCTTGATATTGTTCAGTCCTATCATCTTGTCAAGCTCACCCAGACAACTTTGTGTGTTTTCTTGTGCAGGTTGTGTAGCAGTAAAATATCCAAAGTCTATATCCTCGATGTGTAGGCGTTTGACTTGCTCGCCCATCATTGTTACATGCTCTTGGGGCATGCTGAGGATGCGTCTCTCTACCTTGTTGACAACGCTGTTCCATATAAAGTTCTCGATACTGCTGTGGTCGTAGTTGTCGATGCATTCATTCCGGGCTATCTTGTGGGTAAGGGTCTCGTATATGTAGCGTATTGCATCCTCGCTAATCAGTATCTTATTATTTGCTCTTATCTCTCTCACGAAACGATAGGCTATCTCCTTGACCGTGGCATTTGTACCCCTAAAGGTGTATTCGGTATCGAATAGGTCGCGCAAGTCGGGGTAGATTGAGAAAAACCGCTCGATGCTCTTTGGGCTGTCGTAGAGAACGATGTGTTTACCATCTTTGATGAATGCTTGGATGTGGTGTAGAGCCTCATTGCGCTTGTCGTACAAGGCGTCGAGATGTGTCCATATACACACCTCATCGCCTGTGTAGAGGTTTCGTAGGTTATCATCGTTGCACAGAGCCTGACAGTTGAGCATTTCGGTAGGCTCATTCCAAAGAATGTTTGAAACGGCATACGCACGATTGAGTATAGGTGACTTTTCGTATTCGCCTGGCTTGTAGACAATAGCATGACGTATTCGGCTTAGGTTCAGTTTGTCGAAATTTCTGTTAAGTTCGGTAATATAGCGCACTTGTTTATACTGCATGATGATTTTGCGTCGCATGTCGCTCATGCCGGATACCGATTGCAGCAGGCGGTAGTCATGTTTATTCAGGTGTATAGTGTTTCTATAGACATCCTCTACATCTTCGATATTGCACACGTCGCAATGGCTCTTGTGTGTCATGTCGAACGATAATGTTGCTATGGCACGCTGCGAGTCGTTGATGACCATGGTATAACGCTCGTTTTCTACCCAAAAGAGGTCTGGAGTTATACTGAAATTGCAGCTGTTGCCACAGTGATGAGCCGCTACAGCGATGCTGTTGTGTGCTATCAGGTTCATCTCGGAGTCGAAGCATTGAACATTCACTACGCTGTCGTTATCACTTGTCGAGGCGTGATGTAGTTTTACTTGTAGCGAGGCGGTTGAGCCGGTAATGTATGTACTTTGTATTGAACACTCGGCTCTCTTTATGCGTAGCTGTTCTACGGTGCTGTTGGTGATGGTGAAGGGTATTACCATGTAGTTGTTGTTGTAGTTGTAGCGAGACTTCTGGTGTCGTATGCCACTGACAATGGCAACGTATTTGCCGGCTTCGGGCAGTTCCTCATAATCTGCTCCCTTGACAAAATAGTAGCTGTCATACTCCTTGACAAGGTTCTTTTGCATGACAATCATGTTGTCGCTTTCGCGAAAAATTGTCAGTACAACATCGCAACAATCCATAGCAGATATATCCTCTGTCATCTTACACTCTATCACAGGATTATTCTCACGGTTGTCAGTAATCCATAGTATACCTTCGTTGTCGTTGTGGCAATATCCGATCAATTCATTATCGAATGTTATGGTGAAAGACGATGTTGTACCTATACAGCGTGTGGCGCGGGGTACTATGTAGTGGTTGTGCTTGTAGGTGATGCGAATGTGGTTTTTATCGAGTATCTTTACTCGTGAGCCGTTGTATTCTACTTCGCGATAAATATTGTCGTTTATGTTATTTCTTTTCATAATATGCTTATTTATAGGGTAAAACAAATGTTGGGCATTGTTGTTGTGCAACAATGCCGATGTGATACACGGGCACATGGCGGTGTATAAGTGGTTGGAAAATGGTGTAGGTGATTGAAAGAATTTCTTTTGTTTAAACTCTTTAATGGCACACGCAGAATGATTTTTTTTGAGCAACGAAAAACGTGTTTCGTTGTGACCTCTCAAAAAAATATGAAGTCAAAGATCGATTCGACTATGGGGTATAGCACGCCCTTTGGGGTGGCGTCATACACCCTTTGTCGATTGAATACTTTGAACTTCTGTTTAATTTGTGCCGCATCTTATGAAAAGATTTTATTGCTATATGAGCAAATAGTGTGCCAAACTTCTTCGTGCTTAATACATGTCATTGCTCATTATAAGCAAATAAGACAATAACATGAGCATTGTATATCTCGGTGGTTACTGTCTTATTCTTTTGTGACTCCGACAGGATTCAAACCTGTAACCTTCTGATCCGTAGTCAGATGCTCTATTCAGTTGAGCTACGGAGCCTCCTCCATGAAAACTTTTTGTGATCCCGACAGGATTCAAACCTGTAACCTTCTGATCCGTAGTCAGATGCTCTATTCAGTTAAGCTACGGGACCCCTTTGTTTGTGACTCCGACAGGATTCAAACCTGTAACCTTCTGATCCGTAGTCAGATGCT
>JAGBHF010000057.1 GCA_017935645.1 Bacteroidaceae bacterium | reverse complement strand
TGCAACGGAGGGGTTAGAATCATGCGCAAACGAACAATCAACCCCCTCGGCTTGCAGCCACTCCCCCTATATTTTCTTACAGAAAACACAAGGGGAGAAAAGGTTACTCGTGCGTGTGGTATCTTTTTCCTCCTCTGCTCGATAGAGATAGGGGAGGTGTTGCCCCGCAACGGAGGAGTTAGAAAAATATGTTAAATATTTCAATATACAGACATAATGATTACATTTGCCAGATGGGAAAGAATTTGCGTAGTAACAATAAGCCTGAATTAAAGGCCGAGCGAAAAGAACTCCGGAACTTTGGCACATCGGCAGAGGCTCTGCTGTGGCTAAGTCTTAAAAATCGACAGATAGAAGGCGTTAGATTTCGTCGGCAATTTTCGGTTGGTTCGTTTATTCTTGATTTTTATTCACCCCAGTGCAAGTTAGGTATTGAGTTAGATGGCGTACAACATTATTCGTTAGATGGTTCGGATTATGATGACCGACGCAGTAGATGGTTGAGAAAGTATCATGATATACACATTCTTCGATTTGAGAATCGCGATGTATTTACGAGTTATGACAATGTAGTGGGTTATATACGAGAAGTTGTCCTTGAGATATTATCAAAAGAAAAGGAGTAATACTTCCAACCCCCTCGGCTTGCAGCCACTCCCCCTATATTTTCTTCACGGAAAACACATGGGGAGAAAAGGTTACCTTGTGCGTGATGGTATCTTTTTCCTCCTCTGTATCGCGGTGCGATATAGGGGAGGTGTTGCCCTGCAACGGAGGGGTTAGAATTATACGCAAACAAACAATCAACCCCCTCGGCTTATAGCCACTCCCCCTATATTTTCTTTACAGAAAACACATGGGGAGAAAAGATTACATACATTTTCGCCGGGAATTTTTGTGAAAAATGCCTTGATTTTGCTTTAATCACAATTTTCTTTAAAAATAATTGCCTTAGGGCTTGGTTATTACGATGCTATGTTATACCTTTGCCCTACGTGTAGGCCTATGCGAAGGCCTGTCCGCCACTATCCGACGAATATAATATAAACAAATAAAATTCACGCATTATGAGAAAAATTTTACTTTCATTTTTTATGTGCATGCTCGCCATCATAGGCATGCAAGCAGAAGAGGTGACAATATCAGTCGATTTCGCAGAGTATACTGGTAATAGTACTCAGTATGCAAAAGAAACTCATAAATTACACGATGATCTTGAAATTACGATTGAAGATTGTCATATAAATACGCAATTGCGCATATATTCAAGCAGTACTAATAATGGATATGTTGTTTCGAACAAACTTCCTGGTGCTATTACAAAAATGACTTTTAATGCAGGTTACAAAGCCGATGTATTGAATGTATATGGTAGTACTAATGGTAGCGAGTGGACATTGGTAGGTGGAGTTAGTACAAGTACATCTTATAAAGATTATTCATTGGTTTTTACCGGAGATTATACATATTTTAAGCTTGATGTAGATGGAACCCAACAAATTCGCGTGGCCCAAATGTCTGTTACCTACGAAACATCTGGTGAGCAACCCGGTGAAGATCCCGAAACACCTGTAGAACGTCCCGAGGAACCTGCAATGCCTCGCACTGGTTGGGTACTCGTTAAGGATGCGTCAACCCTTGTAGCAGGTGATAAGGTAGTTATTGCGGCTAAAGAAAGTAATGTAGCCTTGTCTACTACTCAAAATAACAATAACCGTGGTCAAGCCGATGTTGTTAAAAATGGTGAAACTATAACATTTGGTAATGATGTGCAAGTGCTTACTCTCGAAGCCGGTTCTGTAGACAATACATGGGCATTCAATACAGGTACTGGCTACCTCTACGCAGCAAGCACTTCTAGCAATCATTTGAAAACAAAAACTACAAAAGATGAAAATGGTAGCTGGGATATAACAATCGCTAATGATGGTGTAGCTACTGTTGTAGCGCAGGGAACTAATACAAGAAATTTGATGCAATATAACGCAGCAAGTTCATTATTCTCATGTTACGCGGAAGATAAACCTCAACAATCTATTTCACTCTACCGCTATGTAGAGCCCATAGAAGCGAATATTGCGTATGGTATGTACTACCTCAGCCCCGGTGCTTGGGATGAGACTGCTACGTGGTATGCTGCAAAATTTGTAAATGCCAATACAGGTGCATTTGAATGGGTATATGGTGTGCGTAAAGAGGCAGAGGATAATGTAGGTGTATATTATTATCTTGGTGATGAGGCGAACAACTATACACACATTATATTCTGCGCAATGGTTGGTGAAGCTCCCGTATTTAATGAGGAGAGCGGAATGGTTGAAGACTTAGACGGTACAATAGCTAAGATGACTTGGGAAAATGTAATAGCTACTTCGGGCTATCTTACCTATACTCCTGCTCAAGCTGCTGGCTTGGTAAGTGTTTATTTCGTAGACTATGCCGATTGGAATGATGTAAATCCCGAAACAGCTACAGGCGTTAACCGTGTAGAGTTGGCCGGTGGTATCGGTTATGCTTACGGTGTAGTAAGTGCCGAGGGTGCTATCGAGGTATACAACGTGAACGGTGCAGTAGTAGCCCGTGGCAACGACAACGTAGACCTCCGCGGTCTTGGTCGTGGTGTATACATCATCCGCAACGGCAACCAAGTACGCAAAGTAGTACGCTAATCGCATATATTAGACAATATCAATACCCAAGACACACCCCCCCAAAAAAGAGGGTGTGTCTTTTTTTGTGGATATATAAAGACATAAGAATATAATTTTTTAAGACATAAGGACAAATAAAATGGCGTGCGAAGCACGTGTTGAGGGGCTTTATGCCCCGAAATATAGTAGCCCCGTACGAGGAGCGAAGCGACGAAGTGCGGGGTAATGTTCATCACCACCACATCACCGTCTGAAAGACGGGCGTAAGTAACCGATTCGCCATCCTCTGCTATTCAATCCCGTCTTTCAGACGCTTGCGCGGGGTGGGTGACTCTACCCCGTACATCGCCACTCGCTACGCTCGTAGGCTCGTACGGGGCTACTCATTCTCGCTCCTCGCGGAGCTGCGACCCGTGCTTCGCACGCCTGTTGTATGTATCTTCTGTCCTTATGTCTAAAAAAATAAATCCTAGGCGTGTGGTATCTTTTTCCTCCTCTGTATCGCGGTGCGATATAGGGGAGGTGTTGCCTTGCAACGGAGGGGTTAGAAAAATTGTGTATAAATAATTAACCCCTACCCACTACGTGGACTCCCCCTATATTTTCTTCACAGAAAACACAAGGGGAGAAAAGATTACTCGTGCGTGTGGTATTACCCCTGTATGTGTGGGTGCAAAAATGGGTGGGTCGGCTTGTTTTTTTACCGAAAACTTATTTACTTTGTCGTAACGTATAACTATAATGTAACAAAGTATGAAATTCCTCTTTGTCGTACAGGGTGAGGGCCGTGGGCACTTTATGCAGGCTATTGAGATGAAAGCTATGCTGGAGCGTCATGGCCATGAGGTTGTGATGTGCCTCGTGGGTAAAAACCCTGCCCGGGTAGTGCCCCAATACTTCTACGACCGCATGCAAGGTACTGTGGTCGAATCGTTTGAAAGCCCCAATTTTGTGCAAGGCGTGAACGGCAAACGACCTTCATACTTCAACTCTTTTATCGAAAATATCATCAAGCTGCCCGGATTTTCACTATCCATGCACCGCTTGCGCACTACGATAGCGCAGGTGGAGCCTGATGCCATCATCAACTTCTACGACGTGATGGTGGGTATATCGAACTACCTCGCTCCTATGCCTATACCTATTATCAGTGTAGGACATCAATACCTCTTCTTGCACAAGGACTTTGAGTTCCCCGACAAGAAGAGCAAAATAGAGCTTGACCCTTTGCGACTCTTTACCATAGCTACCAGCGTGGGGTCGTGTCGCCGCCTCGCGCTATCGTTCTACCCGCTCGATGATGATGCCGACCGCGACATTATCGTTGTGCCTCCTATACTGCGCACTGAGGTGCGTAGCATTGCCACTACTCAGGGTAACTACATACATGGCTATATGCTCAACAGCGGATTTGCCGACGAGGTGCAAGCATGGCACACCCTGCATCCCGACATGGAGATGCACTTCTTCTGGGATAAGCCCGACGTGCCCGATACCTACGAGCTGCAGCCCGGACTGACGATGCACCGCATCAACGACACGAAGTTCCTGCAGTCGATGGCGGGGTGTGGAGCGTATGCCACGACATCGGGATTTGAGAGCGTGTGCGAAGCGCTATATATGGGTAAGCCGGCCTTGCTTGTGCCGGTGCATATCGAGCAGGAGTGCAACGGCTACGATGCCATGAAAGTGGGCGCGGGTATCGTGTCGCACAACTTCGACATCGACCGCCTTGTGGAGCTTATGCAACGGTATAAGCCCAATCATGAGTTCCGCACATGGTGCGACCAAGCCGAGCAACGCATCATAGCGGCTATCGAAGATACTGTCAATAACTTCGACCAACGGTGGTATCACCGCATCATAGCACGCCATATATTTAGGTGATGAGGGGTAGGGTCTCTAAAGGTTACTGAGGACCTTAAAAAAGGAGGGGTAATAATACTAAGTACATGAATGATATAACTTTATCGCGAGAGTTCAATCCGAATGAATATGCCGAATTACTGCGACAGGCTGTCGCAGTAATAGAATCGTCACGATTGAAGATGGCAAAACAACTGAATACAGTTGTAATGTCGTCATATTGGGAGATTGGCAAGTTGCTGCATGATTGTAAACTTGACAGTAAGCATGGTGATAGCGTCATCAAAAGATTGTCGGTCGATTTAAAGTCGAAATACCCCGATATGGGTTTATCTCCAAGGAACCTATGGGATATGAAGAAGTTCTATTTGCGTTACTGTGAGAGTGATACAAAACTGCGACAGGCTGTCGCAGTTTTGCCATGGAGTCACAATCTGCTACTTATGAGCTATGATTTATTTCCCGAAGATGTGGTGTTCTATGCCAATGAGGTGGTTGCAAAAGGATGGTCGCGCGATATGCTTCGTAATGCACTGAAATCGGAATATCATCTTTCTATTCAGGCAGCTGAGAAAAACAACAACTTCAGCGCAACGCTACCGGAACAACAGGCTGAATATGCCAATGAAGTGTTCCGCAGTAGTTATAATCTTGGATTTATAGATGCGATAGAGCCGCTGAAAGAGTTGGAGTTGGAACGTCGCCTTGTGCAAAAGATTACTACTTTTATTATGGAGTTAGGTAGTGGTTTCAGTTTTATAGGTAATCAGCATACATTGACATTTAACGGTAAAGAGTATAGGGTTGATTTGCTCTTTTTTCATCGTCGGTTGCGTTCGATGGTTGCTATAGAACTGAAGATAGGTGAGTTTAAGCCGGAATATGTGGGTAAGATGAATTTTTACCTCTCCTTGTTAGATAAATTGGAGAAAACACCTGACGAGAATCCATCTATCGGAATAATCCTCTGCGCTGAAAAAGATCATTTGGAGGTAGAATTGGCACTGCAAGACGTGAATAAACCCATAGCTGTAGCTGAGTATCAATATTTGTTACCAAAGAAAAAGTTGCAAGAATTGGTTGCAAATGAAATGCGGAAATCAATAGAAGAAGTGCAATAGGTAAGGCCCGAAAAGGGCTATAAGACCGCAAGCTCTCTAAAGTCTCTAAGGTCTTAAAAGCCCCTATGGAAGGGCAACAAAATTAATCGAATTGTTTGCGGCGGAAGATGAAGCTACGGCCGAGGTATTTCTCGCGGACGACGGGGTTCTCGGCGAGTTGCTCGGATGTGCCTTGGAAGAGTATCTTGCCCTCGAAGAGGAGGTAGGCACGGTCGGTGATGCTGAGTGTCTCGGGAGCGTTGTGGTCGGTGATGAGGATGCCTATGTTCTTCTCCTTGAGCTTGTACACGATGTACTGAATGTCCTCGACGGCAATGGGGTCGACACCGGCAAAAGGCTCGTCGAGCATGATGAACTTGGGGTCGATGGCGAGGCAACGCGCTATCTCGGTGCGACGACGCTCGCCACCCGATAGCTGGTCGCCGAGGTTCTTGCGTACCTTGCCGAGGCGAAACTCGGCAATGAGGCTCTCGAGCTTGTCGCGACGGTACTCCTCGGTGGTGTCGGTCATTTGTAGTACGGCACGTATGTTGTCCTCGACCGACAGCTTGCGAAATACCGAAGGCTCTTGCGCAAGGTAGCCTATGCCGTGCTGTGCGCGCTTGTATACAGGATAGTCGGTGATGTCGAGGTCGTTGAGGAATATGCGTCCTTGGTTGGGGGGAACGAGTCCGGTGGTCATGTAGAATGTGGTGGTCTTACCGGCTCCGTTGGGGCCGAGCAGACCTACGATTTCGCCTTGCGTAACGTTTATCGACACGTGGTTTACTACGGTGCGTTGGCGATATTTCTTTACCAAGTCCTCGGTGCGTAGCACCATAGAGCCGGGTTGTGGAGTGGGTAGTGTTGAGATTTCGCTGTCCATAGTCGGTGGGTACTGAGTGATAAACGTATTATGTATAGTTAGCGACCTTGCGAGACAAGGTATCCCTTGACGTCCTTAAAGAGGGGTGTGGCGAAGATGAAGTCCTCGAGAGCGGCGTTATTGCTGGTGGTAATGTCGGCACTTGTGCCTTCCCAAGCCTTGTAGCCCTTGTTGATGAATATGATGTGCTCGCCAATGCCCAGCACGGAGTTCATGTCGTGGGTGTTGATGATGGTTGTTATGTTGTACTCGTGAGTAATGTCGCTGAGGAGCTCATCGATGACGAGCGAAGTCTTGGGGTCGAGACCCGAGTTGGGCTCGTCGCAAAAGAGGTACTTGGGATTGAGGGCAATGGCATGTGCAATGGCAACGCGCTTTTGCATACCGCCACTTATCTCGGAAGGGTATAGGTCGTTGGCGTTGTGAAGGTTGACACGGTCGAGGCAGAACTCGGCTCGCTTCTTGCAGTCGCGCCAAGTCATGTTGGTGTGCATGCGCAAGGGGTACATGACGTTGCCGAGCACAGTCTCGGAGTCGAAGAGAGCGGCGCCCTGGAACAGCATGCCTATCTCCTTGCGCAACTCCTTGATTTGTCGGCTGTTCATGGCGAGGCTGTTGCGTCCGTCGTAAAGAATCTCGCCGGTCTCGGGAGTGCGTAGGCCGATGATAGACTTGAGCAGTACGGTTTTACCCGATCCACTCTGACCAATGATAAGATTGGTCTTTCCCTTGTCAAAACGTGCCGAGATGTCAAACAATACCTGTCTGTCATCGAATGACTTGTTGATGTTCTTAACCTCTATCATCCCATTATGATTTGAGTGAGTAATACGTCGGTAATGAGCACAAGCACACTGCTTACTACCACTGCGTTGGTGCTGGCACGACCTACCTCGCGCGAGCCACCCTTGACGCTGTAGCCATAGTAGGACGAAACGCTACTGATGATGAAGCCGAAGAAGAGTGTCTTGAATAGAGCATACCATATATAGTGCTCCTTGAAGTAGGCCTGAAATCCGTGAGTGAGTGTCGACATGGGCATGATGTCGGTAAAGAGAGCCACGAAATAGGCACCCCCCAGACCTGTAATCATACTGAATGCCGAGAGGAAAGGTATGTAGCTCACCATAGCGGCAATCTTGGGCAGGATGATATAGTTGGCGCTATTGATGCCCATGACTTCCATGGCATCGATTTGCTCCGATACGCGCATGGTGCCTATCTCGGAAGCGATGTTTGAGCCTACCTTACCGGCCAATATGAGTGCCATAATCGAGGATGAAAACTCGAGCAACACAATCTCGCGCACCGAGTAACCTACAGTGTAGCGTGGCAACGAGGGCGACATGATGTTGAGCTGCATCTGAATGGTGATGAGCGCACCGATGAATATAGATATAACGATGACAATGAGTATAGAACTTACACCCAACTTGTACAACTCGTCGAGGTAGCAACGAAACGACTCGCGCAGGCGGTCGGGGCGCGTAAAGGTACGACCCATGAGCATTACGTAATCGCCAAAGTCTGCTAACGGTTTTTTGATAAATTTCATTCCCTTAAGCTCTTGTAGTTTATACAAAATACGGTGCAAAATTAATAAATTTTGCCCATGCTATCACGCGTTGATGGCGATATTATGGTGGTGGTTTAAGGTATTTTAAGCATTGAGGTGATGAACGGGTGGTGCGAGGGTTGTGATGTGCGGTAAGAAAAACGAGGCTGTGCGGTGAGCACAGCCTCGTTGTATGGATAATAGGGGTTGTTATCAATAAACCAATACTTTATTGCCATTGACTATGTACAAACCACGAGGCAACTCGATAGTGGTGTTGCCGTTGGCATTGGCAAGGACTACCAATATGCCTTGAGCGTTGTAGATAGCAACTTGTGTGGGTTGTGCAGCGATGATGTTGATAGCACCATTAGAGCCGTACACCGATAATGTGTTGTCGGTAGTGCTGTTGACGCCACCATCTTCGGGTATGGCTTTCCACGCCTCTACAACGTCGTTTTCGCTCCAGCGGCGGTCGACACTGTCGCTACCGTCGATAAGTACCTCGACGTAAGCCCAGTCTTCGCCACAAGTGTACTTATACTTCATCGACTTGGTAACACCCATGAGTGTGATGGTGTAGTGAGTGTCGTCTACTTGAGTCATGGGGAGGAATGTCCAAGCGCTCATTTCGCCGGCAATGTAGCAGTTGGGAGTACCGGCGGGAACTGTTACGCTGTAAACAAGAGTCTCGGGCTCTTCGGGCTCTTGGGGAGCCTCGGCTATAGCCTTCCAGGCAGTTACTACGTCGCTTTCGCTCCAAGTACGGTTGGCATTGTCGGGACGATCCTCTTCATATTCCCAAGAAAGACCGTTGAGGTACTTGTATTGTGACGACGTGGTAACGTTGTCGAGCGTGATAGTATAGTGAGTGTCGTCGACCTTGATCATAGAAGCGGCGTTGCCGGCATCCCAACCGTTAAATTCGCCTACGATGTAGCAAGCGGGAGTACCCTCGGGGACAGTTACGTTGTAGGTGAGTGAGCCGGGGATTTCGCTTGATGTGCCTCTCCATGCTTCTACTACGTCATTAGCGTATGTCCAGTGGCGATTGGCTCTCTCTGCACCATCGGCAAGGCACTCAACGTTATCCCAAGATCTTGCGCTAACGTATTTATATCCCATTGCTTTGGTGACATTTTCTATTGTAACATAGAATGTGTTGGGGTGCTCGTAGTTCATTTCGACAGCATCCTCAACATTCCAACCATTGAATTCGCCCACGATATAGCAAGCGGGAGTACCCTCGGGAACAGTTACGCGGTAAGTGAGAGTTGTGGTAAGGAAACACTCCCAATTCCATACAAAATCATTTTCGTTCCAAGTGCGCATCAACTCCTCATCGATGTTCTCAGAGATAACCTCTTTGCAAGCCCAATCTCTGCCACAAGTGTACTTGTAAGTCATCTCCTTGGTGGCATTCTCGATGGTGATGGTATATTGAGTATCATTGACCTTGGTCATGATGAGGGCGTTGGCAACATCCCAACCGTTAAATTCGCCCACGATGTAGCAAGCGGGAGTACCCTCGGGCACAGTAACGTTGTAGGTGAGACCATCGCCGATGTTGGCTGTGTTGGCCCAAGCCTCTACCACGTCGTTTTCGCTCCAAGTGCGGTTGGCAACGTCGGTGCGGTCGGCACGCAACTCAACATAATCCCAGCTTTGGCCACAGATGTACTTGTACTCCATCGACTTGCTTACCTCGTCGAGGGTAACAGTGAAGTGAGTGTCGTCGACACGAGTCATTTGGACAGCTGTGTTAACATTCCAGCCATTGTATGCACCTACGATGTAGCATGCGGGAGTACCCACGGGAACAGTAACGTTGTAGGTGAGTGACTCGATAACGTCGGGAGTGCTTGAGGGCATGTCGAACCATGCTTCTACTACGTCGTTCTCGCTCCAAGTGCGGTTGGCAACGTCGATGCCGCCGGCTTTTTGCTCAACGTATTCCCAGCTTTTACCGCAAGTGTATTTGTACTCCGACGCCTTAGTCACATTATCGAGTGTAATGGTATAGTGAGTGTCGTCGACCTTAGTCATGAGGGATGCATTGGCAATATCCCAGCCATTGTATGCACCTACGATGTAACACATGGGAGTACCTTCGGGCACTGTTACGTTGTAAGTGAGAGTGCCGGGAGTCTCAGGGATCTCGGGTGTGTCAAAGGGGTCAATTACCGTAACATCAGTGCGACCCGATGTGCGGTTGAGGCGGTAATAAGTAGTCTTAGTTACACCGGTGATATCGTTGGTTTGGTTGCCCAAGCCATCGGTAAAGATAATGTTGATAGCCTTCTCGGGGGCAACGAAAGTGTGTTTCCAATACTCAACGTTATTGATTTGCTCGATTTCGTTCATTTGCATACCGGGCCAATTGCCGAGGTCGGCACCTTCCCAAGCGTACAGATAGGTAACGTTGTAGGCAGTAGATCTTTCGAGGTAGATGGTAACATCGCCCTCGGGCTTTTCAACAGGAGCACTGGGCTCATATACCTTGTTCCATTTAGCAACAACGTCATTTTCGCTGTAGGTGCGGTTGTTTATTTCACCGCCATTGGCATCTTTCTCGACATAGTCCCAACCCGGACCGCTGCTATACTTGTAACCTTGCGACTCGTTGGCATCGGCAATGTCGATGGTGTAGTGAGTGTCGTCGACCTTAGTCATCTCTTGGTGCGACCATCCATTCATGTCGCCGGCAATGTAGCAGGCGTTAGTTCCGGCAGGAACGGTAACGTTGTAAGTCAATGCCATAGCACTGAGTGCAAACATGGCACAGAAGAAAAGTAAAATTTTTTTCATATTACTTGTATTGTGGTTAGAATATACGTTATCTTCTACGAAGATAGTCCTTTGAAATTTAATATGATAGCGATGTGAAGATATAATAATAAAAAAAATCCCGCAAACGTTTGCGGGATTTCTATCTTTGATAGCGTTGTGCTCAGAATTGTAGCGTCAGGCCGTCGTAGGCAAAGTGAACGTTGGGCGGGAGATGTTTCGACTCCTCGGCATGAAAACCCATGTCGTGCGACATGTGTATGAGGTAGGCTTGTCGGGGTGCGAGTCGTTCGATTACCGACAGGGCCATGTCGAGTGTTTGATGTGATATGTGCTCGGTCTTGCGCAGGGCGTTGATGATGAGCAGGTCGAGCCCTTTGAGTTGCTCAACGGTTTCGTCGGGCATGGTAAGGCAGTCGGTGATGTATGCCATCTTGCCCATTCGGTAGCCCACAATGGGTAGGTTGTAGTGCATGACACGCAAGGGCGTGATGTCGATATTACCCACCTTGAAGGGTTGCGACGGAGCGATAATGTGAGTGTCGAAGCGAGGTATGCCGGGGTAGGGATTTTGCATGAAGCAGTAGGGTAGTCGGGTGCGCACGTCGTTGAGCACACGCTCCTCGGCATAGATGGGCATCGGGTCGTAGGTGCAGTAGGGTCGCAGGTCGTCGAGTCCACCCATGTGGTCGGTGTGAGCATGCGTGAGCAACAGCGCATCGATATGGTCGATGCCGGCACGCATGGCCTGATAGCGAAAGTCGGGCGAGCAGTCGATGAGAATATAGGTGTTGTCGAACTTCAATATCGACGAGCAACGCAAGCGCTTGTCGCGAGGGTCGGTGCTACGACACACGTCGCAATTACACAAGGGTTGAGGTACTCCGGTGGATGTTCCTGTTCCTAAAAATTCTATTTGTGCCATTATCAATGAGTGGTGTTAGGGATGTAACGTTTATCAATATATATAATTTACCTCGGGGGTAATTGCGATACCAAACTCTAAGAGTACCGAGAAGGCTATATCTTGAGCCAACTGTACCACGTGACCGGCCTTGGCATTGCCTGTATTGACGATGACGAGTGGTTGTTTGGGGTACACCATTGCGCCTCCCAAGCTCTTGCCTTTCCACTTCAGGCGGTCTATGAGCCATGCAGCCGGTACTTTTACTTGGTGCTCGTCTACTTCATAGCAAGGTATGTCGGGGTGTTTTTCTTGCAATTTGCTATAGTGCTCACGACTGATGACGGGGTTGACAAAGAAACTGCCGGCACTGCCCAATTCGCTCGGTTCGGGCAACTTGTTGCGACGTATGTCAATAACAGCATCACGCACACCCTGCAAGGTGGGAGTGTCGCCTACCCATTGGCGCAGATTGCCATAGTCGAGTGTGAAGTGGGGGGTGAGGCTCAATCGGAAGGTAAC